>CACJUF010000007.1 GCA_902596515.1 uncultured Pelagibacteraceae bacterium
AAATCTATTAAAAAAATAGATAAATTTCTTAATCAATACAATAAGGATGATAAAAGTTTTTTTAATAAAGTTACTCTAAGAAATTTTATAAAGGAATTCTTCCAAGTCTATTCAGGGTAGATCATTTTTTTTGGATCCACAATTTTATTATAATCTTTTTCACTTATAAGTTTAGATTTAAGTGCTTCATGTTTTAGAGTTGTTTTATTTTTAAGAGCTAACTTAGCGATTTTAGCTGAGTTATCATAACCAATATGTGGCGTAAGCGCCGTGACTAACATTAAAGAATTATCCAAATATTCTTTAATTTTAGTCTCATCAGCTTTTAATCCCTTTATACAATAAAGTGAAAAATTTTTTATACTGTCAGATAAAAGATTGATAGATTGTAAAATGTTATGTGCAATTAAAGGCTTAAATACATTTAACTCAAAATGTCCATGTGATCCTGCCATTGTTATTCCGTTATGGTTACCTATTACCTTTACACACACCATAGTGACAGCCTCTGATTGTGTAGGGTTTACCTTTCCTGGCATAATTGATGAACCCGGTTCATTTGCCGGCAATATTAACTCTCCATAACCCGCTCTTGGGCCAGAACCAAGAAATCTGATATCATTAGCTATTTTCATCAAGCTAACTGCAGTAGTATTTAAAGCACCTGAAAAATTTACGATTTCATCATGTGCAGCGAGAGCTGCAAATTTATTTCTTGTTGGTTTGAACGGAAGTTTTGTGATTTTTTTAATCTCATTAATTATTTTTTTATCAAAATTTTTTTTACTATTTATTCCAGTTCCTACAGCAGTTCCCCCTTGGGCAAGGGAATAAATTTCATTTAAAGCTAAACTAATTCTATTAATACAGTCTTTAATTTGAGAATGATAACCTGAAAATTCTTGTCCTAAAGAAAGAGGCGTAGCATCCTGCAAATGGGTTCTACCCACTTTTATTATGTTTTGAAATTTTGAAATTTTTTTTTTAAGTTCCTGATCTAGTAATTTAAGAGATGGCAATAATTTATTTTTTGTTTCAATTGCTATAGCGATATGCATTGCAGTTGGAAAAACATCATTAGTAGATTGAGATTTATTCACATGATCATTTGGATGAACAGGTTTCTTTGAGCCTTTTTTTCCTCCCAATTTTTCTATAGCTCTATTAGCAATAACCTCATTTACATTCATATTAGTCTGTGTACCAGACCCAGTTTGCCAAACCTTTAGTGGAAAGTGTTCATCAAGTTTGCCTGTGATTACCTCATTTGAGGCTGCAATTATCGCATTTGAAATCTTTTGAGGAAGTTGTTTTTCTTTTAAATGTACTACTGCAGCTGCTTTTTTTATCATTGCTATAGATTTAATTAAAATTGGTCGAACTAAAAAATCTCCAATATCAAAATATTTTTTTGATCTTTGTGTAGAAGCACCCCAATACTTATCATTAGGAACATTTATTGATCCAATGCTGTCAAATTCTTTTCGAAATTTCATTGATACTTTACTGACATTTATATATTAAAAAATAGACAACTAATAGGAGCAAAATGACAAATTTTGAGAAAGTAGGCTTTTTTATGAAAACTTTTGGCCAAGACGTTAAACAGAGTTCATCATTTAGTAGTGATAAGATCAACGCATTAAGAGTAAGTCTTATTAAGGAAGAACTTGATGAATTAATAGAAGCTATGAATAAAAAAGATTTAGTTGAAGTAGCTGATGCACTAACAGATATTCTCTATGTAACATATGGTGCAGGACATGCATTTGGTATAAATCTCGATGATTGTTTTGAAGAAGTTCAAAATTCAAATATGAGTAAATTAGATAATGATGGCAAACCTATTTATAATGATAAGGGTAAAGTTATGAAAGGTCCTAATTATTTTAAACCAGATTTAAGTAAATTTATAAAATAGTTTAAGGTGCGTTTTGCTGTGGATGTCCTAGATTTTTACTACTATTCCTAATTTAATTGAATTGAAAAACCATTTATTATTTAAGAAAAGTAATCAGATCGCCAATTAGTAAAATGATATAATTATATTATGAAATTAAATTTAAAATACTATTTTTTAAGAGTTTTTTTAATAAATATATTAGCTTTAGTTTATTTATCGGACACTTATTCCTTCGATTTTGGCTTTATCTCTATTCAATCTTTAATTTATTCAATTCATATATATTTATTATATTTTTTTATTTTTTTTGAGACAGTTTCAGCTTTCATAAGTCAGTACGGACTTGATTTTCATTCTTATAAATTAATTTTTAATAATTCTTTTAGTTTAAATTATGATTACGTTGGGTATGTTTTATACGAAAATATAAGTATTATTTATTATTTGGTCTTTACTACATTAATAATTTACTATCTTGAGAAAAAAAAATATAAGATTAATTTTAAATTTAAATCATTTACTATTATTCAAAAATTTTATCTATTATCCTTCATTATTGCATTTATTTTTTCATATATAAATCCATCACTTTCTCATCATAGTTTAATTGAAAGAATAAAAGGTGTGACTAATATGTGGACGGATTTTGAAAGAAATTATTCCTACGATGTAAAATATTACAATCAAATGGTAAAAAACAATTTCTTTAGAAATGAGAATTGGTTTAATGCATTAAAATATACGTTTATTTACTCTGGTAGTTCTCCCGCAGGTTCAAAAAAACTTGAGAATATAGAAAAACATAATTATTTTGGGAATTTTGAAAAATTTATTAATCAAAAAAAATTCAATAATATTTATGTGATAATAAACGAATCTTACCCAAATTTTAGAAATCAAAAGCTTAAAAATAATTTATTCCAAAAAATTGTTTTAAATAATGAGAGTTTAAATATTAAAAAATTCAAAAAAAAATGGAATAGATCTGTAACAACCCAGGGTTCAGAGATGGAATTCTTTTGTGATAAAGAGGTCGATTTTGATGAATTTAAAGATACAGACCTTAATATTTTTTTGGAAAAAAATAATTGTTGGATAAATAACATTAAAGATAAAAATTTTATTTATATACATAGTTATAAAGAGTCGTTTTTTAATAGGTCGAGATATAAAACTTTTTTTGATAAATCATATTTTAGCGAAGATTTAAAAAAATTTAGTTTAAGTGAGTGTATTCAAAAATTTAGTGGGATTTGTGATCATGATATTTTGGATAATATGGATATGTTACTCAATAAAAAAGATAACAATTTTGTGATTTTTTTGACAGTTAATAATCATATCCCGCTAGAACCAGTTATGGATAAACAATATATAAATTGTGAAAAAAATTTTCCTTTAAATTTAAGTAAACAGTTTTGTACAATTTATAACAACCAGATGTTTTTTAACGAGAGTATTTCTAATTTTCTTCTAAGAATGAAAAAAAATGATCTTTTTGTTTTATTTTCTGATACACCCCCAATGTTTTCTGGAAAAAGAAGAATCCATTTTGAGGATACGGTCGATGTATACTTTATTTCAAAAATTTAATTTATTTTTATAGATAATTTAAAGGGGCGTTCTGTTGCCAGGTGCCCCGAACCCCGTTTGCCTAATTAACAAAGTTAATTAAGCAGCAAGTGCGTAACTTTCGTTAGCAATTATAAATTAGCCCTTTACGGAGGAACAATTCCGAACGAAAGAATAGCCTTTAGTCACTCGTCGAATCTAGTTCACCCCCATAAGTTGTAAATGGTGGAGGTGGTGGGTACTGCCCCCACGTCCGCAATGGTTATTACGAAATTCGTTTATCGTCATAGTTGGAAATCCAACTTTATTAATATAAAAGGAATTTCAAGAGATTCAATAACATTCATGAAATTAACTAAAGAACAACAAGAAGATATAAAAAATCAACAATCTCAAAGTAATTCAACTAAAAGAGTAACTTCACCCGAGTTAGAAAAAATTCTTTATGAAGCATTACCAGCTCTTGATCATGGCTTTGTGCGAGTTGTTGATTACATGGGAGATGACACTTCAATTGTTCAATCAGCTAGAGTTTCTTATGGCAAAGGTACCAAACAAGTTTCTACTGATGCAGGGTTAATAAAATACTTAATGCGTCATTGGCATAGCACTCCATTTGAGATGTGTGAAATTAAATATCATATTAAACTGCCAATTTTTATTGCTCGTCAATGGATTAGACATAGGACTGCGAATGTAAATGAATATTCTGCAAGATATTCAATTTTAGATAAAGAATTTTATTTGCCATCGAAAGAAAATCTTGCAGCTCAATCAACATCTAATAGACAAGGTAGAGGAGATGTTCTTGAGGGAGAACAAGCAAATGAAGTTTTGAATCTTTTAAAGAATGATGCAGAGAGAACATATGTAAATTATGAAATGATGCTCAATGAGAGATATGATGGATCTACTATTGATGAAAATAAAAAAGGGTTGGCGAGAGAGCTTGCAAGGATGAATTTGACATTAAATACTTATACCCAATGGTACTGGAAAACAGATTTATTAAATCTTATGAATTTCTTAAGATTAAGAGCGGATCATCACGCTCAATATGAGATTAGAGTTTATGCAGATATAATGTTGGATACACTCAAAAAATGGGTGCCAATAACTTATGAGGCTTTTATGGATTATAGAGTTGGAGGAACAGAAGTTTCAGCAAAAGGAAAAATTATTATTAAAAAACTTATTAAGGGTGAAAAAATTTCTATGGACGAGTCTGGTTTGTCTAAAAGAGAATGGAATGAACTGATGGATGCTTTTAATCTTAAAGATAAAATAATTTAAGAAAATTAATATTTCCTTTTAATATTTTCATGAAATTAACCTACAGACCAGAAATTGATGCTCTAAGAGCCATCGCTGTTGTAGGTGTTTTAATTTATCATGCCAAAGTTCACTTTTTCAATTCTTTATTATTTCAGGGTGGTTACTATGGTGTAGATATTTTTTTTATAATATCAGGTTATTTAATTACTGGAATCATTATCAAGGAAACAGACGAAAATTTAAAATTTTCCTTTCAAAACTTTTATTTAAGAAGAGCTCGCAGAATTCTGCCTGCCTTATTATTTGCAATAATTATTTCTTTACCTTTAGCCTGGTATTCGCTTATGCCTTACTCATTTGTAGAATATTCAAAATCAATAATATACACTATTAGTTTTTTATCAAATTTCTTCTTTTACATAACTGGTCTGGAGTATGGAGCTGTTAGTGGATTATTAAAACCTTTGTTACATACATGGTCACTCTCAGTCGAGGAACAATTTTATATTTTTTTTCCTATAGTTTTAATTTTTCTTATAAAATTTTTTAAAAAAGAGATATTTAATCCAATTTTAATTATTACTTTTGCAAGTTTAATATTTGCACAATACTTTTATGTAATAAATCAAAATTTAAATTTTTATTTCTTACCAAGTAGAGTTTGGGAATTATTATTTGGTTCTTTAATTTTCATTTATCAAAAAAATAAAACAATAGAAATTAGCAATATATTAAGTGACATATTATGTGTTTTGGGATTAATTTTTATTTTAATTTCATTCAATATTTTTTATGAAATTAACCCTAGCCCTAGTATTAAAACATTGATTCCCATAATAGGAACTGCACTAATAATTTTGTTTGCAAAGAAAGAAGCTGTAATTACTAAGCTACTATCAAATAAATCTATTACAAGTATCGGTTTAATTTCATATTCATTATATTTATTTCATTATCCCATTTTTGCATTTGTGAGGAGTAATAGATTAGCACAGGGTATTTTCGAATATTCAATCGTTGCAATTATAATTTTAGGTTTATCAATTTTTTCATACTATTTTATTGAAAAACCTTTTAGAGATAAAAAAAAAGTTTCAAATCACTTATTTTTAAGAATTATTTTTACTGCTATTTCAATTATTTTGGTATTAGCAATCGTAATAATTAAAAATGATGGTTTTCAAAAAAGATTTCCTTCAACGAAAAATTTTAGCACTGATTATCAAAAGTATTTAAAAGAAAGCAGGGAATTAAAATATGAACTAGGAAATCCAAAGTTTAAGTATGAAAATAAAAAAAATATTTTAGTTGTTGGAAATTCTCACGGTAGAGATACTTTTAATGCTTTATATTTAAATAAAAGTTTATTCGATAAATTTGAATTTTCAATCTTAGATACTCAAATCAATTGTTTAGAAGATGTCTTCAAAGAATTCTTGTTATGTGATCGAAAAATGAGTAATCTTGAAAAAAAACTACTTTTTGAATCCGAGATTATATTAATTAGCACTTCATTTAGACCTATAGATTTAAACAAGTTAGAAACAATTATTGACAATCTTAAAAAGAAAAAAAAAAGAGTTATATTATTTAGTCAAAAACCTGGATTTTATTTTGAGAATTATTTAACTTTAGTTGACGAATTTTTCTTGGAATTTAAAAAACTTCCAGACCAAGAAGAAAAGAAAAGTTTAGAAAAAAAATATTTTCTAACAATGTCAGACAAATTTAATGAAACTAATTTGAGATTGAAACAAATTGCGGATAAAAAAAATATTATTCTATTCAAAAAAGAAAAATTATTTTGTGATGATTTAAATAAAAGGTGCGAATTTTTAACAAAAAATAATAGGAAAATTTTTTACGACTCATATCATTACACGACTGAGGGTGCTAAGTATTTAGGAAAAAAAATTTTTCAATTAGACTGGTTAAAATAATTTGATTTTATTTTTTCAGCAAATTTAATATATATTTTTGATATTTCATGATCAGGATTTTCCTCTACTAGTGGTTTACCCAAGTCACTTGACTTTCCTACTTCAGGATTAATTGGAATTTCACCTAAAAATTCTTTTTTAAATTCGTCTGCAGTTTTTTTTACTCCTCCATCACCAAAAATATTGTATCTTTTTCCATCATCTCCGTTAAAGTAACTCATGTTATCAATAAGACCTAAAATCTTTACTCCAAGTTTATCAAACATTTTTATCCCTCTTTTTACATCTAATAAAGCCACCTCTTGAGGAGTAGAAATAATAATAGCTCCATCTATTTTTATTTCTTGTGAAAATGTTAATTGCGTATCTCCAGTTCCTGGTGGCATATCCACAATTATAAAATCTAAATTTTTCCAATTAACTTTTTGTGTGAAAGTTCTAATTGCACTTGTTACCATCGGTCCTCGCCAAATCATCGGTGTTTGTTGATCAGCTAAGAAACCTATAGACATACACTGAATATCGAATTTATTTATAGGTTCTAATTTTTCTCCATCACTTTTTGGTTTTTCATCAATTCCCAACATTTTAGGTATTGATGGACCATAAATATCCGCATCTAATAAACCAACTTTACATCCAACTTTTTTTAAGGCCAAAGCTAAGTTTGTTGCAAAAGTAGATTTTCCAACACCTCCTTTTGCACTAGAAATTGCAATGGTAAACTTAGTTCCTCTAATTGGATTTTTGCTAGGCATTTTTCTACCCATTTTAGCTCTCATTGCGTCACTTAATTCTGGTTTTTCCTTTGGCATAATAGGATCTTAACTTGTTTTTCCTCATAAAGACATTATATAGATTGCCGTATGTCAGATGATTTTAGACGAGGAGGTGGAAGTCCTTGGGGAACTCCCCCAGGTGGAAGCGGTGGAAGCGGCAATGGTTCTGGTCGAGGTCCAACTCCACCGGACATAGACAAAATTATAAGAGAATTCCAAGAGAAGATTAAAAAATTTTTACCAGGGGGTAGTTCCTCAGGCGGTAAGCAAGCAGTTTTAGTTTTAATTATTTTAGGGTTTGTTTGGTTAGCCAGTGGTCTTTATAGAGTTCTACCAGATGAACAAGGAGTAGTTTTAAGATTTGGTAAATTTGTAAAAACAACTCAGCCAGGATTAAATTATCATATTCCTTTTCCAGTAGAATCTGTACTTACTCCAAAAGTCACAAAAGTTAATAGAATTGATATTGGGTTTAGATCTGAAAGAGATAGTGGTTTTACATCCCAAGGTGGAGTGGCAGATGTTCCTCAAGAAAGTCTAATGTTAACTGGAGATGAAAATATTGTGAATATCGATTTCTCAGTTTTTTGGGTTATCAAAGATGCAGGAAACTTTTTATTTAAAATACAAGATCCAGAGGGAACAGTTAAAGCAGCGGCAGAGACGGCAATGAGAGAGGTGATTGCTAGATCTGATATTCAACCTATTTTAACTGAAGGTAGATCAGTTATAGAAACAGATACTCAAGAAATTATTCAAAAAATTTTAGATGAATACACTAGTGGTATTCAAATTACACAAGTTCAAACACAAAAAGCAGACCCACCTGATCAGGTAATTGATGCGTTTAGAGATGTACAGGCTGCAAGAGCTGATATGGAAAGATCAAAGAACGAAGCTGAAGCTTATGCAAACGATGTTATCCCAAGAGCACGAGGGGAAGCAGAAAAAATTTTACAAGCAGCTGAAGCATATAAGAAAGAAGTTGTTGCAAAAGCTGAGGGTGAAGCCAGCAGGTTCTTAGCAATCTATAACGAATATAAAAATGCTAAATCTGTAACTCAAGAAAGAATGTATTTAGAAACAATGGAAAAAGTTTTAGCTGATATTGATAAAGTAATTATTGAAAAAAATGCTGGTTCAGGTGTAGTACCTTACTTACCTTTACCTGAATTGCAAAAAAAGAAAGTAACAAATTAATATGAATGCAGGAAAAATTACAGCTGGAATTATTGTTGCTTTAGCAGCAGTTGCGTTCTTTTCAATTTTTATAGTTAAAGAAGTTAACCAGGCAATTGTACTTCAATTTGGAGATCCAAAAAGAATTATTCTAAAACCTGGTTTAAATTTCAAAATTCCTTTTATCCAGAACGTTGTCTTTTTAGATAAGAGAATTTTAAATTTGGACACACCGCCAGAAGAGGTAATTGCTTCTGATCAAAAGAGATTAATTGTTGATGCATTTGCAAGATTTCAAATAGTTGATCCTCTTAAGTTTTATATTTCAGTTGGAAATGAAAGGGTTGCAAGATCGAGATTAGCTACCATTATCAATTCAAGAATTAGGAACGTTCTTGGACAACAAGAGCTTCAAACACTTCTTTCAGAAGACAGAACAAAACAAATGGCTTTAATTCAAGAAGGTGTAAATAATGAAGCAGAAAATTTTGGAATAAAAATAGTTGATGTTAGAATTAAAAGAGCTGATCTTCCCCAAGCTAACAGTGATGCAATTTTTAGAAGAATGCAGACCGAAAGGGAGAGAGAAGCAAAAGAATTTAGAGCAAGAGGTGCTGAAATGGCAGTAACAATTACATCGACTGCTGATAAAGAAGTAACTGTAATTTTAGCTGAGGCTCAAAAAAAATCTGAGATTATGAAAGGTGAAGGAGATGGTAAAAGAAATAATATCTTTGCTGCAGCGTTTGGACAAGATCCAGAATTCTTTGCATTTTATAGAGCTATGCAAGCATATGAAAAAGCTTTAATAGGTGGAGAGACATCCCTAATTCTATCTCCTGATAGTGAATTCTTTAAATTTTTTGGAAATATAAAACCACAAACAGAGTAAACTTTGATGAAAGAATTGATCATTGCATTTGGTCTGTTCTTTTTTATTGAGGGAATCTTATATGCCTTATTTCCATCAAAAATGAAGAATATGTTGAAAAAGCTTGAGTTAATCAAAGACAGTCAATTACGTACTGGCGGATTAATTTTTGCTTTAATAGGATTTATAATTATTTATTACGCAAAAATTTAAAATGATGAAAATAAAAGCAATATTTCTCTCTTTAATATTGGTGTTAAATTTTTCATCAGTATCTAATTCTCAAAATATTCCTAATTCGTTTGCAGATTTAGCTGAAAAATTAATGCCTTCAGTAGTGAATATTTCAACAACCCAGACTGTTGTTGAGAGAAGTAATCCATTTCCAAATTTTCAGTTTCCACCAGGCTCACCATTTGGTGATATGTTTAAGGAATTTGGAACACCTCAAGAAAGACAATCTTCGGCACTGGGCTCAGGATTTATTATTGATGAAAAAGGAATACTAGTCACAAATAATCATGTGATTGAAGGAGCAGAGGATATTGTTGTTCAAGTCAATGGTGAAAAAAAATTTAAAGCAAAAGTTATTGGAGCAGACCCCCTTTCAGATATTGCTGTTCTAAAAATTGAGTCAAAAGAAAAGTTTTTACCTGTGAGATTTGGTGACTCAGATAAAGCAAGAATAGGTGATTGGGTTATAGCTATTGGAAATCCATTTGGTTTAGGTGGCACAGTTACCTCAGGAATAATTTCTGCAAGAAATCGATCCATTGGATTATCAAGATATGAAGATTATATTCAAACCGATGCATCTATTAACTCTGGAAATTCAGGTGGCCCTTTATTCGATATGAATGGTAATGTGATTGGAATTAACACGGCAATACTTGGTAGAAGTGGAAATGTGGGAATTGGTTTTTCAATACCATCAAATAGTGCAAAGATTGTAATTGATCAACTAATTGAATTTGGAGAAACAAAAAGAGGATGGCTTGGAGTTAGAATTCAAGATGTAACAAAAGAAATTGCAGATGTTGAAAAATTAGATGAACCAAGAGGAGCTCTGGTTGCAAGTGTTGCACCAAATAGTCCATCTGAAAAAGCTGGGGTAAAAAGTGGAGATATCATTTTAGAATTTAATGGTGAAAAAATAAAGCAAATGAAAGAGCTTCCCATAATTGTAGCAAGAACTGAAGTTGGAAAAAAAGTAAAAGTTAAAATCTGGAGAAACAAAAAAGAAATTATCAAAACAATTACTCTTGGAAGATTGGAGACATCAGAGGATTTTAAAATCTCGGAAAAAAAAGAAGAATTACCGAAAGAAACTTTAATTGAGAATTTGAAAATAAAGGTAAGAAAACTCTCTGACCAAGATATTAAAACCAGAAACTTACCCAACCAAACTAATGGTTTAGTGATTACAAGTATTGAGAAAGATAGTCCTTTAACTGGTTCGATAGAAGCGAATAGCATCATTCTAGAGGCTCAGAAGAAAAAAATAAGGAATGTTGAGGACTTAAATCAAGCACTAAAACAAGTTTTAAATAGTAACCAGAAGACTATTTTACTTGTGATCTATAATAGCCAAAATCAGAAGAGATATATAGGCGTTAAATTAGATTAATTTATGGATTTAAAATCCAAAATTATTTTAATTTATGGACCTACAGCATCAGGAAAATCTAATTTTGCAATTAAACTAGCAAAAAAAATTTCAGGTCAGATCATAAATGCTGATAGCATGCAAGTTTATAAAGAATTAAAAGTTTTAACAGCAAGACCTTTTAAAAAAGATCATCAAAACATCAAACATCATTTATACGGATTTCAAAATGCTAAAAAAAATTTTTCTACAGGAGATTGGCTTGAATTGGCAAAAGAAAAAATTTTGCAATGTAGAAAAATTAAAAAAACACCAATATTAGTTGGAGGCACTGGTCTTTATTTTAAAGCTTTGACAGATGGTTTAGTTAATATTCCAAAAATTCCTATTAATTTTAGAAATAAAGTAAGAAATTTACATAAAAGGATAGGACAAAAAAAATTTTTTTTAAAGTTACTAGAAATAGATCCTTTAATTAAAGATCGAATCAATTCTTTAGATGTGCAAAGATCTTTAAGAGCATATGAAATTAAATCTTTTACAAAAAAATCTATGATTAGCTGGTTCAAAAACACTAAATCAGATTACAGTCATAATGACTTTTTTAAAATTTGTATTGATTTTCCAAGAAAAGATTTAATAGAAAGAATAAATAAGAGATCTGAAAATATGATTAAACTCGGTGCAATTTTAGAGGTTAAAAGATTTATCAAACTAAGAGTCCCAAAAAATAAAAGCCTCAGTAAAGCAATTGGAATTAGTGAGATTAAGCAATATCTTCAAAAAAAAATCCAAGCAGAACAATTAATCGAGAAAATATCAATAAAGACTAGGCAATATGCCAAAAGACAGAGCACCTGGGCTCGAGGACATATGAAAGATTGGAATAAAGTTAATCCAGCTGGTTTGGAAAAGCTCTTAAAAAAAATTTAGATATTCTCTACTTAGTCTTGACCAATAAGCACAACTTCAGCTAGATTGCTTGAATGTCTAAATTATATACCGGTGCAGAAATTGTATTCAAATGTCTTGAAGATCAAGAGGTTGAATATATTTTTGGTTATCCAGGTGGAGCAGTTTTACCAATTTATGATGAACTTAAAAATCATTCATCAATTAAACATATACTTGTTAGACACGAGCAAGGAGCGGGCCATGCAGCAGAGGGGTATGCAAGATCATCAGGCAAGCCCGGAGTAGTTTTAGTAACATCAGGACCCGGTGCAACTAATGTTGTTACAGCATTGACTGATGCTTATATGGACTCAATACCTTTAGTTTGCATTTCTGGACAAGTACCCACTCATTTAATCGGCACTGATGCTTTTCAAGAGTGTGACACAACAGGAATCACGAGGCCTTGTACAAAACATAATTGGTTAGTTAAAGATATTAAAGAATTACCAAAAGTAATGCATGAAGCTTTTAAAGTAGCAACAACCGGAAGACCTGGACCTGTACTAATTGATATTCCTAAAGATATTCAATTTGCAAAAACTAATTATACAAAATTTAAAAAAGAAAAAAAATTAAATGGAAAAATACATAATAAATTTTCTGAAAATGAAATTAATCAATTAATTGATTTGATTTCAAAAGCAAAAAAACCAGTTGTTTACACTGGGGGCGGAGTAATAAATTCTGGGCCTCAGGCTAGTGAGACTTTAAAAGAGTTTGTTAGATTAATTGGTTTTCCAATCACGTCGACTCTACAAGGGTTAGGGGCATTTCCAGGGGATGATAATCAATTTATTGGAATGCTAGGTATGCATGGAACTTATGAAGCTAATAATGCAATGCATGATTGTGATTTGTTAATTAACATTGGTGCAAGATTTGACGATAGAATAACTGGTAAGATCGATGAGTTTTCACCAAAATCAAAAAAAGTTCATATCGATATTGATCCATCGTCAATCAATAAAATTATTAAAGTAGATCTTGCAATAGTTGGAGATGTTAATGAAGTAATAAAGTCAGCTATTAAGAAAATAAATAAAAAACAAAATGGTTTAAAAGACTCGAATAAACAAAGAATTTCAAAATGGTGGGAACAAATCCAAAAGTGGAGAACGAAAGACTCTTTGGGATTTATCAATAGTGATAAAGAAATTAAGCCTCAGCATGCTGTAAAAAGATTATATGAGCTAACAAAAAATCAAGATACATTTATCACAACTGAAGTTGGTCAGCATCAAATGTGGGCTGCACAACACTATAAATTTAATAAACCTAATAGATGGATGACATCAGGAGGTCTTGGAACAATGGGATATGGACTTCCAGCAGCAGTAGGCGTTCAAATTGCTCATCCAGATAAATTGGTGATCGATATTGCAGGTGAAGCATCTGTTTTGATGACGATTCAAGAAATGTCTACAGCAGTTCAATACAATTTGCCCATAAAGATATTTATTTTAAATAATCAGTATATGGGAATGGTAAGACAATGGCAGGAACTTCTACATGAAAAAAACTACTCAGAGAGTTATTCTGAAGCCTTACCTGACTTTGTTAAATTAGCTGAGGCTTATGGATGTAAAGGTATTAAGGCAGATAATCCAGATGAATTAGATGATAAAATTAAAGAGATGATTGATTATAACGGTCCAGTAATATTTGATTGTCATGTAGATCCTAATGAAAATTGTTTTCCAATGATACCATCCGGAAAGCCTCATAATCAGATGATTTTAGGTCCAAATGATAAAGAGGAAAATAAAATTACCGGTAAAGGGAAATCATTAGTTTAATGTCATCTCCAAAATCAGCATATAGTATTCCCACTAAAAAAGGAAAATTAGATACTCATATATTTGTTGTTTGGGTTGATAATGAGTCTGGTGTATTGGCAAGAGTAGTTGGGTTATTTTCTGGCAGAGGATATAATATTGAGTCCCTTGCAGTAGCAGAAGTTGATGCAACAAAAAATATTTCAAGAATAACCATCGTAACGACAGGAACACCACAAGTTATTGATCAGATTAAACTTCAGCTGAAAAAACTAGTTCCAGTCCACAAAGTTGCAGATTTTAAAAGAGAAGATAAAAATGTTATTTTCAAAGAGATGGCATTACTTAAAATTGTTGCACAGAAAAAAAAGATAGATAAGTGTCTTAAAGAATGCAAAAAATTTAATCCTGTAATTTTAGACAAAACAAATAAATCAGTGGTTGTACAAATAACTGCTTTAAGAAGAGAAATTGATAAAATGAGTAAAAAATTAAAACCCTTAGGTCTTACAAGCACTTCTAGAACTGGGGCAATAGCTATGACCAGAGGTGCTCAAACATTCAAATAAATTTATAAAGGAGAAAAAAATGAAAATGTTCTATGAAAAAGATGCTGACGTAAACTTAATTAAAGATAAAAAAGTTGCTATTTTTGGTTATGGTAGTCAAGGGCATGCTCATGCTCTTAATTTAAAAGATAGCGGGGTAAAAGAAGTAGTCGTTGCTTTAAGAGATGGTTCAGCAAGTAAAGCAAAAGCTGAGTCAAAAGGTTTGAAGGTAATGAACTTGTCTGATGCAGCAGAATGGGCTGACGTTTGTATGATTTTAACTCCTGATGAACTTCAAGCAACCATATATAAAAATCATATCGAACAAAGAATAAAAGAGGGTACAAGTTTAGCTTTTGCTCACGGTTTAAATATTCATTATGATTTAATCAAAGCAAGAAAAGATTTAGATGTTTTTATGGTTGCTCCTAAAGGACCTGGACACCTTGTAAGAAGTGAATTTGAAAAAGGGGGTGGAGTTCCTTGTTTGATGGCAGTACATCAAGATGGTACAGGTAAAGCAAGAGATTTAGCTCTATCTTATGCATCAGCGATTGGAGGAGGAAGATCCGGAATTATTGAAACCACTTTCAAAGATGAATGTGAAACAGATTTATTTGGTGAACAAACAGTACTTTGTGGAGGCCTTGTAGAACTAATTAAAAATGGTTATGAAACATTAGTTGAGGCTGGATATGAACCAGAGATGGCATATTTCGAGTGCTTACATGAGGTAAAATTAATTGTTGATCTTATTTATGAAGGTGGGATTGCAAATATGAATTACTCAATTTCAAATACAGCGGAGTATGGTGAGTACGTTTCAGGACCTAGAATTATTAATAAAGAGGAAACTAAGAAAAGAATGAAAGAAGTGCTTGCAGACATTCAATCTGGAAAGTTTACTAAGCAATGGATGGATGAGTGTAAAAATGGTCAAAAGAACTTTCTAAAGACCAGAGAAGAATTAGCAAAACATTCTATAGAAACAGTTGGTACAAAACTAAGAGCTATGATGCCTTGGATTGGTAAGAAGAAATTAGTGGATAGCGATAAGAAGTAAATATTGATTAAATTGGGCTAAAATAATTATTTTATTTTGCAATCTAAACGATAGGTTGTATATTTCGATCACTAAAAATATTTATATGGCTGAGAAAGATAAAGTATTTATTTTCGATACAACTATGAGGGATGGTGAACAATCACCAGGTGCCTCTATGAGCGTTGAAGAAAAAATTCAAATTTCAAGAGTTTTTGATGAAATGGGAATTGATATAATTGAGGCTGGTTTTCCAATATCATCGCCGGGTGACTTTGAGGCTGTAAGTGCAATCAGTAAAAGTGTAAAGAATTCTATTCCTTGTGGGTTAGCAAGAGCTACAAAAAAAGATATAGACGCTTGTCATGAGTCTTTAAAATTCGCAAAAAGATTTCGTATCCATACATTTATTTCAACAAGTCCAGTTCATATGAAACATAAACTTAATATGACAGATGAACAAGTTTTAGGTGCTATAAAAGAAAGTGTCACTTATGCTAAAAAATTTACAGATGACGTTGAGTGGTCGTGTGAGGATGGCACAAGAACAAATTTAGAATTTATGTATAAAACAATAGAACTTGCCATTAAATGTGGTGCAACAACAATTAATATTCCTGATACGGTTGGCTATTCAATACCTGAAGAATTTGCAAAAACTATTACATCAATAAAAAACAATGTGCCAAATATTGATAAGGCTATTCTTTCTGCGCACTGTCATAACGATTTAGGATTAGCAGTTGCAAATGCTTTATCAGGTTTATCAGCAGGAGTTAGACAAATTGAATGTACTATAAATGGAATAGGTGAAAGAGCGGGTAATGCAGCACTTGAAGAAATTGTAATGGCGATAAAAACAAGAGATGATTTATTACCTTATGAAACAGGAATTAAAACTGAACTAATAAGCAAAGCATCTAAAATTGTATCGAATGCTACAGGTTTTCCTGTTCAATTTAATAAAGCGATCGTTGGAAAGAATGCTTTTGCTCATGAGTCGGGAATTCATCAAGATGGAATGTTAAAAAATAGAGAGACCTATGAAATAATGACACCAGAAAGTGTTGGTGTGAAAAAAACATCTTTAGTAATGGGAAAACACTCTGGACGTCATGCATTTAAGGATAAATTAAGTGATTTAGGTTATGCGGATGTCACAGATGATGTTGTCCAAGCAGCTTTTGGGAAATTTAAAATTTTAGCGGATAAGAAAAAACATATTTACGATGAGGATATTGTTGCATTAGTCGATGATAGTTTAATTATTGATAATAAGATAAACGCGATTAACTTAAAATCATTAAAAGTATTTGCCGGAACTGGTGAGCCTCAAAGGGCTGACATGACTTTGGATGTTTTTGGAGAAGTTAAAAAAACTTCTCAAACTGGTGATGGTCCAGTTGATGCTATATTTAAATGTATTAAAGAACTTTATCCCCATGATGTAAAATTATCTCTTTATCAAGTTCATGCAGTTACAGAAGGAACTGATGCACAAGCAACAGTTAGTGTAAAGATAGAGGAAAATGATAGAACTACAGTGGGTCAGTCAGCTGACACAGATACTTTAGTAGCATCAGCAAATGCTTATTTAAATGCTTTAAACAAAATGCTTATTAAGAGAGAGAAAAAATCTTTATATAAAAACATCGAACCGAAGAAATTAAAGGAGAGTATATAATGGGAATATTTGATAGTGTTAAAAAAATATGGAGCCAAGATATGGCAATCGATCTTGGAACTGCCAATACATTAGTTGTAGTCAAAGGACAAGGTGTAGTTTTAAATGAACCATCTGTTGTAGCAATTGTAGAGCAAACTGGAAAAAAACAAGTTCTAGCTGTAGGAGATGAAGCAAAAACAATGTTGGGAAGAACACCTGGAAATATAAGTGCAATTCGACCTTTAAGAGATGGTGTTATTGCTGATTTTATAGTCACTGAAGAAATGATCAAACATTTCATTAAAAAAGTTCATAAAGGTAGAACATTTGCTAATCCGAGAATATTAATTTGTGTACCTACTGGCTCTACTCCAGTTGAAAGAAAAGCAATTCAAGACAGTGCTTTGGCAGCAGGTGCTAGAAGAGTTCAATTAATTGAAGAGCCTATAGCTGCAGCGATAGGTGCAGGTTTACCAATATCAGAGGCAACAGGATCAATGGTTGTTGATATCGGTGGTGGAACAAGTGAGATTGCTGTTATGTCATTAGGAGGTTTAGTATATTCAAAATCTTTAAGAGTTGCAGGTGATGCTATGGACGGAGCTCTAGTTAACTATATGAGAAAAGAATACAACCTTATGATAGGGGATAGCACAGCTGAAAAAATTAAAAAAGAAATTGGTACCGCTATTCCATCAAATAATAATACTTACGCTGTCAAAGGTAGAGATTTAAGATCAGGAACTCCAAAAGAAGTCAATATTACCGAAGAAGATACAGCAGAGGCATTAGATGGTATTTTAAGAGAAATGGTTAATGGTATTAAAGATGCCCTTGAGGCTACACCACCAGAATTATCAGCAGACCTTGTTGATATGGGTCTTACTTTGACAGGTGGTGGAGCTTTATTGAAAAATATAGATAGAAGATTTTCTAAAGAAACCGGATTGCCAGTGCACATTGCTGAGGACCCATTGTCGTGTGTTGCTATTGGAACTGGTAAAGCTCTGGATCAAGAACAAACATTCTCTACGATGCTGACTGAATATTAAGAAAGATGGCCGAAAGCAGAGATGATTTTATAATAGCAATTAGATCTGCTTTTTTAAATAAAAGTACAAAACAAAAATTTTCCTTATTAACTTTAGTCTTTTTTTCAGTTGTTATCATTGTTTTATCTAGTTTTAATTTTAAGGCGATAACTGTAGCAAAGTCAGTAATAAAAGAAATTGTTTATCGATCTTCATTTATAGTTTCGATCCCAGAAAATTTTATCAAATCTTCTTATTTAAATTTAAATGAATACACTAATTTTTATAAAGAATATAAGCAAACCAAAGAGGAATTAGATCAATTAAAATCTGAAAATATTTCAACAAAAATTATTAAAAGTGAAAATGAAGAACTCAAAAGTCTTATTGATGGTTATACTATTACTTCTAATAAGATTTTAGCAAAGGTAATTGTTGATCACGAAAGTCCTTTTTTAAGATCAATTATTATCAACAAAGGTAGTAAGGAAAAAATTAAGATTGGAACAAATATTTATGATCGAAGCTATCTTGTAGGAAGGGTCATCGAAGTAAATTATACAAATTCAAGAGTGTTGTTGTTAACTGATTTAAATTCAAATATTCCTGTTTCTATCACGCCTGGAAATGTTCAAGCAATTGTGGTTGGTAATGGAGATAAAAAAGGTGAAATTAAATATATCAAAAATGATCTTATAAACAAAATCGATGATCAAGGGATTGCATATACCTCAGGAACTGGCTCAATTTTCAAAAGTGGAATTCCTGTTGGAACGATTGATTTAAAAGATAAAAATGAAAAAATTTTGATCAACTTTTATAGTGATTTTAGTCAATTAAAATATGTTTTTGCAGAGATTGATGAGTTAATCCCAACACCTGTTGAAACTGAAGAAAATGATCAAACACAAGTCTCTTCAAATACAGAGCAAATAAAATTAGACTTAATAAGTGATGAATTGCAGATTTTAGAGGATAGTAACACTAAATTTTTAGAGGAAAATAAAGAATTAAATACTTTAACTAACAATTTAACTAAACAAATTGAGATATTAAAGTCAGAAAATGAGTTTCAAAAAAGTGTTATTCAACAGCATAATTTAGACCAAGAAGAGCTAGAATTCTTAAGATTAAATTTAATCTATAGTTCAAAATGTCAATCAAAAAAACTCTTTAGCACTGGTTTTAAAGTAGGCACTGAAGAATATAAAAAATGTATAATGCGAAAAGGAAAGATAAGTGATTAGATTTCAAAAGAAAAATTTACTTTATAAGATATACACTTGGTTACCAATTCTTGCTTTATTTATATCTGTATTTAATGAATTTGATTTTAATTATTTAAACATTGATTATTTTTCATTTAATTTTCCATTTATATTAATTTTTTATTTCGCTTTAAAAGCATATCAGCGATTTGATTACTTTTTAGTTTTTTTAGCAGGGTTATTTAATGATACCGTTGTGGGTTTACCCTTAGGCATAAGTTCTATGTCATATATCTTAATTTGTATATTTGCCACTTACCTAAGAAATATAACAATTAGTCCAAATTTAATAAAAGATTGGTTCTATTTTTTGTTTATCATTAGTTTGATAAATTCAATCAATTTTTCAGTTTTATTTTTGTTTTTTTCTTATGAATTGGATATTACACTTTTTATCGTGAACAATTTTTTTACGTTTTTATTTTACATAATATTTTCAATATTTTTTAAGAGGTATTTAAAAAGTTTAGATGATTAATATTAATATAAGTGACAGCGCAACCAAGTTAAATTCATTAAATCGAAGAATGTTTATTCTTGCGACAGCTAAAATTATCATTCTAGGTGGAATAGTTAGTAGATTATTTTTTTTACAAGTTAAAGAGAATAAAAAATACTTAACACTATCTGATAAAAATAGAATTCGAGAATGGAAATTACCCCCTATTAGAGGAGAATTTCAAGACTATTTTGGAAACACGATTGCTGGAAATTTTGAGGCTTACCAACTCCATATCATACCAGAGGAGGTTGAGGATTTTAGATATGTAATTTATCGTGTGAAAGAATTATTGGAATTAAGTGATAAACAATTTAAAAAAATTGTAAAAAAAAAGAATGAAATAAAACCTTGGGAAACATTAATTGTAGCAGATAATTTAAGTTGGGAAAAATTTTCTAAAATTAATAATCACCTTTATGATCTTAATGGTGTAAAACCAGTCATTTCAATATCAAGAGATTACCCTTATAAAGAAAATTTCACTCATGTTTTGGGTTATGTAAGCCAGGCTAATGAAAATGACCTTTTAACAAATGAAAATATAAAAGAAAAATTTGTACCTGGATTAAAAGTTGGAAAAACAGGTCTAGAAAAATCATTTGAACAGAAATTAATTGGATCAAATTCTGTGGAGCGATATGAGGTTAATGCTTATGGTAGAAGGATTAGTCAATTAGCATTTCAAAAAGGAGATAAGGGAGAAACAATCAAACTTACAATAGATACAAAAATTCAAGAGTTAACAAATGAGTTACTTAAAGAAAAAGCTGGATCGATATGCGTAATGGATATTTATACAGGTGCAATTATTGCAATGCATTCTTCCCCATCCTTTGATCCCAACTCTTTTGTTTTTGGAATAAGCCAAGATGAATGGCAACTGATAAGAAACAATCCAATGAAACCTCTAGTAAATAAATCATTATCAGGAAATTACTCACCAGGATCAACCATAAAACCTATAGTTGCCTTATCTGCTTTAGAAAATGAAATTATTAAACCAGATTTTACTGTTCAATGTAGAGGACACAAAAATCCATTAGAATTGTACGGGCAGACTTATCATTGTTGGAAAAAAGAAGGACACGGATTTGTAAATTTAAGAGAAGCAATGAAGCAATCTTGTGATACATATTTTTATGAAGTTGCAAGGCGGTTAGGTGTAGATCGATTAAGTGTTACTGCAAAAAAATTTGGACTGGGACAGAAAGTTTTTAAAGATGTATTCGATAATGAAAAGAATGGTTTAGTTCCTAATACAGAATGGAAAAAAAATGCATTAGGAAGAAATTGGGTGCTTGGTGAAACAATAATTACTGGTATTGGCCAAGGATTTATTCAAACAACTCCAATACAATTATGTTTAATGACTGCTCAAATAGCTAATGGTGGATACAAAATTTATCCTAAAATAGTGGTGAATGATGACAATCAATATGCAGATAAGTTTACGCCATTATATAAAAAGTCTCGAAATATCAAGATTGTTCAAGATGCAATGTTTAGTTCTACAAATGAAGTGAGAGGAACTTCTTACAGATCTCGTTTGGATGATCCTAAATATCGATTCGCTGGAAAAACTGGAACTTCACAGGTAAAGAAAATAACTGAACTAGATCGTGAGTTAGATCTTAAAACATTTCAAATTCCCTACGAAGAGAGAGATCATGCTTTATATGTAGCATTTGGGCCTTATAAAAGCCCAAGGTATGCGTTAAGCATAATTATAGAACATGGTGGATCTGGAGGAACTGTTGCAGCTCCTTTAGCTAAAAAATTATTTAAAATGATTATTGATAGACACGAAATTAGAAAAAATTACGATAACAAAAAATATTTGGATATCTAATGTACCAATACAGAAGATTTAATAACAAAAATGGTTTTTTCCAAAAATTTGGAAATTTAGATTATATCCTTTTATCATGTCTTTTAATTCTTGGATTTATTAGTCTTGCAACAATGTATTCTACTGACGGGGGTGAAGTTTTATTTCATACAAGAAGTCACTTCATAAAATTTGTTGTTTTCTTTTCAATGATGCTGGTGATTTCATTTATCAACATCAAATTTTGGTTCTCTCTTGGTTATTTATCTTATGCAGTTATTTTAGGAATGTTAATTTGGACTATAAATTTTGGTATTACTGCATCAGGATCTAAAAGATGGATTGATTTATATTTTTTAAATATTCAGCCGTCTGAATTGATGAAAATTTTTATTATTTTATGTCTAGCAAAATATTTTCATCGAATGAAAGCGCAACATGTTAACTCTTTTTATAGCCTATGTTTTTCCTTAATAATCATATTCGTTCCAATGAGTTTAGTAATTATACAACCAGATTTAGGTACTTCATTACTTATTGCAATAAGTGGAATAGTTGTATTGTGGTTTGCTGGATTAAA
Source organism: uncultured Pelagibacteraceae bacterium (assembly GCA_902596515.1). Classification (GTDB taxonomy): domain Bacteria; phylum Pseudomonadota; class Alphaproteobacteria; order Pelagibacterales; family Pelagibacteraceae; genus Pelagibacter. The sequence continues at coordinate 22,323 of CACJUF010000007.1, forward strand.
TCATAAATATTTTTTTTATTCTTGTTTACTATCAATCATTTCTTTGCCAATTATCATTTCTTTTCTAAAACCTTATCAAAAACTTAGAGTATTAACTTTTCTAAATCCAGATAGAGATCCTCTAGGAGCCGGTTATCAGATTATCCAATCTAAAATTGCTGTTGGATCAGGAGGTTTTACTGGTAAAGGTTTTCTAAAAGGAACACAAAGTTATCTAGAATTTCTACCTGAGAAACATACAGATTTTATATTTACCCTTTTTTCGGAAGAATTTGGTTTTATAGGGTCAGTTTTGTTACTTTTAATTTATAGTATAATAATTTACCGAGTTATCAGAATAGGTGCGCTTTCTAGAAGTTATTTTGCAAAATTATTTTGTTACAGCTTTGGAACATCAATTTTTATATATGTTGTAATAAATATGAGTATGGTTTTAGGTCTACTCCCTATTGTAGGTTCACCTTTACCGATAATGTCATATGGTGGCTCATCAATGTTAGCCACGATGATAGGATTTGGAATTGTGATGAGTGCCAAAACTCATAGTCAACAATCCATTGCATAAGTATAATTTGTCGCTTAATCTTAATTAATATTTCATTATATACTCTTTGCATGAATAAACTTAAGGTAGGTATAGTTGGAGCTGGTATTCAAGGTATTTCCAATGCTTTATTTTTGCAGAAAAAAGGTTTTGATGTAACGATATTTGATCGAGAAAATCCAGGAAGCCCTGTAGCATCTTACGGAAATGCTGGTCATTTTTCTCCCTATGCTTCATTGTCTTTAAATAGAACTGATATTTTATTGGACGTTCCCGCTATGCTAATGAGCTCAACAGGACCACTGGCACTTAAATGGAATTATGTTCCAAAAATGATCCCTTGGTTTATGAAATTTATATTGAACACCACAAAAAATAAAATGATGCATACTGCAAAAAATATGCACCAAATTTTAGACTTAGCCTTACCTGCTTATGATGAATTATTTGATGAAGTCGATATTGAAGGTTTAGTTGAAAACAAAGGAATTTTATATATTTGGAACGATCAAGATTTAAAAAGCAGAGAATTGGAAATTAATGTTAGAAAGGAATTAGGAGTTCAGCAACAACTTGTAAATAAAAAAGAAATTCATGATTTAGAGCCTAATATAAAACCTTTTTATCATGCTGGTGTTTATTATCCTTACGCAAGACATGCAAGAAATCCAAAAAAAATCCTGCTTAAATTTTTTGATTTATTTCAAAAAAAGGGCGGGCAATTTAAAAAAACGGAGGTTAAAAGTATAGACTTTCAAGATGAACTACCAATCTTAAAAACGGAGTCTGAAAAATTTTCATTTGATAAATTGGTGATAGCCTGTGGAGCCTTTTCAAAAAAATTAACTGATAATTTAGATGAAAAAATACCTTTAGATACTGAGCGTGGATATCATGTTCACTTTAAAGATTGTGACCATCTTTTACAAAGACCAGTTATTTTTTCAAATCGAGGATTTGGAATTACTCCAATGGAACAAGGATTAAGAGTTGTAGGCACTGTCGAGTTTGGTGGATTGAAAAATCCTTTATCAAAATCTCGTATTAAAAATTTGATTAATAATGCTAAGTACATGTTGGGAGATTTACCCGATCATGAAGATGAGTGGTTAGGATTTAGACCAACATTACCTGATTTTTTACCTGTTATGGGTCCATCAAAAAATCATAAAAATGTATTCTATTGTTTCGGTCATCATCATTTAGGATGGACATTAGGTCCAATATCTGGAAAGATTGTCTCCGGAATGATAGCTAAAGAAAACACCAATTTAAATTTAGCCCCTTATAGCTCAACCAGATTCAATTAGTAAAATGCAAAATACCAAAGCATATATCATGCTGGTATGCGCAACTTTATTCTGGGCTGGTAATTTTATGGTTGGCAAGTATGCTTTCTTGGTCGAGATACCACCTTTAACTTTAGTATTTTATCGTTGGTTACTTGTTTGGATTATATTGTTACCTTTTACTTTTAAAGAAATAATTAAATATAAAGATACGATTTTAAATAATTTACCTTTGTTATTTTTTTTAGGTTTTACAAGTGTTGGTTTGTTTAATTCTTTTACTTACTTATCTTTAATTCATACCCAAGTCATTAACGCATCTCTTTTTAATACAGCTATCCCAGCTATAATAATTTTACTTTGTTTTTTATTTAAAGTTGAACAAACTAATAAGTATCAAATTTTAGGGCTTATCATTTCAGTGTGTGGTATTCTGGCGATTATTACCAGACTTAAGTTGGATATTTTGTTTTCCCTAAATTTTAATAAAGGCGATTTGATAATGATAGGAGGTGTTATTACGTGGGGAGTTTATTCAACTCTCTTAAAGAAAAAAAAATTTACTCTTCCGTTATTAACTTTAGTTCATGTTATTTGCACATTCGGTTTGATAACTGTATTGCCTCAATTTTTATATGAATACTCTAATGGAGAATTAATTAAGTTCGATATAAATTTAGTCTATACTTTGATATTTTTAGCTCTTTTCCCAAGCATAGGATCTTATTATTGTTGGGCAGGTGCTGTTTCTATCATTGGTGCAAATAGAGCAGGTATTTTCTTATCTTTAATTCCGTTGTTTAGCACCATAATGGCAATACTATTTTATAATGAGCAATTTAAATTTTTTCACTTGATTGGTGCAATTTTAATTATATTAGGTTTATTTTTATCAAATAAGGAAATTAAAAATGCTTAAAGTTGCTATCTTAGACGACTATCAAAATGTCTCTCAACAATTTGTTGATCTTGAAAAATTAGCAGGAAAGTACGAAATCAAAATTTTTAGTGAGCCTTTTGAGGATGAAGCAGATGCTCTTGATAAATTAGCTGATTTTGAAGCTCTATTAATTATGAGGGAAAGAACTCCTGTAACGAAAAATTTAATTGAAAATTTAATTAAATTAAAATTTATAATAACCAGCGGATTAACAAATAAGTCCATTGATCTTGAGGCTGCAAAAAAAAGAAAAATAATTGTTAGTGGGACAGACAGTAATCAAAATTCTGTTCCTGAGCTCACTTGGGCATTAATTCTCGGATTAGCAAGAAATCTAAAAGAGGAAATTGATAATATGTACCAAGGGTATTGGCAAACTACTATTGGAGTAGAATTAAAAGGAAAAATACTTGGTTTAATTGGTCTAGGAAAGATTGGATCGCAAGTTGCTAAAATTGGAAAAGCATTTGGTATGCAAGTGATGGCATGGAGCGAAAATCTTAATTTAGACACTTGCAAAGAATTAGAAGTTTTACCTTGTAGCAAAGAAGATTTAATTAAGAACTCAGATTTTTTATCTATACATGTCCAAGGGGGTGATAGATACAAAAACTGTATTACAATTAAAGAAATGGATAAAATGAAAAAAACTGCTTTTTTGATTAACACCTCAAGAGGACCGATAATAAATGAGGATGATTTAATAATTGCATTATCCACAAATGAAATAGCTGGAGCTGGTTTAGACGTTTTTGAAAAGGAACCCTTACCAGAAAACAATAAACTCAGATTTTTACCAAATGTATTATTAACTCCTCATATTGGATATGTGACTGCTGAAAATTATCAAATTTTTTATAGTCAAATGATCGAGTCTTTGGAGGCTTGTGTAAACGGTGAACCAATTCGTGTCATTGAATAATAATGGAATTACCAGTCGTTAATCATAAAGATTATTTTGCAAAAATTGGCGATGATCATAAATTTCCAATAAATAAATTTGGTGATCTTGCAGATTATTTAATAAACAAAAAAATTGTAAAAAAATTTCACAAACCATACCCTTGCTCGATAGAAACTTTAAAGAGAGCTCATTCGGAGGAATATATTAATCATATTAAAAACAAAACTTTGGATGAAATTGGTGTAAAAAAAATAGGATTTCCATTAGTGGATAGTGTAGTTCAAAGATCTTTTATAGCAACTGGTGGTACAGTTTTAGCTTCTAAGTTAGCAATCAATTATGGTGTAGCTTGTAATACTGCAGGCGGTAGTCATCATGCAAATTACCAAGGTGGTGCTGGTTATTGTGTTTTTAATGATGTAGCGGTGGCATCACAATATTTATTAGATAGAGGGTTAGCTGGAAAAATTTTAATTATAGATTTAGATGTTCATCAAGGAAATGGTAATTCAGATATATTTAAAGATAATAGAAATGTTTTTACTTTTAGTATGCATTCTAAATCAAATTATCCTGCAAAAAAATCTATTAGTGACTGTGATGTAGAGCTTGAAAACGACTTAGAAGATAAAGAATATTTAAAAATACTAAAATTTTATTTAAATCAATTAAATGAAGAAAATTTTGATTTTGTTTTTTATATCGCAGGTGTTGATATTCATTTTAACGATAGACTTGGAAAACTAAAAATTTCTGATGAGGGGGTTAAAAAAAGAGATGAAATTGTTACCGAAAACTTTTTTTCTAAAGGAATACCTCTTTGTGGTGTTTTAGGTGGTGGGTATAATAAAGACGCAAAAAAGCTTGTAGAATTACATTCTTATTTACATCAATCGTGTGCTAAATTAGTTTAATAGTATGAGTAAAAAGAACTCAAATTTAACTGCAGAACAAAAATTAGTTATGTTTGAAGATGGCACTGAGCCTCCAGGTTCAAGCGAATTAAATAATGAAAAGCGAGAGGGAAGTTATCACTGTGCAAATTGTGATGTAAAATTATTTGACTCAAAAACCAAGTATGAAAGTGGATCAGGTTGGCCATCATTTTATCAATCATTGCCAGATGTTTTTGAAACTAAAACTGACCATTTAATAGGTTATGCAAGAACAGAGTATCACTGTAAAAATTGCAATGCCCATCACGGACACATTTTTGACGATGGACCTTTGCCAACCGGAAAAAGATATTGCAATAATGGTGTATGTTTAGTTTTTAAAGAAACCAAATGAGTAAAATTAAGTTTGTCTTTTATTTGATTTTAGCTTTTGTTGCATACAAAGGTTTTGTTGCATTTACAGATTTTGAGATTGGTGTTGATAATCGTGTAGCCGAAATAGAGGAGAAAGCAGGTTTTGAGAGAGAAGATGAAGTCATCGGTCTTATGATGTATTTAGGTAATCCTCCAGAATTAACAGAACATTTGTATACGGAAAATAGATCAAAATGTTTGGAAATGAAAGAAATAGCAGAAGAAAGTTCGTTCGCTTATTATGAATGCGCAAGAGTTAATGCAGTAATAAGTGGTAAAAAGATTGTGAGCATAATTGAGGAGCTAGAAGTAATTGAATAATTACTAATTTATTTGGAAAAACATGTAAATTTAGAGTTATTCAATTAAACTTAAAAGATGAAAATTTAGGTTAAATTTAATATAAGTTTCGTTTATGCAAAAATTTTTAAAAGCCTTTGCAAAAGTATTTTTTTTTACAATATTATTTTGTAGTTCTGTTTATGCAGAAGATATTACTGGGTCAGGTAATGAAGTAGCTGAAAACACAGACGAGCAACAGAATATTGCTGATGATGATACCGATGTAACTGTTAAAAGCTCTTTTACACTTGAAAGATCTACTGGCGCCATTAAGACAAATAATCATGAGAACACAACTATAGTTATTGAATCTGGAGCAATAGTTTCAGCAACAAACTCTAATGCTATTCAAGCCTCTGATTCTGAAAAAGGGCGATTAAGAATTACAAATTCTGGAACTATTAAAGCCACTAGTTCTAAAGCAATAAATTTTAAGGATGTACGGAAAGCTACTTTAACAAATAATAGTGGTGGTACTATCCAAGCTAATACAAACACCATCTCTGCGTTGGAGGCTGATGGTGATGTAGTCGACGATATCATTATCAATAACTACGGAACAATTTTTGCAACTGACTCTAGTAACGCTGGAACTAATACAATTAAAAGTGATAATAGCTCCACCAATGTTACTGTAAATAATTTTAAAGGTGGACATATTTACCATACTTCAGAAAGTGCAGTAGTTGTAATGGGTGGTTCAGCGACTTTAACTAACAGTGGAAAAATTGAAAATAAAGATGGTCCATCTCATAATGCAATTACACTATCAACAGATGAAGGAACTACTGGAGCAACATTAATCTTAAAGGATAGTGGTATTGTTATCGGAAAGATTAACATTACAGAATCTGGTCATACGATAAAAGTAAACCATGGTATGGGACAATCGTATTATTATGATACCACCGGTGGAGGAAGTTATGATTTAGAAGATCTTGATGGGAATATTATAGTCAAAGGCTCTGTTGGTTCAGTAGGACAGGGAGGAAATGAAATTTTAGATGAGCAACTTGGACATAAATCAATTAATTTAAGAAAATCAATCAGTAAATTTAAAAGAAGTGAACAATATTTAAATCAAGAAGATGCATGGACAGAGATGTTTACATCTTTTGAAAAAAGACAAGGAGAAAAAGAATCCTTAAGACTGGAACATAATAATTTGAGAGCTGGAGCAAACATAATTCAACCTGGGCAAAACTCAAATCAGATATTATCTATTGAAACTGGAAGACAAGAATTTGCTAAAGATCATAACATAGATCGTATTAGTTTATCAGCTGGTCTGCTGTTAGATGAAAAACAAACAAAATTTAATTCAAATTCTGAAACCTTTTTTGTCATGGGAGTTACGTTAAATAAAAGTACGAGAAGAATTCTTACAAACACAACCACTAGCGGATTTTTAGATATAGAGGATGAGTATTTTAATTATGATGCTGTTTTTGGAACAAAGTTCTTAAATGATGTGACACCTGACTTTAGTTATTCCATAGGTTACAGCTTCACTCCTAAACATGAAGAAAGCCACTATTACAAATGGGAAAAAAAGGATTTTATAAACGCATCAATAGCATTCAGCGATGAATATTTGATTTTAAATGATGATAAATCAAAATTATATTTCAATTGGCTAGCTGATTTCAGAGAAGCAATTATGGAAGAAACTCAAGAGTTTCGTGTTAACAATGCATTAGCGGAGTATCAAGCAGATGATGATTTATCAAGAGAAATTACTATCACTGCTGGATTAGATTATGAATTTCAACCTTTAGACAATAGTTTATTTTCTATTAATTTAGATGGTCTTTATTCAAGCCAAGAGACCTTTGGTGCTCAAGCCAAACTATATTACAAATCAATATTTTAAATTAGATCAAACAACGACCTATTCTGGTTAATTTGATGAAACTATATTATTGTTTTTTTATAATATCTGTGAATAAATAATAAAATGTTTGAAAAATTAGAAGAATTAGCCAAAAACAATAAAAAAATTTCTGATTTTCATATTAGATCAGGCTCTCCACTTGCTTATAGACAAACTGGAGAAATCATAATGGTTAAGGATGTTGTAGTTAAACCACAGGATCTAATCGATATGATGACTACAAATTGTAATGAGCATGAAACTAAAAAATTTCAAGACACCCACGAATTAGACTCTGCTGTTACTATAAGTGGATTAAGATTTAGAGCTAATTTCTATAAAACCTTAAATGGTCCAGCAGCGGTATTAAGGCGTGTAGAAAGCAAAATACCAGAGATGGGTCAATTTGATTTGCCAGATGTTCTTTATGATATAATTGATATGCACAAAGGATTAGTATTGGTCACTGGACCAACTGGATCTGGAAAATCAACTACACTGGCTGCAATTGTTAATGAAATCAATAAAACAAGAACTGCTAATATTATAACAGTAGAAGATCCAGTAGAATTCATACATACCGACCAAAAAAGTATAGTCTCTCATAGAGAAGTAGGAAAACAAACACAATCCTTTGCAAGCGCATTAAAGGCTGCTCTTAGAGAAGACCCTGACGTTATATTGGTTGGTGAGATGAGAGATTTAGAAACTGTAAGTTTGGCTTTAACTGCTGCAGAAACTGGGCATTTAGTATTTGGAACGCTTCACACTAGTGGAGCACCCAATACAATTAACAGAATTATTGACGTATTTCCTCCAGAGCAACAAGCTCAAATACGTGCACAATTATCAACATCTTTAAAAATGGTTGTAACTCAAAGATTATTAAAAACCAAAGATGGACTCGGTCGAGTTGGTGCTTTTGAAGTAATGAAATGTAATGCTCCAATACAAAACTTAATCAGAGAAGCAAAAATTCATCAAATACCAAGCATCATGCAGACTGCAGTAAAAGATGGAATGATCACAATGACAAAATCATTGGAGAATCTAGCTCAAGCAGGAAAAATTGATGCAATCAACACCAAAGAAAATTAACGGCTTTACAATTTTAGAAGTAATAATTGTTCTTTCACTGGTAGGAATAATTTCAGCAATAGGTATTCCAAAATTTAATTCTTGGAATAAAGATAGAATAGTGAAAGGTGAAGCAGAAAGAGTAAGAGACATAGTAGTCAGTATCAATTCGCAAGTTCAAAGGGGATTATATGGATTTGGACAATTTGAAGTATCTGTTTCAGAAGGCATTGTATCTTTTAGTACCAACGGAATGCTTATGGGAAATATAGCGACAAAGGTTTTGGATAGAGACAACTTATGTAGAACTGGTGACAAGGGTTTAGATTATTGGGATCATTTTGGTATAAATAAACAAAATGCAGAGGTCAGACTTCATCAAACAGAAGAAATAAAAGTCGATGTCTCAAATGGTGCAGTATGCTTTTCAAAAGATGGCTCTTTATTTAGTGGTGATTTAGAATTTGAAAATAATGATAATGTAGTTGAAAGTATTTTTATTTGTTCCCGTAATATTGGAACCTGTGAGGATCCAGATGTTGATAATACCGATTCAGGTGATACACAAGCTGTGGAAGGGGAAGGAGACGAGTCTCAACAAAAGAAAGTGGATGATGACGATGAAGATGGCGGCATTATTTATGTTGTTAGCTGGTCACGATTTGGTAACGTCAAATTAGAGAAATGGTATTCAGGTAAGTGGATAATTCAATAAATGAAAAATATTAAGCAAAAAGGTCTGACTATAATAGAGGCATTAATATCAACAGCGCTGATAGGAATTGGTTTTATAGCTATATTTCAAATGGTAAGTTTTTCAGTAACTTCAATAAATACTTCTGGTGAAAGAACCAAAGCAAACTTCTTATCATCGATGATAGCCGAGGGTTTTATTGGTTATAAAGACTCGATAGGTGGTTTGAATAATGAAGATAAGGAAAAGATTTTTTATAAGGACGGAAAAGCTTATATTAATAATGATGCCGACGACATCAGGTGCCTTAAATTTTCAGAATATTACATGGCACTTTCAAGAGGAAATATGCCTCAATGTTCATCATCTACCGGGACAGATGAACCTGAATTGGCAGTTAACCCAGGTTGGAGCACTCATGCTCATACAGCTGGGACAGTTACACCTGGATCACTAAAATTTGATAATTGCAATCAAAAAGCCGCCAGCAATTATAACAAAGATAATTTAAAACCAATTCATGGACCAGGAGCTCAAACAGACGAAAATGTTGTGAATAATAAAGTGGTTAAGTGGACACGTATGATAGGAGAAGATAGATCAATACGTTGCAAAAGCAAAAAAGATTTTAAAACTGTTGATATGTTTGAGATGTGTGTTTGGGATTGTCAAGTATATAATCCTAATATCTATGATGCAGCAATGTATGTTGGAAGAATTCAAATAAACATGAATGATGGTAAAAAAAGAAAATTTTTATATTTTCAATCAGATTATAAAATTAAAAATACTTACTCAGATTTTTTTCCATCAGAGGGTGATAGAGATGATAATGAACTACAGGGATTTGGTAATTAAAAATAAAAATAATATAATTGGATTTACATTAATCGAAATTCTAATTGGGGTGGTTATTTCTGCGATTATGATGGCTGCCATGTTTACGACCTATACGGTAGTAAATAACTCATACAGTAAAGTAAGCGATATAGCTGGAATAAGTAGATCAGGTAGAGACATTGTTACACTAATGATGAGAGATATTAGATTGGCAGGCTTTAAGTATCATTATGGTACTTTTTCAAATGCTAATCCAGACTTTCCAAAAAGAGATTATTTAGAATTTATTACTGGTTTTGAAGAAGGATATGATCTTGAAGACAGTCATGCGCCAATAGTAATTTATAAGAATACATTGAGTTACAGCGAAGTAAATCCTGATCTTGATCTTCCAGGATCGTATGAGGATATTGGAGAAACTGAAAAACACAATCCAACTGATTTTTGTTGCGATAGAATTCACATTGTTTATGGAGACTTTGTAGAAGACGATAAACTTCAACCTTATAAAAGATATAAAATTACTTACTATGCTGTGCCTATGAAAAGAGCATCTGATAAAGAGTACGGACCAAACGAAGAGGATCCGACAGAATATTATGGATTATACCGATCTAAATCAAGTTGGATCCAAAAATTAGATGCCGGTGAGGGAGAGGGTAAATGGGTTTATGACTCTGAAAGTGATGACTGTGCAGATTGTTATCGTGCAGAATTAGTCAGAGAATATTTAGAGGATATGGAATTTATAGCGCTAGACCAAAATGGAGTGATGGTTGAAGCACAACCTTCAAATATGGAAAAGATAATGAGCATTAGGTCAGTAGATTTAAAATTAACATTTAGATCGTCCACACAAAAAGGATATTTCAAAAATAAAATCAATAGAGTAGTAAAATCCTTTACAAATGAAAGAACTAAACAAATTGATAGTAAATTTCATAGAGATACAATTTTTCTAACTGTACATACAAGAAATATTGGAGGAGGAGATATTTAATGAACCAAAATTCTGAAAAAGGTTTTGCTTTAGTTTTATCACTAGTCCTTTTGCTGGTTATGTCTTTGATGGGAGGAACATTAATCGTGATTTCCTCTGGAGATCATAAGAATAACAACACAAGTGACGAGTACCAACAAACTTTTTATGTTGCAGAGACCGCTTTAATAGAAGGTGAAAAATACATTGCCGATAATTATCTAGGACATTGGATTTCTTCAAGAGATGATCTTATTTATGATGACAAAGATGATGATTACTTTGATAGTGCTTGGAGAAACAGATGTGAATTAGAAGGTAAAGATCTTGCTACCTGTACTCAGACCGAAGATGAAGCAAATGAGATTATTGCGTTAAAGAGTGCAAGGCTTACAAAATTTAATGATTACAAAGATAATTTAGAATTTGGAGAAATTGTAGTCGAGGGTGCACCAATAACTTTAGCGAGAAATGATTGGGGGAAAGGGATCATGTATAATACAGTTGAAATAGATGATGATAAAATGTCCTTATGTATGCAAAGTTTTAAAAATTTTAAAACTACAACACCTCCAATAAAAATTGCGTATGAGTTACCAAGTAATCATCCAAGACTTGGAGATTTCTGGAATATTGTTGGTCCAATCGTTACTGCTAATCATTTAATTGAACTTAATACTCCTCGTTTAGGATTTACAGCAGCTGAACAAACAAGAGTATTAGAGCAAGAAAGGGAGTATTTACAAAGGTTTAAGTATACATTTTTTATCCAACATGTTGGTTTTTCAACTTACAAAGGAGGCTCAGTTGTTGGTGGTAGTGTAAAAGCTGAGTCGGCCGCTGATGTAGGAAGACAAGGCTCAGCCTACAAAATATATGGGTGCGGTTTAATGTTCAACCGAAATATGACCAGGGTGAACATCATAGTCCCTTTAACTTCAATGGTTGTTATGCCATATTAAACTATGATTAAAAATATTAATTTTAAATTGATAATATTGATATTTTTGTTGTCGACTTCATATTCAATGTCTAGAGAATGTGAATTAGAATTTGATATAGGCGATAATGTCGAAAAAATATTTAATGATATGGGTTTAGAAAAAAATAGCTTAATTGAAGAAACTTATCTTGATTATTATGAACAAGAAACAAATTATGTGTGTCCTGATAGTGGGATGAATGGTGGGATTATGCAAGTTTATGTAATAGATGATGAGGTAATAGGTATTAAATTTAAAAACTCTACATATGAGAAGGAAAATTTTAACGAAAATAATTTGATTTATTATTATGTTAAAGAAAATTTTAAAATCCAAGAAGTAGAAAAAATAAGCCCTATAGATACAAATGGAGGAGCTAATTGGAAAGCAGCAGGAAAACTCTACATTTATGATAAACTTTATGTAAAGGAAAAATTAAAATTGGCAGAGGAGTTATTAATAACAAATGAGAAATTCTTTTATTCATATTTTTAATGATAAATAAATTTAAAATAATTTTTATTAGCTTTTTAATTTCACTCTTAAATATTACTGGAGTTGGAATTGCTAAACCTTTACCACCAGGATCTGGAGCAGGAGATATTCCAGCGAATATACTTATACTTTTAGATACCTCTGAAAGTATGAATTCAAATCCTTTTGGTGGGGATATGTTATCAAAGGTAGGTGATGTTATTTTGCTTGATGACGGTGATATTCTTGTTGGGCAAATGGATAGTGCTGGTGTTGTTAAAATGAATTATGCCTCCGAAGAACTCGATAGAACTTTTAACAATAATAAAGGTTCAGTTCGTGGAAATTCTCAATATTCTTGTAAACTTATGGGAGGAAGTTTGCAACCTTTTGGTTTTTCAACTGTTACAGGTATGGCCAAATCATCAAATGTAAAAGGTCACACCGGTGAAGCTATATATGTTTTAGGTCCAGAGGCTAAAGTGATCGGAATGGATACAGATGGAAACTGTTTAGAAGTTATATGGGGGAGTGATTTAGGTAGAACTCACACCAAGAAAAAAGATAAGTTAGTGCCGAAGGCTTTAACAATTGGAACAATTGGTACAAACGATCACCTCCTAATTACATCTATGGAAATATGGTGCTCAAATTATAAAAATAGAAAGAAATGTAGAAGTAATAAATTCTTTAGGTTTGATTTAAAATTGTATTCAAAGAATTTAACAACTGGTGACGTTCAATTATTTTCTTTAGATAGCAAATATAGAGAAGCTCTTCAGCATGCTACCTCAATGACAATAGATAGTAATGGCGAATATTTATATTCATCTGCTAATGGATTTATATACAGAACGAAATTAAAAAAAGAGGGTAATAATTATAGTTTAGAGGGAGCAGTTTATAAATTTGATAATACAGGAGACTCAAGTTATAACTCAGCCACTCAGATAGAAATTGATCCTCAGGACTCAAATGTAATGTATGTGACAAGTGAAAGCTCAAGCTCACTTCAAAAGCTTACAATTTCAAGTGATAAAAATACTTTAACAGAAAGTATTATAATTGGTGGTGCTGACGACAGTGATCAAACACCTTCTGGTGCTGCTGATGAAAATGAGAGTTCATTAATTAATATGTTAAAAACAAGGGCCTTGTTTGTTGGTGAAGATAGAGTTTGGACTGCTGGTGAGAAAATTACTTTACAGGAATATAATATTAGCGAAGACAGAATTAAATGGGTTGATGAAATGGGATCTAGTAGATTTAGTAGGATTGATGGTGCGATCAGAGCTATAAGAGCAGTGGTACAAGATAGTTCTTTATTACAAGGGGCTCGTTTTGGATTTGGTGAATGGAACGCTGGAGAAATTGAGGTTAAAAGAACTGGTAATAGTTCAAGTTTATGGAAAATAAACGGTGATTATGCATGTAACTGTGAAAAAAAGAAACCAGGAATGAAGCCATGGCAAAAATGTAATCCAAATTGTAATTATTATCAATTTGGTGGATGGAAAGGCGATCATCCACTAGGAAGAACAGCTCAATGCACTAATAACTCATGTATAAGAGTGGGTATAGATAAAGATAACTCTCAACTTATAATTAATAGACTTAATTCATTAAAACCAAGGGGTATTAGATTTGGAACTGATGCTAGAGCTTTTGCGCAACTTGCATACGGTTATTACACAGACCCCAAAGTTGTGGATAGAGAGGATAAGCCATTAGCTCCTGCGTCTGAGTCTGAGAGATTAGAATGCCAACAAAATTATGTAATTATAATTGGTGATGGTGAGTGGAGAAATCATGATTATGCAAAACAAAAAATAAATAATTTAAGAAAAGAAAGAGACGTTAAAACTTTAGTAATTGCTTATGGTAAAGGTATTTCAGAAAAAGGAAAGAAAAAATTTCAGGAAATTGCAATAGCGGGAACATGCGATAATGAGGATAGTTCTGATTGTAGAGATAGAATAGACGCTGAGACTCCCGGTGATTTATTGACTAAACTAAAAAGTGAAGTTGAGAGGATAGTAGCAAGTAGATTGTCATTTACAGCTCCATCAATTACAGCAGAATTGTCTGGAGAAGAAGGTGGAAGTTTATTTCAAGCCCAATTTAAATATGCATTACACGGTGAATGGGAAGGCACACTTCTTAGAAAACATATAAGAGAAGATGGAACAATTGTAGATAACATAGCAGACACACGCGTTTACAATGTTGCACAAATAATTCGGGAACAGGCAGTAAATGAAAAAAGAAAAATTTGGACTGCATATGAGGGATTAGATTATATATCAAGCTATAATAACTTTACTGAAGATAATGCTAGCACTATTAATGGATTATTTGGTCTGTTTGGTGATGTTGTACCTAATTTTCACAACTCTTCTTCAATGTGTAAAGATGATCTTGAAGGCACTCCAGGTTTAGACACCAATGCTGATGACATTAAAGGACTAATTAATTTTGCGAGAGGAAAAGATTATTTTGCTTACGGCGGTTGCGATAATACTAAAAAAGTAAGAACATCAGTCCTGGGAGATATTTACCACTCACAAATAGTAGAGGTTGGAAGGCCTAAAGCTAATACAAATTTCACATCTACACATCAAGAGGCATATTGGAGATATATTAATAATTATGATAATTGGGCAAGAGGTGTTACTCGAGATGATATAATGTATTTTGGTGCAAACGATGGAGCGCTTCACGCAGTAAGAACCGGTTCTGGAAGATTAAGATATGGTGGAGAAATTGGTCAAGAAATCTGGGCATTTATTCCACCATTCATGGCTGCAAAATTACCCACAGTAGTAAATGAAGGATTAAATAATGTTCTAGGACAAAACAGAGGAGGTACTAATGCAATCTTTACGGTGGACGGATCACCAGTTGTTCATGATGTATACATACAAGGATTTAAAATTGTCGCTAACGAAGATGGTGAGGGTGGTACTTCAATTGTCAGAGAAAGTTCAAAGAACTGGCATACAATTTTATTCATACCATACGGAAGAGGTGGACCTGGGTTCTCTGTTTTAGATATTACAAAGCCAGATAATCCTATTCACATGTATTCAATTTACAATGATAGAGCTAATTCAAGAGTTTTACATGCAAATGTAAATGGAGCGATTAGTTCTTATGATTACACGAGTAAAAATTTAAGGATAGACGAGTCTGAGGAAGCTATTAATGCAAGAAAAATAGAGCAAGATGCACGTGCTGCAGATATAGCGCTAGATGCAAATGGAGATAATTATACTAATAGAGATACAAAATCTACATGTATGTCAAACTCTGATGTAGGAACAAATTTAAAATTTCATAATGCTACCTATGATCAAGGTAGTGCATGTTACGCAGGATCAACATTTACTTTTGTAACTGATGCTTTAGATAATATTGATCCAATAGTTGCATCTGATTTTACTGTAATTTATGAAAAAGATGGAACAACTACAGAGGTTCCTGTTGCTGGCATTAATAAACAAGGTAGTGAAGTTGAATTTACATTCTCTTCTGAGATGGTTTATAATGCAAGTACTGGCTTAACTTCAGATAAAGAAGATGTTCCTTTCACAATTATGTTACCTGCTGCATTAGATATGGACGAAACCCAGTATGACTATTCTAAGCTTGGTGAGACTTGGTCAACTCCAAGAATAATAAGAATGCCAACAAGTAAAGACAGTTCTTTAGATGATGATAACTATGTAGCTGTTTTACCTGGTGGCTTTGGTACCACTGACGGTATTGGCTCTGCTGTGTTTTTAGTTGATCTTGAGGATCCAGCCAATAATGGAGGAGCTATCTTTGGGTCGGATCAAAATTTAGGTCCAATTAAAATTGTTGATGTACCAGGCAATGGTATAACCAATTCTATTACTGGTAATCCTGTTGTTGTAACTCCTGATACATTTAGAGGTGTGCCTTGGAGAGGTGCTATGGTTTATGTAAATGATTTAGAGGGAAAAATTACTAAGATCAATTTAACAAATCAGCAAAAAGATATCACAGAAATTGATATTTTTGATCAAAGAACCATATTTGATTTAAAAGCAAACAATATAAACCAAAGATTAAGTTATTTTGGTATGGAAGCTGCATATGGTCAAAGCACAAGAAATTTATGGTTGTTCGGTGGAACAGGTGATTTTAGAGATGTTGGTTCTAGAATAGCTGGTATGGATAACTTATTGTATGGTATTAGAGATGTAGACTTTCCAAACTTTTATCATGGTGAAATTGCAGTCCCAGCAGCAGACTCTGCTGATGAAAATGGAAATTCAAATTTTAAAACAGTAGCTCTTCAAGCAGTTGCAAATGCACCTAATGTTGATGATAAAAACCCAGATGCAGCTGATTGTGGTTATACAAGAGTTAGAAACAGAGCGGAGAAGTGTCCTGGGGCAGGAAGGGTTGGATGGATATTTAAACTCGATGATCCAGAATTAAATAAAAATCCAAACGGAGATAATAATAATAGATTTAGAAAGGCAACCGCAATACCAACTATTTTTGGTGGAACAGTTTACTATCCTGTTTATGAACCACCACCAAAAGGAGATATAACATGTAGTGTTGGTAAGGCATTCATTTGTGCTGCAGATGATGAGTGTGGTATTAACCAAGCAGAAAAAATTCAGTTTGCAGAAAAAAATGTTAGATCTGAAAGTGAATTTGATGAAAGTGCAGGATGTTTTTATTTACAAAGAGGAATACTTTCGCAATTTGTTATCTCCGGTAATAAATTATTTGCTAACGTAACAACAGAATCGGATGATCAGGCAGATACTTTAGTAACCTTGTTAGGAAGTGATAAAGATATACAAGTGTATAGAGGAAGTTGGCAAGAAAACTTTTAATTTAATCGATACTTCTTTCAAATCATATGTTTTATAAAGATATAGAGCGTTATGCCAAGAATAATATATGGACCAAATGGTATTTGAGAAGATAAGTTCTTAGATTTGTTGACCAATGATGGTAATGAAAATCCTAAAGCAATAATTGAGGATAAAAATAATACAAAAGGTATTGAAACCCAGCCAAACCAAAATCCAATAGCCGATAATAGTTTAGCATCTCCTAAACCCATACCTTCTTTATTTCTTACTTTTTTATATACAAAAATAATTAACCATATAATTAAATATCCAATAACACCTCCAATTAATGAATTGATATAGTTTGGAAATAAAAAATTATCTAAATTAGGATCAAATGATTTTATAAAACCAATAAACATTAATGGAAATGTTAAAGAGTTTGGAATAATGAAATGTTTTAGATCAATAAAGAAGATAATAACAAAAAAAACACTTAGTATTACTAGTAATAATGAGGTGATGCTAATTCCATAGAAATAATATATAATAGTAAATGAAATTGCAGTTATTAGTTCTACAATAAAATATTGAAAGCTAATTTTGTAGTCACAGTTTCTGCACTTTCTTTTTAATAATAAAAAGGAGATTAAAGGAATATTATCGAACCATTTGATTGTTTTTTGACAACTAGGGCAAAAAGATCGAGTAAATATAACACTTTTATCCATGGGTAAACGATGGATACAAACGTTAGAAAAACTACCCCAGATGCAGCCTAAAACAAAAAATAGTACGAAAAACACTAATTAAATTTTAAATTGGGAGGCAATATTAATAATTCCGTCAATACAGTATTGAATAAGCACAACAGCGTCTTGCAAATGTATGTAAAGACCAGGAGTATTAATTATGATTTCCATAAGAGTTTAAATTATCAAAAAAAAAGTGTAATTCCAAATACAAAAATGTTTTTTAGACAAAAAAAAATTGAGCCAAACAAAGAAAACATAGCCTTAAATGAAGATTTAGCAATTATTACAAAAATGAATCAAGAGTTTGCAACATCTCTTGATTTAAAAGAAACTTTACAAACTGCTCTCGAAGTAATTATAAAAAGAATCGATGCGCAGGCTGCAAATATTTTTTTAATTGATGAAAAGAAACAAGTTTTTCAATGTATCGCTTCGAAATATCAATCGTATCTAGATGAATATGAAATACCATTAACCCAAGGTGTAATGGGTAAAGCAGTTTTACAAAAAAAATGTATAAGAGTTGGAAACGTTCGAAAAGATGTAAGAGAAATTGCAGAATTTTATTTTGATTTAGATAACAAAACTAATTTTACAACATATTCTGTTTTATGTTCACCACTCATTGCAGCAAATGAATGTATTGGAGTAATTCATTGTTTAAATAAAAAAAGTAATTCAAAATTGTTTGAGGAGAGTGATAGAAAATTATTAGAAACTTTATCAGCACCTGCAGCATTAGCAATTAGAAATGCAAAGATGGCAAAAGAACTTGTTGATAAAAATAGAATTCAAAAAGAAATAGAGATTGTTGGTGAAATACAAAAAACTTTATTATCAAAAAACAAAAAAGAAAATTTTCCTATCGCTGGAATAAATATTCCGGCAAAGATTGTATCAGGAGACTTCTATAATTTTTCTGACTTAGGAGATGGAAAGTTTGGTTTTGGCGTTGCAGATGTTTCTGGTAAAGGAATTAAATCTTCTTTGTTGATGTCTAAAGCATCAAGTTTGTATAGATGTCTTAGTAAAACAATTTATTCTGCATCTGACTTGCTAGATCTTTTAAATAAAGAGATATGTGAAACAACCTCACGTGGGATGTTTGTAACAATGCTAATTGGAATTTATGATAGCAAAAAAAATGAATTACTTTTATCAAATGCTGGTCACGAACCTCCACTTATCTTTTCTAGGGATGGAAAATTTTCTAATCATACAGAAGCAGGACCACCTTTAGGTATAATGTCAAAAATAAAATATAAAGAAACAAAAATTAACTTTGCAAACAGCTCAATGTATGTTTTCACCGATGGAATTACTGAAATTAAAGATCCAAATGGAGAAATGTTAGGTGCAGATGGCTTTCAAAATTATATTATTAAACATAAAGACAAACCAAATCATGAAAGATTAAAAATAATTGTTGAAGATATAATTAAATCAGGAAAAATTCAGAAAGATGATCTAACAATTCTTGTTGTGGATGGAAATTAGTAGAAATGTTAGGTGTAGATAGTTTTCAAAATTAAATTATTAAACATAAAGACAAACCAAATCATAAAAAATTAAAAATAATTTTTAAAAAAATAATTTAAACACGGAAAAGTTAGAAAGATTGCTAAACAATTATTATTTTGATAAAAATTAATTGAAATTCAGAAAAAATTTAAAAATTCACCTCAAATTAGAAAAAAAATATCAATTTTGAATTGTATTTTTAAGTTTTTTTGAATTTAATCTTAAAATTTCATCTTTAAGGAGTGTTTTCATGATAAAAGGTATAAAAAATTTTTATCTTTTTTTATCTCTAACACAAAGAACTTTTACTCTAACACAAAAAAAATAAAAATTAGAAAAAATTAGAAAAATGTTGAAAATACTAGCTTTTTTTTAATTTTGTTCTATTTTAATAACTCTAACACAATTCTTTAAAACTTAATTGTGTTAGAGTTAAATTCAATTGTCCTAAAATTTATAAAATAATATTTTTAATGTCATTTACGTAAAAATGGCTAATTTATTAGCTTTTTTTACATTTTAGATAAATTTTTTTAGTCCTAGGTAAGTTTGTGTTGGACAATATTATAATTTGTGTTAGAGTTTTAGGAAAATTGTGTTAGAGAATTAAAAATTTTGAAAAATTATGGATGACAAAGAGAAAGAAAAATTTGGTGTCATTATAGACAAACAGAATCAATCTGAGAGTGAACAACTAAAAGTTGAAGAAAAATCCTCAGAAAATAAAAATATCG
The DNA here is from genome assembly GCA_902596515.1 of uncultured Pelagibacteraceae bacterium. Classification (GTDB taxonomy): domain Bacteria; phylum Pseudomonadota; class Alphaproteobacteria; order Pelagibacterales; family Pelagibacteraceae; genus Pelagibacter. The sequence continues at coordinate 42,420 of CACJUF010000007.1, forward strand.
AGAGTGAACAACCAAAAGTTGAGGAAAAATCTCCAGAAAATGAAAATTTAAAAACTGAAAACCAAAATATTGATGTTTCAGACGTTAAACAAGCTGAAGATGAAAATAAAACTGAAAACATCCCACAAAATCAAGACCAATCTTCTGATAATGATGCAAATAATAATCTATCCTCGGCTGAACCAACAAATTTAAATGAAAATATTAATAATAATGAAAACAATGATGCTGAAAAGATAAATAAAGAGAATAGTACTGAAGAAGAAAAAAAAGATCATCAAGTAATCCATAAAAAAGATGGGAGATTACATATTTATGTAAGACAAGATAAGTACAAAGGGGAGCTTAAATCTAAAAATTGGGTTGGAAGAATTTATTTAGACGGCAAACAAAAAATTTTCTCCTCGGGTACACCAAATTTAGATGATGCAATACCAATTTTAGAAAAATGGTTTGATGATTTACACGCACAAAAAGAAAAAGAACAAAACAACAATGATCAAACCGAAAGTAGTGACAAAACAAAAATTGAAAATATTCAGTCGGAACAAGTTAAAGAAACTATTTCTCCCAATATCGATACAACAACTTTACAAAATCAAAATAATGAAAATTTAAAAACTACTTTAGAAAATATTTCTACAACTAATCAAAATAATCAAAACGAAGATCAGAAATCAAATATCACAACAAGTTTATTAGATAAATTAAAAAGTATAAAATTAAAAAAACCTGAGTTTGGAAAAAAAGATTCTATTAAACTATCTGGTAGTAAATCAATATCAGATATTAAAAATAAACTTGGTGGTTTCTTTAAATCTAAAATTGGAAAATCTTCTGTTCAAGGCGAAGAAATTGTTGGAGTAGAACTTACTAATAAAGAAATAAGACTTGCCCAGATAACTTCAAACAAAGCAAATCAGTGGATACTCGAAAAATTTTATACTCACAAAGTTGAATTACCTGAAGATGCATCGGTATTAGATAATGCAGATAAAATGGGTGAAGAATTATCTCTTGCAATACAAAAATCAAAAATTACAACACCAAACGCTGCAATTGCTATACCAGTTACGAGCGCAATTATAAGAGTTGTAACTGCTCCACTAATGACAGACGAAGAATTACAAAAAGCAATAGAAACAAATTCATTATGGGAAAACTTGGTACAACTAACTGATAATCTAGATGATTATTCAATATTCCATCAAGTGATCAATAAAAACGATAAAGAAAATACTATGGATATTTTATTCGTGGCTTCAAAATTAGCAGATATTAATAATTACACATCTATTATAAAAAGAAGTAGCTTAAATCCAGTCATAATTGATGTAAAATGTTTTGCTCTTAAGTCTGCTGTTGACCAAATAAATCAAATTTCAAAAAATGCTGAGGATGCAAATTTAACAGCAGTTCTAGAATTTGGATTAGATGAAAATTATTTAATGATATTATATGAAAATAATCCAATAATTACTGACATTTTCATAAGAAATCAAGATCGAGAAATTTTACAAAATTCACAAGACCAAGAGGAGAAAGAGGCTTTAGTAAGAAGATTTATTACTCAAGTTAAGCAAGCAGTACAAGATTTTGAGACAAAATATGAAAAAAGAATAAGAAATATAAAAGTAGTTTCTGATTTAGTTAATGTGGAGGATTATTTATCTACTTTTAGAAAAAGTATGGCCAATGTTGGCTTCAACTTATTTGATCCAATAGATGGATTAAAAATTCCACAACAAAATGTCGAGTCAACAAATCTACAAAATAGATCTTACTTATCTACAGTAATTGGTCTTGCTTTTAGAAAATTAGATGTGTTTGGTTATTATAAATTTGTAACAGCTGTGAAAAATATCAACCTTCTCCCTGACAGAGCGGGCATGATAAAACAGAAAAAAATGAAAGCATTTTCTAAATTTGCTTTTAAAGGAGTAGCAGGAGCTGTTCTTGTAATTTATAGTTTATTATTTGGCTTATCATTTTGGCAAATTTATTCTTACAATTCAAAATTAAAAGATTATGACAAAATTGTAAAAGAACATAAATCAACAGTAAATCAAAAAAAGAAATTTAGTAAAGAGTTAGGGATAATGACTAAAACATTGCAACTAAGTAAAACTCTTAAATCAAACAAAAGTTTGAGTTATAGATACTTAGCGCAGATAGCTATGAGTGTTCCGAAAAGAGTAAAATTCAATTCTATACAATACGATGGAAAAAAATCTATTATTCTTTTAGGCTCAGCTGCAACCGACCAAGATATATTAAAATTAATAAATAATTTAAATACTCAAAAGTTAGTACGACAAGCATCTTTAGGTTCTATGAATTTACCTAAATCAAGAGCTGGATCTAATACGAAAAAAGGATTTAAAATTTTAGTGCAGGTAAAAGGATAAATATTATGGATTTAAAAAATATAGATTTAAAAAATATTAATTTTGATGAACTAATATCGAAAATTAAAACTATTGAAAAAAAAGTATTAATTAAGATTGGTATTGGTGTTGGCTCGGTTATTTTTTTCCTAATCATCTATTATGCTGTCTTAAATCCTATAGTTCAAAAAAAGAAAACTCAATTAGAGGATATGAACTTAAAAAAAACAGAGATTACAAAATTTACTAATGAAATTATATCAATTAAAAAGAAAATTAAAAAAGTAAAACCAGAATATGAAAATTATTCAACACTTTTCCATTCGAAAGCAGAAGTTGAAGGACTTTATCAAACATTAAGTGAATATGCTTCATTAAATGGATTAATTATTTCTAAAATTAATAAGGGCAAGGCTTCAGCAGTCACTAAAGCTTCATTATCAACGAAGAAGAAGAAAAAAAAGAAATCAAAAAAACAGGTGCAGAAAAAAAATATCGCTTATTACAAGATACCAGTTAGATATGAAATTAAAGGGAATTTCCTTGGATATATTAAATTTAAAAGACAAGTCTCTCTTTCTCAAAAGATGTTAAACTTTGACAAAGAATCAATAAAAGTGCTAAAAGGGGATACAACTAACGCGATAGTTGTAACAGGAGTATTAACAATAGTGGGGTTACCAGATGAGTTTTTTTAGAATTGCTCTTTTGACTTTATTATTAATGTCTTTTTCTAAAATTGGCTGGGCTGATAGTCATGAAGAGCCATTGCCATTAAACGATCCATTTGCAGGTGACGATGGGACTTCTAGCTCAATAGTATCGGATGTTACTGAAAATGAAGAATTAAAGAATTTGAGTAAATATAAATTAGTAGGATCTTTTAACGGCTCCTTAAAATCGTTCGCAACTTTTGTGGATGAATCGGGAGAATTTATAACTCTTGAATTGCAAGAAGAACTAATAAGAGGATTAAAATTAGTTGAGGTAAATATTAAAGAGGCAATATTTCAAAAGGGAGAAGATAATTTTATATCCCTAAATTTTAAAAACCAAATTAGAGAAAAAAATGAATTTTAGATATTTTCAGTTTACTATTCCTTTAATTTTATCATTAATTATTTTAACTGGATGTACTACAAATGGTAAATTTAATAAAAAAGGTGGGTTCAAACATGATACACCACTCATAAAAGACGATATTAGAGTAACTGGAAAAGAAACTGTTGATAAAACAGTTGAACTAGGTCCTCAACCTATCGAAGGTGATGTAATAAAACTTGGAAAAAGAAAACAAATATCTTCACAAAAAAAAAGAAATTATCTCTTAATTCCTGAAAGTTATAAATCTTTAAAACAAAACGTATCATTTAAATTTCAAAACTTAGATTATAGAGAAGCCATGAACCTTATGGCTCAGGTAGGAGATATTAATATTCTAGTTGGCGAGGAAGTGGCAGGGTCAATAAACGCACAATTAGTCGACGTTCCTTGGGATAAAGCCTTTAACGCAATATTAGATTTAAAAAATTTTGCTGCTGACTTTGATGTATCAAGTAATTTAATTAGAGTTCATTCTCCAGCCAACTTGACAGCACAGGAAAGCACCAAATCAGCTCGAGCTTCAGCAGTTAAGAAAAAAGTAGAACTAGAAGACTCGGTTGAACCAATAATTTCAGAAATATTTAGACTTTATTATATAACTCCTGCTGAAGCAAAATCTACTTTAACAGAACTTTTCGCATCAATTGATGATAATTTTTCACCAATTAAAATTACAGAAGAAAAAACAACCAGATCTATTATCGTAAGAGGAAAAGAAACCGATTTAGATATCGTTGATAAAATTATAAAAGAAATTGATGTAAGAACTAAACAGGTTTTAATAGAAGCATTTATTGTTGAAGCTAATTCTGATTTTGAAAGAGCATTAGGTACAAGACTTGGTGGATACTATAAAAGACAAGATAGTATTGTTGGTGGTGTTCAAGGTGCAAGTACAGGGGACGGACCGATTAATGCAGGTACAGCTGTGCTAGGTGGAGCCGTTGATAGTATAACAGATTTTGGTGCTGCAGGAGCTACTAGTGGAATTGGTATTTTAAAAAAGACGGGTTCAGCAGTGCTTAAAGCTGAGATTACTGCGCTAGAGATACAAGGTTTAGGTAAAACAATTTCAAATCCAAAAGTATTTACATTAGATAATCAAGTTGCCACAATTACTCAAGGTGAGGAAATACCTTATGCATCCAGCGGTGACGGGGGAACTGACACGCAATTTAAAGAGGCAGCTTTAAAGATGACAGTTACGCCAAGTATAATTGGGGACGGAAACGTACTTTTAACGATACAAGTTAATAACGACACTCCAAACCGATCAAATGCAGGTGATCCTGCTATTAACAAAATGGAAATTAGCACCAAATTACTGGTAGCTGACGGTGATATTGTTGTCATCGGTGGAATCAAAAAAAATTCCACAACTAATAGCAAACAACAAACACCAGGTGTAGGTGATACCCCAGTCATAGGAAATTTGTTTAAAGGAAAATCAAAAACTGATAACTTAGATGAGTTATTAGTATTTATAGCACCGAGAGTTTTATAATATGTTGAAGATAAGCCGAGAAAGCGAAATAAATCTGATAAATGTACTAATAGATAACGATATTATCTCAGGTAAAGATTTAGTTAATATAAAAAAAATTAGTACTGAGGGTAATAAGTCCCAAATTGATGCAGTCTTTGAGTTAAAACTTACTGACGAAAAGCAAATAGTAGATGTTTTAGTTAAAGAGCAAAGCTTAGATGTTGTAGATTTGTCAAAGCACGCAATTACAGATGAAATCAAGTCTGTGCTTCCTTCAAATTACATCAATGTAAATTTTGTAGCGCCATTTAAAGTTGAGGGTAATACTCTGCATATTGCAATATCAGACAGTTCAAAACTTGGTTTGATGAGAAATTTAAAAGCTATCACTAAAAAAAATATTGAATTACATGCTGCAAAAGTTTCAGAAATATCAAAGTTTATAGACAAGCTTTTAAGTGAGAGTGGTGACGTAACAACAGAAACTATACGAAAAGACAATAGAGAAAAAACTAAAACTTTTGATTCTGAACTTGGTGAAGCGGGAGAAGTTTTAGATAAAAAACCAGAAGAAGAAATTGAAGCAATAGAAAATGAGTCAGAAGTTATAAAATTTAGTACAGCTGTTGTTGCAGAAGCAATTAAACTAGGTGTCAGTGATATTCATATTGAACCCTACAGATTTTCATCAAGAGTAAGGTATAGATTAGACGGTATGTTACAAGAACAGGATCAGTATCAAAAATTTTTACATGATAATTATGGTGCAGTCGTTACTCGATTTAAAATAATGGGTAAATTAGATATTGCAGAAAGAAGATTGCCGCAAGATGGAGCAATCAATTTTAAAATTGAAGGTAAAGTTGTAGATTTACGTTTGTCTATTTTGCCTACTGCAAATAATGAGAGAATTGTAATGCGTATCTTAAATAAAGATGCAGGAGATATTACTTTAGAACAATTAAATTTTGATGACTCAGACTTAAAAAATCTTAGAAAAGCAATTCATAGCACACAGGGTTTAGTTCTTGTTACCGGTCCTACAGGATCAGGAAAAACTACAACCTTATACAGTATCTTAAAAGAAGTAAGCAAACCTCATTTAAACATTTTAACTGCAGAGGATCCAGTTGAATACGAGCTTGATGGTGTCGGACAAGTTCAAATTAAAGATGATATTGGATTAAATTTTGCAGCTGCCCTAAGATCATTTTTACGTCAAGATCCCGAGATTATTTTGGTTGGTGAGATGAGAGATAAAGAGACAGTTGATATTGGATTAAAGGCTGCTCTAACCGGTCACCTTGTTTTTAGCACACTCCACACTAACGATGCACCTAGCACTATCACAAGATTACAAAATATGGGTACACCAGACTATTTAATAAGTGCAGCATGTACTTTAGTATTAGCACAAAGGTTAGCAAGGAAATCATGTAAAGATTGTAGAGTACCTGATGAAGATGTGACGCCAAAAGTTCTAACAGATCTTGGCTTTTCACCTGAGCTGGCATCAAGAGTAAAAGCTCAAAAAGGAAAAGGATGTCCTAAATGCAAGGAAACTGGGTTTAAGGGAAGAATGGGTATCTATGAAATTTTAAATGTAACAAAACCAATTAAAGAGGCAATTTTAAAGAAAGCGACTACTCCAGAGTTAAAAGAAATCGCTACTAAAGAAGGTTTTCAAACCATGGCTGACATGGGTAGAAAAATGATTGCGGCTGGAGATTTAAATTTTAGAGAGTTTGAACGAGTCCTTTCGAGCTCGTAATTAGCATATGGAATTATACACATATAAGGGAATTTCAGCAGGTAAGTATATAGAGGGTGAGATTGAGGCTTTAAATCAAGACGAGGCTTCTCATAAACTTAAAGAACAAAAAATAATTATAACAAACTTAACCAGAGGTAAGAAAAAAAAAGACGCTAAAAAAGATAAGCCTAAAGGCAAAGGCTTTAGCTTATTTAAAAAAAAAGTTAAAGCAGAGGATTTGGTTGTTTTTTCAAAGCAATTTGCAACCATGGTAAAGGCTGGTCTTCCAATTTTGAATGTACTTGAAATGCTAAGAGATCAAGTAGAAAACCCAGCGATGGCAGAGGTTGTTGAGGATATAAGAAAAAGCCTCGAGGGAGGTGTTTCATTATCTAAATCATTTGAAAAATATCCTGATCTGTTCGATAACGTATATATCAATATGATTAAAGCTGGTGAGTCCAGCGGTAAACTGGATATTTTTCTATTAAAAATTGTTGATGCGTTAGAGAAAAGAGAAAAAATAAAGAAGAAAATTAAAGGCGCCTTAATGTATCCAAGTATAATGTTCACAGTTGCAATGGTAGTTAGCGCATTTATGTTGGTTAAAGTAGTTCCTGTATTTGCAAATATGTATGACGGAATGGGTATTGCTTTACCTAAGCCTACAGCAGTCATTCTGGGTATGAGTGATTTTTTAAGGGGAACAGGTGGATTAGTAATGCTTATCTCTATTATTTCTTTCGTTGTAGCTTTTAGATACTTAACGACTAAAAATGCAGCAATACAATACAAATGGCATAAACAAGTTTTAAAACTGCCAGTATTTGGTGATCTTATTTTAAAATCATTGATTGCGAGAATTTCTTTAATACTCGGGAATTTAAGTGCAGCAGGTGTCAACTTATTAGAAAGTTTGGACATTGCAAAATCAGTTAGTAATAACGTAGTTGTGACAGAGGCAATCGATAATGTTAAAAAAGGAGTTTTTTCTGGAGAAACTTTAACTAAACTTTTTTTAAAAGAGCCCTTATTTCCACCTACTTTTAGTCAATTAATTTCAGTTGGTGAACAAACTGGTCAACTTGACGAAATGTTTAACTCAGTTGCCATGTATTATGAAGAAGAATTCGATGGGGCAGTAGATAACATGTCTAGTTTAATTGAACCTATAATGATTGTGTTCATGGGTTTGATGATTGGAGGTTTAATGATCGCAATGTATTCACCAATATTCAATGTTGGTGCATTAATAAATTAGCTTATTTTTTTTGTTAATACTAAATGGTTAACCCAACCTTTTTCATCTTTTTTAAAAACAGCTCCATCCATAATCTGCTTAATAAAAAAAGTTCCTAAGCCCCCCGGTTTAATATCATCTAGTTTTCTATGTTGCACATTTCCAGGAACAACAGCTTTACCTTTATCAAAAAAACCTATTTCTAATTCTGAGTCTTTCATTGAAATTTTAATTTGCATTCTGTCAGTTGTGCTATCTACACCTTTATAACCATGCTTAACTATATTTTGTGCAGCTTCTGCGATTGCTAAAACTAATTCATCTTTTAAGTCTTGTTCGAGTTTCAATTTTTCAAACACCTCTCTAGAAAAAACTCTCACCTCTTTTAGACTTGCTGTGCTGACTAGAAAATCTTTAGACTCTTCAATATTCATTATTCAAGATTAAGAATCTGTTCAAGTTTTGCCATCATAATTACTTTTAAAACAGATTTACTTACTTCTTTGACTATAACTTTAGTGTTATTTTCTAGAGCTTTTTGATGGCTTTCAATTAAAACAGAAATTCCTGAGGAGTCCATGTAAGAAACATCTTTTAAATTGAGGTGCACCTCCTTACCAGACTCCACTAAGGGTAAAATTACCTCTTTAGCCTTTTCGGTTACATCCATGTCAATTTCACCATTCAAAAAGACGGTGTTGACATTTCCCTCTTCTGTTACTTTATATGTCATAATCTCTAAATTTTTTTAGTGATAACATAAATTAGTCATAAAATGTATAATTTTTGCTCAATCTGGGTGAAATCTTTTGTTTTTGTTAGATTATTTGATGCTTATAAAGTATTTACATATCAAATAAATTATTATTTATTATTAGTTAATAATTAAAAAGAGGAAACAAAATGAAAAATAACAAAGGTTTTACACTTATAGAATTATTGGTTGTTGTAGCAATTATCGGTGCTTTAGCTGCTGTTGGAGTTGTAGCTTATAACGGTTACACTGCTGCTGCTAAAAAAAATGCATCAAAAGCAATTCATGCTAACGCAGTTAAATATGTTTCAGCTGAACTTGCAAAATGTAATTTAGATCCAGACTCAACAATATTGGGTGGAGCAGCAAGTTGTGGTAATGATGCCGCTACAATCGCGAATGGATTGACTGGAGGTAACACTCCTTTTCAAGATAAGGATCCATTTGACTCTGGTAATGCAATAGTTGGAACCGCACCTACAGATCCTGAGGGTAATGTAGTTATTACAGGAACTGCAGAGGATGCTGATGGTAAATCAACTTTAACTTTTGCAACTCAGTTTAGTAAGTCATCATCAGACACTTTAACGAATACGATAGATATAGAGTAATTAAGTTGTATTTAGGTGAAGGTAAAAAAAAAAATTAAAACTTTTAAAGGTTTTACACTTATAGAACTATTAGTTGTTGTAGCCATTATAGGAATTTTAGGTTCAGTCGGTACTATTGCTTATAATGGCTATACTAAGGGCGCAAGAGTTACAGCCGCAAAAAATACTTTAATGCAAATATCATTGGCTCAATCAGAACATTTTTCTAATGCTGGTTATTACTGGACAAGTGGCGAAGATTGCGCAGACTCTTATACAAAAACCGCGGGTAAAGCTGTTAATGAAGAGGTTGGAGACGGCCTTTTTGATAATGCAGATTATATTGACAATACGATACAATTTTATTTCTGCATTGAAGAAGCGGGTGGAGCTTCAGGTTTTATAGCAAGTGCAGTATATAGGGAGGGTTCTTGTAAACTCACAGTTAATGACTCCAACGTTGTTGATGACAGTTCTTGTTAGTTTTTCCTTATTATCTTAATAGTTGAAAAAAAATAATATACCAAATATCCTCCAGTGTTTATGTTTTTAAAGTTTAACAGATTTAAGCTAGTTTTAATATCAACCTTTTTGTTGATCACGACCTCCGTATTTTCTTCTGAAAAAAATATTACCTATATGCAAATTTTACAAAAACCAAATGATTTGGATTTGAATTTAAAATATGCACAGCAACAAGGTAAAGTGGGAAACTTCAAACAAACCATCTCAACTCTTGAACGATTAACGATGATTTATCCAGAAAATATTGAGATCAAGTTATATCTATTATCAGTTTTAGTCCAAGTAGACTCACCGGAGAAGGCTAACACAATTATTGAGGAGATGAAACTAAGAACAGATCTTAGCCCAGAGGATTTAGAAACTTTAAAAGAAATTGAAGAAGAAATGTTAGATAGAGAACCTAGTTTATGGAATATTACAACAGATATTGGTTTTGGTTTAAACTTTACCGATAATATTAATAGTGTTTCTAAGTCTAGATTTAAAATGGATTCTGATGCAAAAGCAGAATTCAATTCAGCAAAATTTGATAGAGTAGAAAGCGCATCTATGGGAATAACTGCAACAAGACCTGTTGGTGAAGAGTCTTCTTTATTATTAAATTTAGCTCATACAACATCTAACCAATATAAAGAAGCGGATGATGATTTCCAGAGTTATGGATTTACTTTAGGCTTTGATACTACTTTAGGAAATCAAAGTTTAAGTCCTTATTTAATAGCTAATAAATCTGACGCTCAACATGATGCTGATAGTTTTTCTTTTATGTATGGAATTGGAGGATTTTTTTCAGTGGGGGAGAGAAATTCTTTTAGTTATGGATATTCATACTCAGATTCAAAAGCTAATCGTAATTCAGAGGACGATACTGCACATGAAACTAATACAATATCACACGGTTATACTTTAGGTTATGATTTAATTATTACCCAAATAATTTCTTCTTCTTTAAGTTTGGGTTACACGGATAATGACTCTGTCGTTGATGCAGGAAATGACGCAGAGACTTATGATATTGGCCTTGTATTAAATTTTGCATTTCCTTGGGCATATATATCTGTTGGTAATTCTCATAGTTTTAATGATTATAAAAAAGTGGATACTTCCGTAACTTCAAGTAGAATTAGATCAGATTATTCTATGACTTCTGATATTATGATTACAAAAGCTCTAGGAGATTTTTTCCCAGCATTAGATCCAAATAGAACTCTTTTTATGAACTTATCTTATGAAAAATTAATATCTGAGGCGAATATATTAAACTATGACTATATTGCAGATTCTTTTGCAGTTAGTTTTACTAAATCTTTAAATATTAATAAGTAGATTCTGCTGTTTTTTTTATAAAATCATTAAAAATGGTTATTTTAAGCCATTTTAAAAGACCCATTTTGAATATAAAATATTTTATTTCTTTAAGAAGTCTGTTACTTTTCAACCGTATGAAGAAAATATTAACAATAATTTTTGCTGTATTGTTTTTTGGAAGCTTAAGCGCTAAAGCGAACGAAGAGCTCACTATAGAAAAACAGTTAGTTGGAATTGTTGGAGCAATATCAGGTACGGTTAAAACTGAAACCAGAGAATTAAAAACTGGTGACAAAATTTATTTAAATGAGACTATTTTAGCGGGCGCAGGTTCTGGTACTCAAATTTTATTATTAGATCAATCAACATTTACTATTGGTGAAGACTCAGAAGTTGTAATGGATACATTTATTTATGATCCAGCTACTAATGATGGAAAAATAGTTGCAAGTGTAAAACAAGGAAGTCTAAAAGTAATATCAGGACTAATAAGTAAGAAAAATCCTGATAGTCTAACTGTAGAAGTTCCAGAGGGTACTCTAGGTTCTAGAGGAACTGAGTTCCAAACAATTGTCTCAAGTGGAAGAACTGATACTTTATTAATTGGTCCAGGAAAAAATAACACTCTAGGTATGAGACCTGGTGCAGTTCTTGTTGGAAACAATTTTGGGTCTACTCTATTGGATAACCCTTACAGCATTACATCAATGTCAAAAGGTAAAGCTCCTGGTCAGGCAAAAAAGATTACTAAAAATCAGTTAAAGAAATTTAATAAGAAAATGAAGGCATTGCGAGTTGCAAAATATACCTCTGATGACCCAAAAGCTGAGAGAAAAAAAATTAAAAAGGAACTTAAAAAAGAATTAAAAGCTCTAGGATTTGAAAAAGAAGAAATTAAATCAATTATAAAAGAAAATATTAAGAAAGATAAAAAGAAAAAAGTAGCTATCAAAACTGAAAGAGCAGAAAAAAAGAAAAAAGCTAAAGCAGAAAAGAAAAAAAATAAAAAGAAAAAAGCTGTAAAGAAAAAAGGATCTAAAAAGAAAAAAGCAGTTAAGAAAAAAGGCTCTAAAAAGAAAAAGGCTGTAAAGAAAAAAGCTTCTAAGAAGAAAAAAGCAGTGAAGAAGAAAGCTACTAAAAAGAAAAAAGTAGTGAAGAAAAAAGCTAAAAAGAAAAAAGTTGTTAAGAAAAAACCTAAGAAAAAGAAAAAAGTAGTTAAGAAAAAACCTAAGAAAAAGAAAAAAATTCAAAAGAAAAAAAGAACAGCTAAGAAAAAAGCTAAGAAAAAGAAAAGAAGAAAAAAGAAGTAATCTTCAATAAATACTCAATACCATTTACATTACTATAATTAGAGTTAAATTCCTTTTGTGAAAGCTTTTTTTCAAAAACATACTAATTATTTTGTCTTTTTAACCTTATTAGTTTTCCTCATTTTAATAAAAATAATTAATCCTGCATTTGTTAAATCAATTTCATACTTAAGTTTTGATTTATATCAAAAAGTATTTGCTGAAAAAAAAGACTCGGATGTTGTTATAATAGATATTGATGAAAGCAGTTTGGGAAAGTTTGGTCAGTTTCCTTGGAATAGAAAAGTTTTTGCAGATATTTTGGATAAAATAAATGAGTCAAATCCAAAAGCCATAGGTTTCGATATTTTTTTTACTGAGAAAGATAAACAGTCTCCTGATGAAATTATAAAATCATATGGTTTAGTTCCGGCTGATATAGCAGAGCTTCAGAATTTAAAAAGTCCAGATGAAATTTTTTCTGAGAAACTTAAGCAATCTAAATCAATAATTGCAGTTTTAGGTAGCAATGTTCCTTCACATTCAAACTATGATCGAAAAGCTAAGGCTAGATTTTTATCTAAAGGTGGTGATCCAAAGAAATTTACTTATCAATATCCATATTCAATTGGTTCACTTGAAGTATTAGAAAAAGATGTAAAAGGCTTAGGTTCAATTTCTTTCTTAGATCAATTAGATGGTATTATCCGATCATTACCACTAGTGGTACAGTTTGATAAGAAGATATATCCAACCATGGGATTAGAAATGGTTCGAGTGGGCTCAAAACAAAAAAATATTTATGTTGAATTAAACGAAGTTGGCATTCAAAGAATTAGTGCCCGACCCTATAAAATTAATTCAGACCCTAATGGTATAATTTGGATTAAATACAAAAAGTCAGATAAAAATCAGTATATATCTGCTGGTGATGTTTATGACGGCAAATTCCAATCAGATTTTTTTACAGATAGATATGTTTTGATTGGTGCCTCTGCACAAGGTCTTTTTGATTTAGTCAAAACTCCTCTTGGGATAACTATTCCAGGAGTTGAAGTTCATGCTAATGTTATTGAGAATATTTTAGATCAATCCTATTTAATAAGAAATCCTAATACGTATATATTTGAGTTATTATTTTCTATTATCGTTGCTCTCATTACATTTATTTTATCTCAAAGAGTAAAACCTAAATTAAGTTTATCTATTTTTTTTGGAAATATTTTAGCAATAATTGTCATTGGTTTTTGTATTTATAAATTTAGATCTGAATTGGTAGACATGAGTTACCCAATTTTTATTGTAACAGTTACTTTTTTAACAGGTTTATATTTTAGATTTATTGAGGAAAACAAAATAGCTTTAGATAACTTACAAAAAGAAGCAAAACTTTTAAAAGAAAGAGAGCTAGCTGCAGGAGTTCAAAAAAGTTTATTCCCAGATATTTCAAAGTTTGAAAACTTTATTTTTGCAAAAAACGTACCAGCAAGAGACGTGTCAGGAGATTATTTTGATGTGGTAAGATCTACCCCTGAAGAATATTTTTTTACCTTAGCCGATGTATCAGGAAAAGGGGTTAAAGCGGGTATGTATATGGCAAAAGCATCTTCAATATTTAGAACCCTAACAAATTTAAAGTTTCCATTAGAAAAAGTAGTGTTTGGAGTAAATAATGAGCTTGTTGAAGCGAAATTTAAAGGAATGTTTGTGACCGCTGTTTTTGGAAAATTAAACATTAAAACTGGGGAACTTGTTTTTATCAACGCAGGGCATGAAAGTATTTTAACTTTTGATCAAAATAAAAATTATGAATATATCAAATCAGAAATGCCACCCATTGGGATTGTTAAATATTTTACAGAGTCGATGGTCAAATCTAATACCATGAATCTTAAGGATAAGACATTTGTGGTTTATACTGACGGTGTAACCGAAGGTTATTTAAAAAATGGTGAGGAATTAGGCGCAGAAGGAGTACAAAAAATCATAGATGGTATGTCAGAAGTGACACCAAAAACTATTGTCGAGTCTATTGAAAAAGAATTAAATTGGGGTGCAGAAAAATTAAGAGACGATATTACTTGTATGGCTATAAATATAAAT
>CACJUF010000008.1 GCA_902596515.1 uncultured Pelagibacteraceae bacterium
ACACTTTATCCAGATATTTTTCCTGGGCCTTTAGGAAAAGGTCTTTACGGAAAAGCAATGTCTAAAAAATTGTGGAGTTTGAATGTGATAAATATTAGAGATGCAGCTACAGATAAACATAAAACAGTTGATGATACTCCTTACGGTGGTGGAACAGGCATGTTATTAAAACCTGATGTTTTAGCAAATTCTATAGATCAAAACATAAATAAAGGAGATAGGATTTTATATCTTTCACCGAAAGGCAAAGTATTTAATCAAAAACTTGCACAAGATCTATCATCAGAAAAATCCTTCTCATTAATTTGTGGTCATTTCGAAGGTGTTGACGAGAGAGTATTATCTACAAGAAATATTGAAGAGATTAGTGTAGGAGACTATGTATTGTCAGGCGGAGAAACTGCTGCGCTAGTTGTGCTTGATAGTGTATTGAGACTTTTACCTGGTGTCTTAGGGAATGATAAATCAGCTTCAGAAGAAACTTTTGAAAATGGTCTTTTGGAGTATCCACAATATACCAAACCCCAGATTTGGGAGGAAAAATCAGTTCCAGATGTGTTATTATCTGGTGATCACGCTAAAATTAAAGACTGGCGTTTATCTCAATCTGAGGCTATAACACGCGACCGAAGACCAGATTTGTGGCATAAATATAAGAAGAATTAATTTGTTAAATATTAAAATGAAAACAATAGAAGAAATAAACCAAAATAACGTTAAAAAAATTCTGTCAGAAAAAAAGATCCCTGATTTCTTTCCTGGTGATGTTGTTAAAGTTGGCGTCAGAATTACAGAGGGAAAAAAAGAGAGAATTCAATATTTCGAAGGTGTTTGTATAGCTAAAAAAAGTAGAGACATAAACTCATCTTTTACTGTTAGAAAAATATCTTTTGGAGAAGGTGTTGAAAGAACTTTCCCATTGTATGGAACTGTTATTGACTCAATCAAAGTAATTCGTTCAGGAAAAGTAAGAAGAGCTAAACTGTATTATTTAAGAGATAGAACTGGAAAATCTGCTAGGATCGCTGAAAAAATAAGAAAAAAAATTGGTATTGATATTGACGTCAAGCCTGAGACTGTTACTGAGGAAAATCTAGCGCCAGCTGAAAAAGAAAGTGCACCAGAATCTCCAAAAGAGGCTAAAGAGGCTACCCCAACTGTAGAGCCTAAAAAAGAAGAAGCCCCAAAAACAGAGATGAAGAAAGAGGCACCCAAAGCTGAAACTAAAACTGAAAAAAAACTTGAAAATTTACAGGAAAAAAAATAATTTTTTTCTCAATGCCCAATACTCTTTACGATAAAATTTGGAACGAGCATTTAGTTCATCAGCAAGAAGATGGAACAGCATTATTGTTTGTTGACAGACATTTAGTTCATGAAGTCACTAGTCCGCAAGCCTTTGAGGGATTAAGAAATTCTAAACGTAAAGTAAGACACCCAAAATTGACATTAGCTGTTGCAGATCATAATGTTCCAACAACGGATAGGTCAAAAGGTATTTCAGACCATGAATCTAAAATTCAAGTTGAAACTTTAGAGGCTAATTGTAAAGAGTTTGGTATTAAACTTTTTGGAATGAGCGATAAGAGACAAGGAATTGTTCATGTCACAGGGCCTGAACAGGGCTTTACTCAACCTGGTACAGTTATTGTCTGTGGTGATAGTCATACAGCAACACATGGAGCATTTGGTGCATTAGCTTTTGGTATTGGAACTTCAGAAGTAGAACATGTTTTAGCAACTCAAACATTAGTTCAAAAAAAAGCAAAGAATTTTAGAATAAATGTCAACGGCACACTTCCATTAGGTGTTACATCAAAAGATGTAATTCTTCAAATAATTGGAAAAATTGGAACTGCGGGAGGAACAGGATGTGTAATAGAATATGCAGGTGATCTAATTAAATCGCTTAGTGTTGAGAATAGAATGACAATTTGTAATATGACAATTGAAGGTGGTGCAAGAGCAGGATTAATTGCTCCTGATGAAAAAATATTTAAATACTTAGAAGGTAGACCGATGTCTCCTAAGGGAGATGATTGGGATAAAGCACTAGATAATTGGAAAAATTTAAATACCGATGAGGGTGCAAAGTTTGACAAAGAGGTAAACCTAACTGCTAATGAAATTTCGCCAATGATAACTTGGGGAACTTCACCTCAGGATGTAATTACGATAGATGAAAGAGTACCAAATCCAAAAAATGAGAAAGATGAGGATAGAAAAAATTCTTTGGAACGAGCCTTAAATTATATGGGCTTGAAACCAGATATGGCAGCTAAAGATATTAAAATTGATAAAGTTTTCATTGGGAGCTGTACTAATGGGAGAATTGAAGATTTAAGAGAGGCTGCAAAAATTTTAAAAGATAAAAAAATTGCCTCTCATGTTCATGCAATGGTTGTTCCTGGATCAGGGCTAGTTAAAGAACAAGCAGAACAAGAAGGATTAGATAAAATTTTTGTAAAGTCAGGATTTGAATGGAGAGAGCCAGGTTGTTCAATGTGTTTAGCTATGAATGCAGATAAATTAAAACCTGAAGAAAGATGTGCCTCTACATCAAATAGAAATTTTGAAGGTAGGCAAGGTAGAGGTGGAAGAACCCATTTAGTAAGCCCAGGTATGGCAGCAGCAGCAGCAATATCTGGAAACCTTGATGATGTAAGGAAATATCAAAATTAACATGCAAAAATTTAACACCTTGAAGAGTATACCAGCGTATTTGCCAATAGTTAATATTGATACAGATATGATTATTCCAAAACAATTTTTAAAAACAATTAAAAGAACTGGACTGGGCAAAAATTTATTTTTTGAGATGAGATATGACGATCAAGGTAAAGAAATAAATGATTTTGTTTTAAACACAGATCCTTACAATAACTCAAAAATTCTAATTGCTGGAAAAAATTTTGGTTGTGGTTCTTCAAGAGAACACGCTCCATGGGCATTATTAGATTTCGGTATCACGTGTGTGATAAGTTCTAGTTTTGCAGATATCTTTTATAACAACTGTTTTAAAAATGGAATTTTACCAATAATTTTAGATGATGATAAAATTAAAGAGTTATCAGAGTATGCAAAAAGAAAAGAAGAAATTTTTATAGATCTTAAGGAAGAAAAAGTTATTTTTGGAAATAATGAATTAAAATTTAAAGTAGACTCGTTTAAAAAAAAGTGTTTGTTAGAGGGATTAGACGATATAGCTCTTTCATTAAAAAAATCTGATAAAATAGAAATTTTTGAAAAAGATTTAAAAGTCAAAAAGCCCTGGGTGTTTAATGATTAAAGTTAAAAAAAGAAGAGTGTTATTGTTACCAGGTGATGGAATAGGTCCCGAAGTAATTGCAGAGGTTAAAAAAGTAATCAATTGGTTTAATGATAAAAAATCTTTAGATTTTGAAATTGATGAGGATTTAGTTGGAGGAATTTCTTTTGATAAGCATGGAATACCTCTTACTGATGAAGTTTTCTATAAAGCATTAGAGAGCGCTGTAATAATGTTAGGTGCAGTTGGTGGACCAAAATGGGATGGTGTAGAATTTTCAAAAAAACCTGAGAGAGCCCTTTTAAAACTTAGAAAAGAACTAAAACTTTTTGCTAATTTAAGGCCAGCAATATGCTTTGAACAATTGGTAAATGCTTCAACTTTAAAACCAGAAATTGTATCAGGTTTAGATATTTTAATAGTTAGAGAATTAACTGGTGGAGTATATTTTGGTGAACCAAGAGGAATTAAACCAATAGAAAATGGAGAAAGAAAAGGAGTAAATACTCATACTTATACTAGTAGTGAAATTATTAGAGTTGCTAGAGTTGCTTTTGACTTAGCTAAAAAAAGATCAAATAGAGTCATATCTTGTGAAAAATCTAATGTAATGGAAGCGGGTCAACTTTGGAAAGAAGAAGTGCAATCATTACATGATAAAGATTATAAGGATGTTGAGTTAAGTCATATGTTAGCTGATAATTGTGCGATGCAATTAGTAAGAAACCCAAAACAATTTGATGTAATCTTAACTGATAATTTATTTGGTGACATGTTATCAGATGAGGCTTCTATGTTAACAGGCTCTCTTGGATTACTACCTTCTGCATCATTAGGTGCAAAAAATAAGGATGGTGAAATGAGAGCTATGTATGAACCTATTCATGGTTCAGCTCCAGACATTGCTGGAAAAGGAGTTGCAAATCCTATCGCCTCAATTTTGAGTTTTGCTATGGCACTAAGATATTCTCTAGATTTAGATAAAGAGGCAGAGGCCTTAGAAAAGGCTGTACAAGAGGCTCTTAATGATGGATTAAGAACAAAAGATATAATGTCTGATAAAATGAAGGAGGTTTCTACTTCTCAAATGGGTGATGCGATCATTTCAAAATTGCAATAATTAATTAATTATCTTAAAGTCATACTATGCCAAGCTATACCGCTCCTGTTGATGATATGATGTTTCTATTCGAGAAACTTAGAAATAATCAAAAATATAATGAGTTAGAAAAATATAAAGAGGTAACAACTGATTTAGTAAAAGATATTTTGCAGGAGGCAGCGAAGATTAATCAAAATTTAATTTTACCATTAGCTAAAGCTGGTGACGAAAATCCCGCAGTTTTAGAAAATGGAGTAGTAAGAACTCCTCCAGGTTATAAAGAAGCTTACAAAAAATATATAGAGGACGGATGGACCTCACTATCTTGTGACCCAAAATATGGGGGTCAAGGTATGCCAAAAACTGTAAGTGCATTTTTTGATGAAATGCTTTCCTCAGCAAGTCTGTCTTTTAAATTATACAGTGAACTAAGTATAGGTGCATATAATTGTATTAATCATCATGCTACAGAGGATATAAAAAATAAATATTTACCTAAAATAGTTGAGGGAAAATGGAGCGGCACTATGTGTTTAACTGAGCCAGTATGTGGTACCGATTTGGGTTTATTAAGAACAAAAGCTAAGAAACAAACTGACGGAACTTATAAAATAAGTGGTCAAAAAATATTTATTACATCTGGTGATCATGATTTAACCGAGAATATTATTCATCTAGTTTTGGCAAGAGCAGATGACTCTCCAGCAGGCACGAAAGGAATAAGTTTATTTTTAGTCCCAAAATTTGTGGTTAAAGATGATGGAACAATTGGACCTAGAAATGGGATATCTACAGGATCTATAGAGACTAAGATGGGAATAAAGGGATCAGCGACTTGTGTATTAAATTTTGATGATGCTACTGGGTATATGATAGGTGCTAAAGAAAAAGGATTAAGCGCAATGTTTACTATGATGAATCTTGAAAGAATAGTAGTTGGTATACAAGGTTTAGGTATTTCTGAAATTGCTTATCAAAATTCGCTAACTTACGCGAAAGAGAGAAAACAAGGAAAGTCGAATAATTCTAATTCAAAAAATGGTGCAGATTTTATAATTGAACATGCTGACATTAGAAGAACCCTACTCAATATGAAATCAATTATTGAAGGTGAAAGAGCTTTATGTTTTTGGTTATCACAACAAACAGAAGTAAGTTTAAATCATCCAGACGAAAAAACTCGTCAGGAAGCCTCAGATTATGTTTCCCTCATGACTCCTGTGGTAAAATCATTATTCACAGATTTAGCAATGGAGATAACAAGTGATGCTATGCAAATCCATGGTGGATATGGATACACTAAAGATCAAGGAATAGAACAATTATATAGAGATAATAGAATTACACCTATCTATGAAGGTACAAATTCGGTCCAAGCTTCAGATCTAGTTTTCAGAAAATTGTCAAATAAAAATGGTAATATAATTAATAAATTTTTAGATCAAGTTAAGTCAGAGTGTAAAACTGACAATGAAAAAATTAAACCATTTTTATCAGAATTTAATAAGAATTTAGACACTCTTAAAAAATTTAGTGATTGGATGACAGATAAAGCAAAGACAGAAAAAGATGATGTTAGCGCAGGGGCTAATGACTACCTTAAAACTTTAGGTTATGTATCTATTGCATATGCATGGATTAAGGTTCTAGAGGTGAGTTTTAAAGATTATGAGGAAAATAAAAATTTTTATAATGATAAAATAGACACTGCTAGATTTTATTTTGACAAAGTATTACCTAGAGCTGAACATCACTATAAGTCTGCAATTTCTGGAAGTTCAAATATTATGAATTTCAAGTTCAATTAAATGAGCCATTACGAAACTAATCTTAATAAAAATGATGCAAATTATGTTCCATTAACACCTTTGACTTTTTTAAAAAGAGCTTATGAAATTTATCCCAATTATGAAGCAGTTATTTATGAAGATAGGAAATATACTTGGAGTCAAGTATATAAACGAACTGTAAAATTTGCTAGCGCGCTTAATAAAATTGGAGTCAGCAAGGGTGATACTGTCTCGTTTTTAGCTTTTAATACCCCTGAAATTTTTGAAGGACATTATTCAGTTCCAATGACAGGTGCAGTTCTTAATACTATTAATATTAGATTAGATGCTAAGACAATTGCGTATATTTTAGAACATAGTGAGGCAAAAGTTTTAGTTGTTGATAGGCAACTTCATATTGAGGTTAAAAAGGCCTTAAATACTTTAAAAAGAAAAATCATAATAATCGATATCAATGATAAATTTGCAGACCAATCTAAGTGTGAGCAAATTGGAGAATTAGAATATGAGAGTTTTTTAAATACTGGTGATGAAAATTATGATTGGAAAATGCCAGAAGATGAATGGCAAGCATTATCACTTAGTTATACTTCAGGAACAACTGGAAACCCTAAAGGTGTAGTTTATCATCATAGAGGATCATATTTAATGTCAACTGGAAGTGCAGTTGCATGGAATATGCCAAACAGGTTAAATTTTTTAACAATTGTACCTATGTTTCATTGTAATGGTTGGGGTTATCCATGGACTGTCCCTATGTTAAATGGAAGAACTATTTGTTTAAGAAATATTGATATAAAAAAAATATTTGAATTAATTGATAAATATGATGTTACCCATTTTGGTGGAGCACCGATTGTATTGAATATGATCACCGGAGCTCCTGCGTCCGACAGAAAAAAGCTAAAACAAAAAGTTTATGTGTTAACTGCTGGTGCGCCACCACCAAGTATTATATTTAAAAAAATGAAAGAGCTTGGATTTGAGGTAATGCATGTCTATGGATTAACAGAAACCTATGGTCATGTTACTCAATGTGCTTGGAACGAATCTTGGAATGAATTTGATGAAGAAAAGCAGAATGAGATAAAGGCAAGGCAAGGAGTAAGATACCCTAATACAGAGGGAATTACAGTTATGGACCCTGAGTCAATGAAAGAAGTACCAAAAGACGGAAAAACGATTGGTGAAATTATGATTAAAGGAAATGTCGTTATGAAGGGCTATTTCAAAGATAAAGATGCTACAGATAAAGCTATGGGTGGTGGATGGTTTCATTCTGGAGATTTGGCGGTCATGCATCCAGATGGATATGTTAAAATTCAAGACAGATCCAAAGATATCATTATTTCTGGAGGTGAAAATATTTCTTCAATCGAAATAGAAAACACTTTAGCAAAGCATCCATCAGTTTCTATTGCAGCAGTAGTAGCAAAACCAGATGAAAAATGGGGCGAAGTTCCATGTGCATTTATTGAGATGGTCCAAGATAAACCGGTTACAGAAAAAGAATTAATAAGTTTTTGTAAAGAAACCCTTGCTGGTTTTAAAGTGCCGAAACAAGTTGTTTTTTGTGAATTACCAAAGACTTCAACAGGTAAAATTCAAAAATTTGAATTAAGAAAAAAATTTTAGGAAAATAATTGATATTCCAACTAGAAAACAAAAACATTCATGTATCCGACTCTGGTCAGGGTATAGATATGAATAAAGATACGATAGTATTTTTACATGGAAGTGGTCTCTCACACATTGTTTGGTCGCTAGCTGAACAATTTTTTTCATCAAAAAATTATAATGTATTATCTATAGATTTACCTGGACATGGAAATTCAGATGGTCCTTGTTTAGATAGTATTGAAAAAATTGCTGATTGGATGGAAAAAGTATTTGATAAATTAAAATTAAAAAACTTAATTTTAGTTGGTCATTCTCAAGGATGTTTAGAAATACTCGAATATTCTTCAAGATATAAAGAGAGACTCAAAAAATTAGTTTTTGTTGGAGGTTCAAATAAAATGCCGGTACATCCGGATCTAATTGAATTAGCTCAAAGCGGACACTCAGACGCTGTAAAATTAATGATGAAATGGGGATATGAGGGTTCAAAAAAGTTTATTGGTGGTAACCCAGTAGAAAAAATCATTCAATCGCCTAGAGATATAAGTGAAATTTTGGCTGTTGATTTAAATGCATGTAACAATTATTCAAATGGCTCTGAAGCTGCAAAAGTAATTGATCTACCATCGATGCTTATATTTGGAGAATTAGATAAAATGGTTAATTTAGAAGCAGGAAAAAAATTCTCTAATTTGATTAAAAATTCAACTACTCACGTGATCAAAGGATGTGGCCATATGATAATGATTGAAAAAGCATTCGAAATGAGAGAAAAGATTTTAGAATTCTTAAATAAATGAAAAGTTATCCAATAGCTAAATCAAGAAGAGTGAGAAGCACTCCGTATACTTCAAGAATTGAAAATCAAGGTGTGACTGCCTACACAGTTTATAATCATATGCTGTTACCAGCAGCATTTGGATCTTTAGAAGAATCCTGTGATCATTTAAAAAAAAATGTTCAAGTATGGGATGTATCAGCAGAAAGACAGGTTGAAATTTCAGGCAATGATGCAGCGAAACTTGTTCAACTTATGACCTGTAGAGATTTATCCAATTCCAAAATTGGCAGATGTTATTATTGCCCAATAATTGATGAAAGTGGAAATTTAGTAAATGATCCAGTTATTTTAAAGCTAGCTGAAGATAGATGGTGGATCTCAATTGCTGACTCCGATGTTATTTTTTTTGCAAAAGGATTAGCTTCAGGAAATAGATTAAATGTAAAAATTTTTGAGCCTAATGTTGATATCTTAGCAATTCAAGGACCCAAATCTTTTGATTTGATGGAAAAAATTTTTGGTAAGGAGATAAAAGAGTTAAAATTTTTTGGATTTGATTATTATGATTTTGAGGGTGTAAAACATTTAATTGCTAGATCTGGTTGGTCAAAACAAGGAGGTTTTGAGATCTATGTTGAAAATACTAAATCTGGATTAGATTTATATGATCAACTCTTTGTATTAGGAAAAGAATTTAACGTAAAAGCTGGATGTCCAAATTTAATTGAAAGAATAGAAAGTGGTTTACTTTCTTATGGAAACGATTTTGACAATAATGATAATCCATTTGAATGTGGTTTTGAAAAGTATGTAAATTTAGATACAGATATTGAATTCTTAGGTAAGGAAAAATTGAAAAAGATTCAAAAAGACGGGATCAAAAGAAAATTAATGGGTGTTCAGATTGATATTAGCAAAATTAATTTAACTAAATCTCTTAATATCAAAGATGAAAAAGGAAATTTAATTGGGGATTTAAGATCTGCCTGTTATTCACCTCATTTTAAAAAGTCTATAGGTATTGCAATGATAAATGAGCCGCATTGCAAAGCATCTGCTACAGGATTATTGGAAATTGATGGAAATTTAATAGCTGTAAAAGTTTGCGATTTACCTTTCATCTAGTATAAAACCTACATAATGAATATAGCAATAGTAGGAGCAACAGGTAATGTTGGAAGAAAAACTCTGGAAGTTTTCGAAAAAAAAGGACTTACTTTAGGAAATCTTTACTTAGTTGCTTCGTCTAAAAGCGCTGGAAAAAAAATTCATTTTCAAGGTAAAGATATTATAGTGAGTGAATTAGAAAATTTTGATTTTTCCAAAGTTAAAATCGCTTTTTTTGCAGCAGGTGGTAAAATTTCTGAAAAATTTGCTGAAAAAGCAGCCAAGCATTGTTTAGTAATTGATAATTCTAGTTTTTTCAGAATGGATCCGGATGTTCCTTTAATAGTCCCACAGGTAAATTCAGATGCTTTAAACAATATTAAAAAAAATATTATTGCAAATCCTAATTG
Organism: uncultured Pelagibacteraceae bacterium; assembly: GCA_902596515.1. Taxonomy (GTDB): domain Bacteria; phylum Pseudomonadota; class Alphaproteobacteria; order Pelagibacterales; family Pelagibacteraceae; genus Pelagibacter. Next base: position 10,079 of record CACJUF010000008.1, read on the forward strand.
TTCAACAGCACAATTAGTAATCGCATTAAAACCATTACATGATTTATTTGTAATTAAAAGAATAGTTGTTTCAACATACCAATCCGTTTCTGGTGCTGGCAAAGCATCAATGGATGAATTGATTAAACAAACTAAATTAGCTTTAGATGGTAAAGATATTAAATCTGAAAATTTTACAAAACCAATTGCTTTTAATGCAATCCCACATATCGATGTTTTTTCAGAAGATGGCTACACGAAAGAAGAGTTAAAAATGAGAAACGAGACTAAAAAAATCTTAGATGACAAAATCGATCTAACAGCAACATGTGTTAGATTACCAATATCTGTTTCTCACTCAGAGTCGGTAAATATTCAATTTGAGAAAAGTTTTTCGTTAGAACAAATAAAAAAAGCATTGAATAGTTTCGATGGTTGCAAAGTAATTGATGAAAGAATTGATGGAGGTTACTCGACACCATTAGAGGCAGAAGGAAAAGATGAAACTTTTATTTCAAGGATTAGAGAAGATAAAACAATAAAAAATGGATTAAATTTGTGGATTGTATCTGATAATCTTTTAAGAGGTGCTGCATTGAATGCAGTTGAAATAGCTGAAACATTAATTAAAAATAATTTTTATGGAAAATAAAACTCCTTTATCGCCGCATATTCAAATTTATAGATGGCATATTTCTTCTTTGGTTTCTATTACTCACAGAATTACAGGAATAATAAATATTATTGGAATTACTTTTATTTGCATTTGGTCTTGCTTACTTCTTCTTGGCGAAAATAATTATGAAGCAATTAATTTATTTTTAAAATCATTATTTGGAAAATTTATAATTTTAGGAATCACATGGTCTTTTTCATTTCAAATATTAAGTGAAATCCGACACTTGATAATGGATCTAGGTTATGGTTTTGAACTTAATATAACTAGAATTACGGGTTTAATAGTAATATTTGGGTCAATAATTTTGACGATTATTTTTTTTACATTAGGAAAAAATTTTATTTAGTATGATTAGCGCGACTAAAAAATGGATCTTTTTAAAGATAAGTGGAGTTTTGCTAGTGCCATTGATGACATGGTTTATTTTAAATTTCACAATGATTTATGATAAAGAATACTTAAATTTAATAGAATTTTTTACAAAGCCTTTATCTAAATTTTTGTTTAGCATTTTTATAATAAATGCTTATTTTTTTTCAGCTTTAAGTATAAGTGAGGTTTTTGAGGATTATATTAAAAATGATAAAATCAAAAGTGTCGCAAATAAGCTTTTATATGCATCAGCAGTAGTAATTCCTCTAATTACAATTATATTAATCTCTAGTTTATGAGTTCATATAAAATAGTAGATCATGAATATGACGTTGTAGTCCTAGGTGCTGGTGGTTCCGGCTTAAGAGCAGCTGTTGGTTTAAGTGAAGCAGGATTAAAAACTGCATGTATTTCAAAAGTATTTCCAACAAGAAGTCATACTTCTGCTGCGCAAGGTGGAATTTCAGCTGCCCTTGGAAACATGGGTGAAGACGACTGGCGTTGGCATATGTATGATACTGTAAAAGGAGCAGATTGGTTAGGAGACCAAGATAGCATTGAGTACCTTTGCAAAGAAGCTCCTAAAGCAGTTATTGAATTGGAAAAATATGGTGTCCCATTTAGCAGAACAGAGGATGGCAAAATTTATCAAAGACCTTTTGGTGGTATGACCAAAAATTATGGAAATGGAATAGTCCAAAGAACATGTGCTGCAGCCGATCGAACAGGACACGCAATTTTGCACACTTTATATGGTCAAGCTTTAAAACATAAGACAGAGTTTTTTATTGAGTATTTTGCTCTCGATCTTTTAATGAAAGATGGGGAATGTAAAGGATTGATAGCATGGAATTTAAATGATGGAACTATTCATCGATTTAGATCTCATATTGTTATTATAGCTACAGGCGGTTACGGAAAAGTATACTATTCTGCAACATCTGCTCATACATGTACTGGTGATGGAAATGCAATGGTGTTAAGAGCAGGTCTGCCGTTACAAGACATGGAGTTTGTACAATTTCATCCAACCGGAATTTATGGACACGGCACCTTAATAACAGAGGGTGCGAGAGGTGAAGGAGGTTATCTTACAAATTCTAAAGGTGAAAGATTTATGGAAAGATACGCGCCTAAAGCTAAGGATTTAGCATCACGTGATGTTGTAAGTAGGTCAATGTCAATTGAAATTAATGAAGGAAGAGGAGTTGGAAAAGATCAAGATCATGTTCATTTGAACTTAAGTCATCTAGATAAAGAAATTATAGAAAGTAGATTGCCAGGTATAACAGATGCAGCAAGATTATTTGCCAATGTAGATGTTACTAAGGAACCAATTCCGGTTGTACCTACAGTTCATTATAACATGGGTGGTATACCAACTAATTATAAAGCAGAAGTTTTGACTGTAAATGGTTCTGAAAAAACTGTTCCAGGACTTATGGCTATAGGTGAAGCAGCTTGTGTTTCAGTTCATGGAGCAAATAGATTAGGGTCTAACTCTTTAATTGATCTCGTTGTTTTTGGAAGAGCAGCTGCAAAAAGAGCTGCTGAATTAATTAAACCTGGTACACCACATGAGGAGATTAGTGAGTCAGAAACTCAAAAATGTTTAGATCGTTTCGATAAGATTAGAAACTCTGATGGAGATATTGGTACTGCTGAACTAAGACTGTCCATGCAAAAAACAATGCAATCAAAATGTGCAGTTTTTAGAACAGAGAAAACACTTAAAGAGGGTGTTGATGAAATACGACAAACATTTGATGGATTGGACTCTTTATCGGTTAAAGATAAATCATTAATATTTAATACCGACCTAGTAGAAACTTTAGAATTTGATAATTTAATTAGACAAGCTGTTGTGACAGTTGACTCAGCTTATAATAGGAAAGAAAGTAGAGGAGCTCATGCTAGAGAAGATTATCCAAAAAGAGATGACGAGAAGTTTATGCAACATACATTAGCTTGGTGTGATGGAAAAAAATCAAAAATAAGTTATAGAGATGTTCATAAGTCTACGTTAACCAATGAAGTACAGTATTTTCCACCTCAGGAGAGAGTATATTAATGGTGCAAATCAGTTTACCTGAGAATTCCAAAACAAAAAAAGGTAAATATTTTAAGGACAAAACCGGCTCAAAAAATTTAAGAAAAGTCAATGTATATAGATGGGATCCATCTTCAGGAGAAGGTCCAAGAATCGACACTTATGAAGTTGATATGGATAACTGTCCATCCAAAGTATTGGATATTTTAAATAAAATTAAAAATGAAATAGACCCCACCCTTGCTTACAGACGATCATGTGCTCACGGTGTATGTGGATCGTGTGCAATGAACATGGGTGGCAAAAATGGTCTTGCTTGCACAACTCCTCATGAAAATATTGATGGAGATATTGATATTTATCCGTTGCCACACTTAAAAGTTAAAAAAGACCTTATCGGAGATTTAGATGGATTATACAAGCAATATAAATCTATTGAGCCATGGTTAAAATCGAGTTCAAAATCTGAGTCAGCTGAGTTAATTCAGTCAAAAGAAGATAGAGCTAAGCTTGATGGTGCTTATGAATGTATTATGTGTGCTTGTTGTTCTACTTCTTGCCCAAGTTATTGGTGGAATGGAGATAAGTATTTAGGACCAGCAGTTTTATTACAAGCTTATAGATGGATTATCGATAGTAGAGATGAGGAAAGACAAGCTAGATTAAAAAAAGTAGCTGATGAACTTAAATTGTATCGTTGTCATACTATTTTGAACTGTACTAGTGCATGCCCTAAAGGTTTAAACCCTGCAAAGGCAATTGCTGAAATAAAGAAAATGTTAGCAACAGCCAATATTTAAACAATAGACTAATAAGAATTTTTACTCTAAAAGATCCTATTCATGAAATTAATTGAACATTTTGTAGGTGGAAAAATAATTCCCGGAAGTTCAAATAAAAAAGGAAAAGTTTTTAATCCTGCCACTGGTGAACAGGAAAAGGAAGTAAGACTTGCCTCCTCTAGTGACTTAGACCAAGCAGTAGTAATTGCAAAAAAAGCTTTTGAGACATGGTCATTAAAACCTTCACTTCAAAGAGCAAGGATAATGTTTAAATTTAAAGAGTTAATTGAAAAAAATTCTGATGAATTGACACAATTAATTGTTTCTGAACACGGAAAAGTTTATGAGGATGCAAAAGGTTCATTAACAAGAGGATTAGAAGTTGTAGAATTTGCTTGTGGAATTCCACATTTACTTAAAGGAGAATTTTCAGAAAATGTAGGGACAGATGTTGACAGCTGGTCAATGCGTCAACCACTAGGTGTTGTTGCTGGAATAACACCATTTAATTTTCCAGCTATGGTTCCAATGTGGATGTTTCCAATTGCTATTGCATGTGGAAATACATTTATATTAAAGCCATCAGAAAAAGACCCCTCTTGTGCAGTAAGATTAGCAGAATTATTGAAAGAAGCTGGTCTTCCAGACGGTGTATTTAATGTGATAAATGGAAACAAAGAAGCAGTAGATGCAATTTTAAATAACAAAGATATTAAAGCAGTTAGTTTTGTTGGTTCAACTCCTATTGCTAAATATATTTATGAAAATTCAGCAAAAAATGAAAAAAGAGTTCAGGCATTAGGAGGAGCTAAAAATCATTTAGTAGTAATGCCAGACTGTGATTTAGATGGTGCTGTTAATGGCTTAATGGGTGCAGCTTATGGCTCCGCTGGAGAAAGATGTATGGCTCAGTCAGTGGCTGTAGCAGTTGGTGATATTGGAGATGAATTAGTGTCTAGATTATCAAAAAAAGCAGAGGCTTTAAAAGTTGGACCAGGAATGGACAAAAACTCAGAAATGGGCCCTTTAGTCACTAAAGAACATTTAGAAAAAGTAAAAAGTTATGTTGATTTGGGTGTAAAAGAGGGTGCGAAATTAGTTGTCGATGGAAGAAATTTAAAGTTACAAGGATATGAAAATGGCTTTTACATTGGTGGCTGTTTATTTGATAACGTGAAAAAAGATATGAGGATTTATAAGGAGGAAATATTTGGCCCAGTTCTATCTGTAGTTAGAGTTAAAACTTTTGAGGAAGCTTCAAAATTAATAAATGATCATGAATACGGAAATGGCGTAAGTATTTATACAAGAGATGGAGACGCTGGAAGAACATTTGCAAGCAAGATTCAAGTTGGAATGGTTGGTATAAATGTACCAATACCTGTTCCGATGGCTTTTCATAGTTTTGGTGGTTGGAAAAGATCTTTGTTTGGAGATAGTGCAATGCATGGGATGGAAGGAATAAAATTTTATACTAAATTAAAAACTATAACCTCAAGATGGCCCTCAGGAATTAGATCTAATGCTGAATTTGTGATGCCAACAATGAAGTAATAAACAATGAGTAAAATATCTTTAATTGGTGCAGGTCAAATAGGTGGGACTTTAGCCCATTTAATTGGAATAAAAGAATTAGTAAATGATGTAGTTTTATTTGATGTTGCAAGTGGTATTGCAAAAGGAAAGGCGTTAGATATTGCACAATCATCATCTGTCGATAGTTTTGATGTTAAATTTTCAGGTACTGATGATTACAAAGATATAAAGGGCTCAGATGTTATAATAATTACAGCTGGAGTACCAAGAAAACCTGGTATGAGCAGAGATGATTTACTTGGCATAAACTTAAAAATTATAAAGCAAGTTGCAGAAGGAATTAAAGAAAATGCGCCTAATGCATTTGTAATTTGTATAACAAATCCATTAGATGTAATGGTAATGGCTTTTCAAAAATTCTCAGGACTTTCTCCAAATAAAGTAGTTGGGATGGCAGGTATATTAGATAGCTCTAGATTTAAGTTATTTTTATCTGAAGAATTTAACGTCCCAGTAAAAGAAATAGAGGCAATGGTAATGGGCGGTCATGGTGATACAATGGTACCTCTTCCAAGATTTACTAAAGTTTCAGGAAAACCTTTATTAGATTTAGTTAAAGAAGGAAAAATTTCTCAAAAAAGATTAGAGGAAATAAATCAGAGAACTAGAGATGGTGGAGCTGAAATTGTAAAGTTTCTTGAAAAGGGTTCGGCTTTTTATGCCCCAGCAGCTTCAGGAGTTGAGATGGCTAAAGCTTATCTTAGAGATGAAAAAAAAATGCTTCCATGTGCTGCGTATTTGAATGGCGAATATGGTATCAAAGATATATATGCCGGGGTTCCAATTATTGTTGGAAAGAATGGTGTCGAAAAAATAGAGGAAATAAACCTAGATGAGAAAGAAAAATCTGAATTTCTTCATTCAATTGATGCAGTTAAAAAACTCTGGGAGGCAGCGTCTAAAATAGATCCAGATTTAAATAAATAATGAATATACACGAGCATCAGGCAAAACAAATTTTAAAAAAATTTGGAGCAATTGTACCAGAAGGTGTTTTTGGTTTAACGGTTGAGGAACTTTTAAAGAAATGTAAGTCATTAAAAACAGAAAAATATGTTTTAAAAGCTCAAATTCATGCAGGTGGAAGAGGGAAAGCAGGAGGTGTTAAAATTCTGAATAATCTCGAAGAACTTGAGAAATCAGCTAAAGAGCTTTTAGGAAAAAAATTAGTAACTCATCAGACAGGACCTGAAGGAAGAGAAGTTAAAAGATTATATGTTGAAGTTTCGTCAGATATTGAGAAAGAATTTTATTTATCATGTTTGGTAGATAGAGCTTCTTCAAAAATTGCTTTTATCTCTAGTGATCAAGGTGGAATGGACATTGAGGATGTAGCGAGCAAATCACCTGACAAAATTTTGACAACTAAAGTAGAATTAAAAGACGAAATTTCAAATGAGGAGTGTGAAAAGATTATTCAAATATTTAAATTAGAGGACAATCCAAAAAACGAGGCAATATCTTTAATCAAATCAATTTATAAGATGTTTGTTGAAACTGACGCAAATATGGTTGAAATAAACCCTTTAATACTCACAAAAGAAAAGAAAATTATTTGTCTAGATGCAAAGGTAAATTTTGATAGTAACGCTTTGTTTAGACATCCTGAAATTTTAGAACTTAGAGATTTGAATGAGGAAGATCCTACTGAAATTACAGCTAGTAAACATGACCTAGCTTATATCAAATTAGATGGCAGCATTGGATGCATGGTTAACGGAGCTGGTTTAGCAATGGCCACTATGGATATAATAAAATTATATGGAGAAGAGCCAGCAAATTTTTTAGATGTTGGCGGGGGAGCATCAAAAGAAAAGGTCTCAGCGGCTTTCAAAATAATTTTATCAGATAAAAATGTAAAGGGTATATTAATCAATATTTTTGGTGGCATAATGCGATGTGATGTTCTAGCTCAAGGTGTTATAGATGCTGCAAAAGAAATGAAAATCAATGTTCCTTTGGTAGTCAGATTAGCTGGTACAAATTTTAAAGAAGGTAAAGAAATATTAGATAATTCAGGTTTAAAATTAATATCTGCTGAAAATTTGGATGATGCAGCGAAAAAAATTGTTGAGGCAATTAAGTAAATGTCAGTTTTAGTCAATAAAAATACAAGATTAATCTGTCAAGGATTTACAGGTTCCCATGGAACATTTCACTCTGAGCAAGCAATCAAATATGGAACAAATTTAGTAGGTGGAGTGACACCAAAAAAAGGTGGCCAAAAACATTTGGGCCTTCCAGTTTTTAATACAGTGAAAGAGGCTAGAGAATCTGAGGGAGCTAATGCAACTATGATATACGTCCCAGCTAAATTTGCAGCCTCAGCAATTATTGAAGCAATAGATGCATCTATAGAACTAATTGTATGTATAACTGAAGGGATTCCTATTCAGGACATGTTAAAAGTTAAACAGAGATTGAATAATTCAAAAAGTAGACTGATTGGCCCTAACTGTCCAGGTGTCATAACTCCTGATGAGTGTAAAATTGGCATAATGCCTGGTAGCATTCATAAAAAAGGAACAGTCGGAATAGTTTCAAGATCAGGAACTTTAACTTATGAAGCAGTAGCTCAGACTACAGAAAATGGATTAGGACAATCAACTTGTATCGGAATTGGAGGTGATCCTATCAATGGTACAAATTTTATAGATTGTCTAGATCTATTTTTAAACGACGCGGATACTCAATCAATTTTGATGATTGGTGAAATTGGAGGGACAGCTGAGGAAGAGGCTGCAGATTTCATTAAAAATCATAAAATAAAAAAACCAATCGTTGGATTTATAGCAGGCGTTACTGCCCCACCAGGACGAAGAATGGGTCATGCAGGGGCCATAATCTCAGGTGGTAAAGGTGGCGCGAAGGAAAAGATTAAAAAAATGGAGGATTGTGGAATAACCATGGCCAACTCTCCATCAAAGATTGGAAAAACATTATTAAATAAATTGTCTAATTGAAAAATTTCTTTCTAGGTCTATATTAACTATTAGCGATGTCATCTTCTAAAAATCTTGAATTTGAAAAGACTGCTTTCTTAAGTAAATCCAATAGTGCTTTTATTGAAGAGATGTATCTTAAGTTTGTTAATAATGATCCATCTTTGCCTAATAGTTGGAAAATATATTTTAATCAGATTGGTGATGAGGCAGACATAATTGTAAATGAAATCAATGGTCCATCCTGGAGTCCATCAAAAAAAGTATCAATCAAAAATTTAGAAAATTTGAATAATAGTAATGAAAATCAAGGTGAATTAGTTTCAAAACAATCTAATGCAAATTCTATAAAAGCTGTTGCTATGATTAGATCATACAGACAGAGAGGTCATTTGATTGCTAAATTAGATCCTCTTGGTCTTTTAAAGGCTGACTATTTAGAAGAACTCCATCCTGAGTCATATGGATTTAAGAAGGAGGAGTATAATAATAAAATTTTTTTAGATGGAGTTATTAACAAACAATATTCTAGCATTTCTGAAATTTTAAAATTTTTAAGAGAAAAATATTGTGGATCCTTAGGTTTTGAATATATGCATATCTCAAATCCAACTGAAAGGAAATGGTTTAGAGACAGAGTTGAAAAAGCAGATGATTTCAAATTCACGCAGAATGGAAAAGAGGCTATTCTTAAAAAATTAATTCAAGCTGAAGGTTTTGAAAAATTTTTACACACAAAATATGTTGGTACAAAAAGATTTGGTTTAGACGGAGGCGAAAGTTTAATCCCCGCCCTTGAGCAAATAATTAAAATTGGTGGTCAATCAAAAGTAAAAGAAGTTAAAATAGGAATGTCCCACAGAGGAAGATTGAACGTTTTAGCCAATGTCTTACAAAAATCTTATAAAAGAATTTTCAATGAATTTGCAGGAGAGATTAGTTCAAAATCAGAGGACGATACAGGAGATGTTAAATATCATTTAGGGGCTTCATCAAATAGAGAATTTGATGGAAATCAAGTGCATGTAAGTTTAACAGATAATCCATCCCATCTTGAAGCAGTAAACCCTGTAGTTTTAGGACAGACAAGGGCTAAACAATATTTCCATAAGGATAAAGAGAGAAATAAAGTTATACCAATTTTAATTCATGGAGATGCGGCCTTTGCAGGTCAAGGAGTTGTAGCAGAATGTTTTGCAATGTCAGGTCTTCCAGGACATAATACAGGTGGAACTATCCATATTATAGTGAACAACCAAATAGGATTTACTACAAGTCCAAGATTTGCAAGATCATCACCTTACCCTTCTGATATTGCTAAAATGGTTGAAGCGCCAATCATCCATGTTAATGGTGATGATCCTGAGGCAGTTGTTTATGCTGCAAGAATAGCAACTGACTTTAGATTAAAATTTAACAGAGATGTTGTTATAGACTTAATTTGTTATCGAAGATTTGGTCATAATGAGGGAGATGAACCGTCTTTTACTCAACCATTAATGTATAAAAAAATCCGTTCACACCCTTCACCCATCAAAGTTTATGGTGAAAAATTAATAAATGAAGGATCAATTACTGATGATTATTTTAAAAAATCTATAAAAGAATTTAAGGAATTACTTGATGATCAATATAAGAATGCAAAGAATTATAAGCCTAAAATTGAATGGTTTGAGGGTACATGGTCAAGATATAAACCTTCGAGAGGAAAAGATAAAAGAGGCGTTACGGGTTATGATGTTAAAAAATTAAAAGATATTTCTGAAAAAATAAATTCAATACCTAAAGAAATTAACATCCATAAAACTATCGCTAAAGTCTTAGAAAATAGAAAATCAAAGGTTAATAGTGAGGAAAAAATTGATTGGTCTACAGCTGAAGCTTTGGCGTTTGGATCTTTGTTAGAGGAAGGGTACCCAGTAAGATTGGTAGGTCAGGACTCAGGAAGAGGTACATTTAGTCAAAGACATTCAGTATTAAGAAATCAAATAGACAATTCTCGATATGTTCCGTTAAACAAAATATCTAAAAATCAAAAGAATTTTGAAATTGTAGATAGTTTTTTATCTGAGTTAGCTGTTTTAGGCTTTGAATATGGCTACAGTTTGGTTGAACCTAATACACTTACAATTTGGGAAGCTCAATTTGGTGATTTTGCTAATGGTGCTCAAGTAGTCATAGATCAATTTATTGCTTCAGGTGAAAGAAAATGGTCAAGAGCCTCTGGATTAGTTATGTTATTACCTCACGGCTATGAAGGTCAAGGTCCTGAGCATTCTTCTGCTAGATTAGAAAGATTTTTACAATTATGTTCAAATGACAATATGCAGGTATTGAATTGTACAACACCTGCAAACTACTTTCATGCATTAAGAAGACAAATGCATAGAGATTTCAGAAAACCTTTAATTGTAATGACTCCCAAATCTTTACTAAGACATAAAAATTGTGTTTCAAGCTTAAGCGATTTTAGTAAAAAAAATACATTTCATAGAGTTTTATGGGATCACGCAATAGATCCAAAGGTAAAAGGTTTTATCAAATTGAAAAAAAAGGAAAAAATCAAAAAAGTAATTTTATGTTCAGGAAAAATTTATTTTGATTTGCTTGAGGCTAGAGAAAAATTTAAAAGAGATGATTTGATATTTTATAGAATTGAGCAACTTTATCCTTTTCCAGCTAAGGCACTTGCAAAAGAGCTAAAACCTTATGCCAAAAAAGCTAAATTTTATTGGTGTCAGGAAGAGCCAAAAAATATGGGAGCTTGGTTTTCTGCTAGAGATTATATCCAATGGACATTAGATAATATAAAGGCTAATAATAAAAAGATTTCTTATATTGGAAGAAGTCCAGATGCATCACCAGCCACTGGTTATGCAAAAAGACACATTTCACAACAACAAGAAATTATTGAGAAGGTTTTTGAATAATTTAAAATGAGCGAAAAGATATTAGTCCCAGTTTTAGGTGAAAGTATTACAGAAGCTACAGTATCTAAATGGTTAAAAAATAAAGGTGAAACAGTTGATGCAGATGAGCCAATTGTTGAATTAGAGACGGATAAGGTAAATTTGGAGGTACCGTCTCCAGTTACAGGAAAATTAATTGAAATTAACTCTCAAGATGGGTCAACTGTTAAAGTGGGAGAAATTTTAGGTTTGGTTACTGAAATTGAAGGTGAGGCTAAAAGATCAAATAAAATAGAGAAAATCCAGCCCTCAAATTTACAAAAAAAAGAAGAGATTAAAGAAATAGACAATGTAATTAAGTTAGATCCAATTAAAGAACAAGAGGAATTAGATATATTGGAAGAAGAGAATAATAGCAACGAGTTAAAAGAGGAACCACTAGTTTTAACAAACGAAATAGAAAACAGTCATAAAAAGGAAAATTCTACTGAGGAAAGCCAAACATTATCTCCAGCTGTAAGAAAAATGGTAGATGAAAATAATATTGACGTTAAGTCAGTAAAAGGATCTGGGAAAGATGGTCGAATACTAAAAGGTGATTTAATAAGTTTGATGGGAGTTAATCCTCCACCTTCAGAAAGAAAAATTAAATATGGTCAAGAAGAGCGTATTAAAATGACTAGGTTAAGGCAAACCATAGCAAAAAGACTTAAACAAGCCCAGGAGAATGCAGCTTTACTTACTACTTTTAATGAAGTGGACATGACAAATATAATTAACATGAGAAAAGAAAATCAGGAGGATTTCCAAAGCCGATATGGTATCAAGCTTGGCTTCATGTCATTTTTTGTTAAGGCTTGTATAGTGGCCTTAAAAAATTTTCCAGCTGTTAATGCTGAAATAGATGGAGACACAATTGTTTACAAAAATTATTATAATATAAGTTTTGCAGTTGGAACAGATAAAGGTCTTGTAGTTCCAGTTTTAAAGAACGCGGATGAACTATCTTTTGCAGATATTGAAAAAAATATTAAAGAAATTTCTGAAAAAGCAAAAGACGGAAAACTTGTAATTGAAGATCTTCAAGGAGGTACTTTTACTATTAGCAATGGTGGAGTCTATGGGTCAATGCTTTCAACTCCAATTCTAAACTTGCCTCAATCTGGAGTATTAGGAATGCATAATATTGTTGATAGACCTATTGTAGTGGATGGTGAAATCAAGATAAGACCAGTAATGTATTTAGCTTTATCTTATGATCATAGAATTATTGACGGTAAAGAGTCTGTATCATTTCTTAAAATGATTAAAGAAAGTCTTGAGGACCCTAGAAGGTTATTTTTGGATATTTAGAATGTCAGAAAAATTTCAAGCAGTAGTTATAGGAGGTGGCCCAGGAGGTTATGTTTGCGCAATTAGACTTGCCCAATTAGGTTTAAAAACTGCATGTATAGAGTCCAGGGGATCTCTAGGTGGTACATGCCTGAATATTGGTTGTATCCCTTCAAAAAGCTTACTTAACTTGTCTGAGGAATTTCACAAAGTTAAAGGTTTGGCAAATAAAGGTATTGAAATAGGAGAAGTAAAACTAAATCTTGATAAAATGATGAAGAGCAAGGACAAAGCAGTCACTGTTCTTACAAAAGGCGTAGAATTTCTTCTAAAAAAAAACAAAGTTACCTATTTTAAAGGCCATGGAAGTTTTAAATCAAAAAATGAAATCTTAATAAAAGATGATCAAAAAAAAGAAACAATAATTCAAACTGAAAAAACAGTTATAGCCACAGGTTCTGTACCAGTATCTCTACCAGGTATAGAAATAGATGAAAAAATAATAGTTTCGTCAACTGGAGCTTTAAAATTAGAAAAAGTGCCCAATAAAATGGTTGTTGTTGGTGGAGGTTATATCGGCTTAGAGATGGGATCAGTGTGGTCAAGACTTGGTGCAAAAGTAGAAGTTGTTGAGTTTTTGGATCATATAACACCTGGTATGGATAAAGAAATTTCGTCTGAGTTTATGAAAATTCTTAAAAAGCAAGGAATGAAGTTTAATATGCAAAATAAAGTTGAAACAATTCAAAAAAATAACTCAGGCGTAGTGGTCTCAACAATAGATAAAGATGGAAATAAAAATAATTTTGAATGTGATGTAGTTTTAATTTCAGTTGGCAGAAAGCCAAATACAGAGGGTTTAAATTTAAAAAATGCCGGCGTTAACTTAGATGAAAAAAATAGAATAAAAACTGATAAAAAATTTAAAACAAACATAGAAAATATTTATGCAATAGGTGATGTGATTGTTGGACCCATGCTTGCACATAAGGCTGAAGATGAGGGTATAGCAGTTGCAGAAAATATTGTAGGTCAATCAGGTCATGTAAACTATGATACAATACCAGGTGTGGTGTATACCTCACCAGAGGTTGCCTCAATTGGGAAAACAGAGGAGCAATTAAAAGAATTAAATAAAAGTTATAAGGTTGGTAAATTCTCATTCATGGCCAACTCTAGAGCTAAAGCTATAGATGATGCAGAAGGTTTTGTGAAAATTCTTGCAGATGCTGAGACAGATAAAGTTTTAGGCGCACATATAATTGGCCCTCATGCTGGAGAATTAATTGCTGAAATCGGTGTTGCAATGGAATTTGGTGCAAGTGCCGAGGATATAGCAAGAACCTGTCATGCTCACCCAACTTTTTCTGAAGCTGTCAAAGAGGCTGCGTTATCAGTAGATAAAAGAGCAATACACTCTTAATTTTTTTTCATATTATAAAAATATGAAATACCCGATTCTACTACCTAATATTTTTAATCATCCTTTTACTTATGAAAGTGAAATTAATCTTAAGCTTGGTGAATTTGTTCTAGTCTCTTTTGGAAAATCTAAAATAACAGGTGTGGTATGGGATGAATTTGAAAAAAATGATAATAAAAAATTTAAAATAAAAAGTATCCAAAAAAAACTAGACGTAACTCCATTAAAGAAAGACACAATAAATTTTTTAAATTGGTTTGCTGAGTATAATTTAATACCAAAAGGAATGGCATTAAAGCTAGTTTTATTGAACAGTAATGTGATAGAAAAAATGGAAAAAAAAATTTATGAACCGTATAATAATAAAATAAAAAAAAATTCCTTTAAACTATCTATTAATCAAACCAAATCCTTGGAAAAAATGAGTTATTCAAATGAAAAATTTAGAGTTCATGTTTTACAAGGAACAACAGGATCGGGTAAGACTTTAGTTTATTTTGAGGCGTTAAAATCTTTAATAGAGAAGGGTTTTCAGTCATTAATTCTTTTACCAGAAATAGGTTTGACCAGTCAGTTTGAGCAAAAATTTTCAGAATATTTTGGATTTAATCCAGCAATTTGGCACTCTGGTATCTCAAAAAAGAAAAAAGAAATAATTTGGAGCGGCATTTCCTGTGGTGAAATTAAAGTTGTCATTGGTGCAAGATCTTCTTTATTTTTACCGTTTAAAAAATTAGGAATAATAATTGTCGATGAGGAACATGATCAATCTTTCAAACAAGATGAAGGTGTTACATATAATGCACGAGATATGGCAATTTCAAGAGCATCATTTGAAAACATTCCTGTCAACTTGATCACAGCAGTTCCTTCCATAGAAACGTTTGAAAATATTAAAAAGGGAAAATATGAAGTTTCTAGACTAAGTGAAAGGTATAGAAATGCTGCACTTCCTAATTATGAAATCATTAATTTAAATAATACAAAACTTGAGAAGCAATCATGGTTATCAGCGAAAATAATTGAAAAAGTTAATATACATCTTGAAAAAAAAGATCAAGTTTTGTTTTTTTTGAATAGAAGAGGTTTTTCACCTAACGCATTATGTAACAAATGTTTTTCAAGCTTCACATGCCCAAATTGTACAATAAATTTAGTTTATCATAAGAATAAAAATAATTTGATATGTCATTATTGTGGTTTCAAATCACAGTTAAAAAGAAATTGTAAGAAAGGTGATAATTGTGAATTTGTCTTTAGCGGACCAGGTGTTGAAAGAATTTCTGAGGAAGTTAAAAGAAAGTTTCCTGGCAAAAAAATTGATATTTTTTCAAGTGATACGATGAATAAAAAAGACTCAAAAGAAAAAATTAGAAAAATAATTAATAATGAAATTCAGATTTTAGTAGGAACTCAATTAATATCAAAAGGTTTTCATTTTCCTCACTTGAATTGTATTGTTGTTGTAGATATTGATCTTTCATCTCACGGTCACGATCTAAGAGGGGCTGAAAAGAATTTACAACTCTATCATCAGCTTTCAGGAAGAGCTGGTAGAACTGGAAAACCAGCGACAGTTTATTTTCAAACCTATGAAAATAATTCTAAAATGATCTCTGAAATAACAAATGAAAATCCAGATATCTTTTTAGAAAGAGAGTTAGAAATAAGAAAAAAAAATAAACTTCCCCCTTATCAAAGATTTATTTCTTTAATCCTCACTGGAGAAAATGAAAAAAAATTAGAAAAAGAAGCTTTTAATTTCAAGAATTTTATTGAAAACAAAATTAACGGAAAAATTTTGGGTCCTGTGAATGCACCAATATTTAGAATAAAAAAAAAATTTAGGATAAGACTCTTGATAAGAGGATCAAAATCTATGAAAATGCAAAATTCTTTAGCTAAAATTATTCCAAAATATAAATTTTTTAAAGGAATAAAACTTTCAGTTGATGTTGATCCAATAAACTTCAATTAACCAATAAAAAGAGGCATTTTTGACATATCAGTCACTTGAAGACACAAGGGTCATATGCTAATTAAAGCCTGAATTTTAAATAATCTTCAACATTATATAGGAAACAAGTTGAGCAAAGATACAGGATTTTCAATTTCATCAGCTGAAAGGTATTCTCTCGCACTTTTTGAGCTTTCAGAAGAAAATAATTTATTGAGCCAGATAGAGGAACAATCTTTATCTGTATTAAATCTAATTAATCAAAGTAAAGATTTTTTTAATTTAATTAAAGATCCCACTACTAGCCAAGAGGATCTCTCAAAGGTGATAAATAAAATAGCTGCTAGTAATAAATTTGATAATTTATTTAAAAATTTTTTAAATTTCTTAATTCAAAAGAGACGTTTCTTTTTTATAGAACGAATTCTTAAAAGTTTTATTAAAATTTGTTCCAAAAAAAGAGGTGAGCTTATAGCTGAATTGAAATCAGCAAAAAAATTATCTAGTGATGAAATTAAAAAAATTACAGATGAGTTATCAATGAATTTTAGCTCTAAAATAAAATTAAACTATAAATACGATGAAAGTTTAATAGGAGGTCTGGTAGTTCAAGTTGGAAGTACTATGGTTGACTCTTCAATTAAAAATAAATTACAGCAAATTGAAAATAGAATGATAGAGGCATAGATGGAAATAAATCCTTCAGAAGTTACAAAAATATTAAAAGAACAAATCAAAAATTTTGGTGAAAAAGCCGAAGTTGCAGAAGTAGGGCAGGTATTATCAGTTGGAGACGGTATCGCAAGAATTTATGGTTTGGATAATGTACAAGCTGGTGAAATGGTGGAATTTGCAGATGGATCAAAAGGAATGGCTCTTAACTTAGAAAGTGAAAATGTTGGTGTTGTAATTTTTGGTGACGATAGAAATGTAAAAGAGGGTGATGTAGTAAAACGTACAGGTAACATTGTTGATACTCCTGTTGGAAAGGAATTGTTAGGAAGAGTTGTAGACGGCTTAGGTAATCCTATTGATGGAAAAGGTCCATTTGATAAAAATATTAAAAAAACTAGAGTAGAAGTAAAAGCACCAGGAATTATTCCTCGTCAATCAGTCAATGAACCAATGCAAACTGGATTAAAATCAATCGATAGTTTGGTTCCGATTGGAAGAGGTCAAAGGGAATTAATTATTGGTGACAGACAAACGGGTAAAACTGCAGTTGCTGTGGATGCAATTATTAATCAAAAAAAAATAAATGAATCTGGTGATGAAAAGCAAAAATTATATTGTATTTATGTTGCAGTTGGACAAAAAAGATCAACGGTAAGACAAATTCAAAAAACTTTAGAAGAAGCAGGTGCAATGGAGTACACAACTATTGTTGCAGCTACAGCATCAGATTCTGCGCCATTACAATTTTTAGCACCATATACAGGATGTGCTATGGGTGAGTATTTTAGAGATAATGGAATGCATGCACTTATTATCTATGATGATTTATCTAAACAAGCTGTTGCGTACAGACAAATGTCTCTATTATTGAGAAGACCTCCAGGCCGTGAGGCTTATCCGGGAGATGTATTTTATCTACATAGTAGATTACTTGAAAGAGCTGCAAAGTTAAGCGACGAGCACGGTGGTGGTTCATTAACAGCACTTCCAATTATTGAAACACAAGGAGGAGATGTTTCTGCATTTATTCCTACTAATGTAATTTCAATTACTGATGGTCAAATATTCTTAGAAACAGAATTATTCAACCAAGGTATAAGACCAGCAATTAACGTTGGGTTATCAGTATCTAGAGTTGGATCATCAGCTCAAACAAAAGCAATGAAAAAAGTTTCGGGATCGATGAAACTAGAATTAGCACAATACAGAGAAATGGCAGCATTTGCTCAATTTGGATCTGATTTGGATGCATCTACACAACAACTTTTAAATAGGGGCTCAAAACTAACTGAACTTCTAAAACAAAAACAATACTCACCATTGACTGTTGCTGAACAAGTAATATCAGTTTTCTGCGGTGTTAAAGGATATCTCGATGATATTGATTTAAAAGATGTATCAGAGTTTGAAAACAAAATTATTAATAAATGTAAATCAGATAAACCTGAAATAATTGAAGCAATTCAAAGCACTGGAAAACTTGATGAAGATAAAGAAAAGCTATTGGTAGAAGTAATTACTCAGCTGAAAGGAACCTTTAAATCTTAATGTAATATGGCAAGTCTAGATGATCTCAAAAAAAGGATAGCTAGTGTAAAGTCTACACAAAAAATCACGAAAGCTATGAAAATGGTTGCAGCAGCAAAATTAAGAAGAGCTCAAGAAAGCGCTGAGAGAGGGAGACCTTATTCAGAAAAAATGAACAATATTATTTTAAACTTATCTAATGGTATATCTGATAAGGAAAATGCCCCAAAATTATTATCTGGGACAGGCAAAAATAAAGTTCACCTATGTGTAGTAATGACATCAGACAGAGGCCTTTGCGGCGGTTTTAATTCTAACATAATTAAAAAAGCGAAAAGTTATTTTTCAAAAATTTTAAACGAGGGTAAACAATTAAAGATTATTACTGTAGGGTCAAAGGGAAATGACCAACTAAAAAGAGTTTATGGAGATAAAATTATTGAAAATATATCTTTTAAAGAATCTAAAAATGCAAATTATTTTGATGCCGATAAAGTTGGAAGGATCATAATTGAAAAATTTGAGGCTGGTGAGTTTGATATATGTACTATTTTTTATAATCAATTTAAAAATGTAATCACTCAAATACCTCAAGCTCAACAGATTATACCCTTAAACAATGAGGAGGATCATAATAATTCAGACGAAAGTTATGAATTTGAGCCAGATGAAGATGAAATTTTAAGCAATTTACTGCCAAAAAATATTTCAACACAAATATTTAAGGCAATGTTGGAGAATTCAGCTAGCGAACAAGGGTCCAGAATGAGTGCAATGGACAATGCTACCCGTAACGCAGGTGAAATGGTTGACAAACTTACTATCGAATATAATAGAAGTCGTCAGGCAGCAATTACAAAAGAACTAATAGAAATCATATCAGGAGCAGAAAGTTTATAATTATGAGCAAAGGAATAATTACACAGGTTATTGGAGCAGTAGTAGATGTTAAATTTGATGGAGAACTTCCAGAAATTTTAACAGCATTGGAATGTAAAAATGGAAACAACAGATTAGTTTTAGAAGTAGCGCAACACTTGGGTGAAACTACAGTTAGAACTATTGCAATGGATGCTACTGAAGGTTTAAAAAGAGGTGATGAGGTAATTAATACCAATGCTCCCATACAAGTTCCAGTAGGACCTGAAACTCTTGGAAGAATTATTAATGTTATTGGAGAGCCAATAGACGAAAGAGGAGAAGTAAAAACTAAAGAAAGCTGGCCAATTCATAGAGGTGCCCCTGAATTTAATGATCAATCGACTGAAACTGAAATACTTGTTACTGGTATTAAAGTAATTGATTTACTTGCTCCTTATGCAAAAGGAGGAAAAATTGGTTTGTTCGGTGGTGCTGGTGTTGGAAAAACTGTTTTGATTATGGAGTTAATCAATAACGTTGCAAAAGCACATGGAGGCTTTTCAGTTTTTGCAGGTGTAGGAGAGAGAACAAGGGAAGGAAATGATCTTTATCATGAAATGATTGAGTCTGGTGTTATCAAACAGGACGGACCAGGATCTAAAGCAGCATTAGTTTATGGACAAATGAATGAACCCCCAGGCGCTAGAGCTAGAGTGGCACTTACTGGATTGACTGTAGCAGAATATTTTAGAGATCAAGAGGGCCAAGATGTACTTTTCTTTGTTGATAATATTTTTAGATTTACTCAAGCAGGCTCAGAAGTTTCGGCACTTTTGGGTAGAATTCCATCCGCAGTTGGTTATCAACCAACATTAGCAACTGATATGGGTAATCTTCAAGAAAGAATTACCACTACTAACAAAGGATCAATTACCTCAGTACAAGCAATTTATGTACCTGCAGATGATTTAACTGACCCTGCTCCGGCTACATCTTTTGCTCATTTGGATGCAACAACTGTGCTTTCAAGACAAATAGCTGAAATTGGAATATATCCTGCTGTTGATCCGTTAGACTCAACTTCAAGAATTCTAGACCCTAGAATCGTTGGTGATGAACATTATAGAGTAGCGAGAGATGTGCAAAGAATATTACAATCTTACAAATCATTACAAGATATCATAGCCATTTTGGGTATGGATGAATTATCTGAAGAGGATAAGTTGGTTGTAGCTAGAGCGAGAAAAATTCAAAGATTTTTATCTCAACCATTTTTTGTTGCAGAAGTTTTCACAGGATCACCAGGAAAATTGGTAGATTTAGACTCAACCATCAAAGGCTTTGATGCTATTTGTAAAGGTGAATATGATCATTTACCTGAAGCAGCGTTTTATATGGTGGGGACGATTGAAGAGGCAATTGAGAAAGCTAAAAAAATGGAACAAGAAGCTGCTGCTTAATGAGCGAAGAGTTTAAAATTGAAATTGTAAACCCAGAAAAATCTTTTTTAGTAAAAGAGGATGTTTTAGAGGTTGTTGTACCTGCATTTGAGGGTGAAATGGGGATTTTAAAAGATCACATATCTATTATTTCTTTTTTAAAACCTGGGATAATTAAAGTATTTTCGAAATCAGGTGATGAAAATTATTATGTAGAAGATGGAATTATTGAATTTAAAAATAATAATTTATCTATCTTAACAAGCACAATAATCTCTGTGGCAGATTTAGATAAATCTAGACAAGGGGATTTACTCAAAAAAGCTGAAACGGAAGCAAGTAAATCTGAGATCAGTGATCAGGCTAAATATTTAGCAGATCAAAAAGTCGAAGTTCTAAGATCGATTAACTAATAATAACTCTAATTTTTTTTTAATTTCTTGATAGACGTGTAATTTAAAATCTACCACAACTTTTGTTAAGGATTCTAATTCAATCCATTTCCATTCGAGAAATTCAGGTTTTTTTGTTTTAATATTTATTTCACTATCCTCTCCAGTAAACTTCATTATAAACCATTTCTGTTTTTGTCCCTTATACTTACCCTTCCAAATTATACCCAATAAGTGATCTGGTAATTCATATGTTATAAAACCATCTAATTCTTTAATTAGCTCTACTTTTGTAATACTAGTCTCTTCCTTTAACTCCCTGTATGCGGCGGTAAGAAAATCTTCACCTTCATCAATACCTCCTTGTGGCATTTGCCAGAAGTTTTTTGGGTTGTCTATTCTTCTTGCAACGAAAATTTTATTTTCTTGATTAAGTACAACAATGCCTACACCACTACGGAGTGGTAGATGTTTATATTGCTCTTTCATTTAGCCGTTTAAAAGTTTTAATGCGTAACTTAGTTGATTATCGGTGTCTGTCTTAATCCTAAATTCATCCGTATCTTCATCAATCTCAATATCAGGACTTACTCCAACTTCAGAAATTGATTTACCTGATGGTAGGTAATATTTTGCAACAGTGAGCCTTATTGCTCCTTTATTCTTTAGTGGAATAATTGATTGCACTGAACCTTTTCCATAACTATTTTCGCCTAAAATAATCGCTCTTTTATGATCTTGTAGTGCTCCAGCAACTATTTCTGAAGCAGATGCAGAACCGTAATTAATTAATACAACCAAAGTTTTGCCACCTATCAAATCTCCTTTTTTGGCAAACCATTTTCTATTTTCAGAGGCCTTTCTACTTTTGGTAGATACAATCTCCCCATTATCTAAAAAAAAATCTGATATCCTTATAGCTTGTGATAATAACCCTCCAGGATTATTTCTTAAATCTAGTATATATGAATTTATATTTCCATTTTTTTCAAATTCTCTAATTTGCTCTCTTATTTGATCACCACTATTTTCATTGAAAGATGTTAATCTAAGATAACCAACATTATTTTTTAAAAGATCAGCTTTTACTGATTTAATTTGAATTATTTCTCTTACGATTTCAAATGTTAAAGCTTTTTTTTGTCCAATTCTTCTTACAGTTAAAATAATTGATGAACCTACAGGTCCTCTCATTAAATCTACAGCTTCACTTAGAGATTTACCTTGTACCTGAATATCATCTATCTTTATGATGTAGTCACCAGCTTTAATTCCAGCTCTAGACGCTGGAGTATCGTCAATAGGGGAAATTACTTTTACAACTCCAGACTCCATATTTACCTCT
This sequence comes from uncultured Pelagibacteraceae bacterium, assembly GCA_902596515.1. Classification (GTDB taxonomy): domain Bacteria; phylum Pseudomonadota; class Alphaproteobacteria; order Pelagibacterales; family Pelagibacteraceae; genus Pelagibacter. The sequence goes on from CACJUF010000008.1 coordinate 32,339, forward strand.
ATTCCCAAGCCACCAAATTCACCACTTGTTTCAGTCTGCATTTCGTTGAAAATTTCAGGTGACATATATGCTGAGTAAGGATCTAGTGATTGAAGCAAACCATCTATTGCAGCATCCATGCTTTCAGATTGATTTATTTCATCGACATATTCCTTATTAATTTTTTCTAATACTTCTCCAAATAAATCTATTTTCTTATAAACATCATTTTCAGCTGCAACGACAGGATTAAAAGTTGAAAACTTCAGGAAAAATATACTGAAAATAAAAAAAATTTTCCTCATATTATAAGTTTTTCTTTTGGAATAAATTCTGACCACATTTTTTCTAGTTCATAAAATTTTCTTTTTTCTGGATGAAATATGTGGACAATTAGATCTATTCCATCTACCAGTTTCCACTCAGTACTATCTTTTCCCTCGATTTTTGAATCTTTCATTCCATAATCTTTAAATTTTTCTAAAACTTGCTCAGAAAGTGACTGGATATGTCTAGATGACGTACCACTTGCAATAATCATGTATTCAGCCATTGAACTTTTATCTTTAAGATCGATGCTAACAATGTCTAAAGCTTTATTGATATCTAAAGTTTGAATTATGATTTTTTTTAAATCAGAAATTTTGTCCATTAATTAACTAAACCATATCAAATTTTTCTCAATTGAGAAGAAGAAATATTGACCTTTTCAAATTCAATAAATTTCAAATTTTCTCTACTTAATCTTTTATATGTAGTTGAATTTAATGATTTTTTTTTATAACCATGCCTATCAAATACTATTATTTTACATTTCTGTGAAATTAATTTCCATTTATACCATTTGTGAAATTTTATTAAATTATCAGCGCCCATTATAAAATAAATTTTGTTTTTTTTGTTCTTTGAAACATGATTTATCAAATCAAAAGTTTTATTCGATTTAATTATGTCCTCATAAAATTTTACTTTAATCAATTTACTTGATCCAATAATTTTTTTGCAATGCTTGATTCTATTATCTAAACTTGTATGCGTCTTTTTAAAAGGATTTTTTTTTGTTATTGCCCAAATAAAATTTCGTAATTTAAATCTTTTAATTGCTTCTTTTGAAATAGTTAAGTGACCTTTGTGTGCAGGATCGAAGGACCCACCTAGGATCCCAATTTTGTTTCTTCTTGTAACCAATTTACTTTCTAATTTTACCATTACTTGTTACTTGATATTTGTAGGAAATTAGTTGTCCAAGTCCTACAGGGCCTCTTGGTGGAAGAACATTTGTCGAAATTCCAACCTCACCACCAAATCCAAATTCACCACCATCTGCAAATTGTGTAGATGTATTGTGCATCGCTATTGAACTTTTAACTCCCATTAAAAATTTTTTAGCAGTTTTTTTGTTTTTAGTAATAATACAATCAGTATGCATAGTTCCATATTTATTAATATGAGAAATAGCCTCTTGTAAGTTTTTGACCGATTTAACAGAAACGGTAGCAGATAAATATTCTTTTGACCAATCTTTGATTGATGCTTTTTTGATTTTACCTTTGTAAATTTTTCGTATTTTATTATCACCAATAATTTGACAACCTTTTTCCTCTAATATCTTTAATATATGAGCTCCAAACTTTTTGATTATACGCTCATTGAGCAAAATTGTTTCAGTTGCTCCACAAATCGCTGTATTTCTTAATTTTGCATTTACTATTACATTGGTAGCAATTTTGGGATCTGCATCTTTATCTACATATGAATGACAAACACCTTCTAAGTGACCAATAGTTGGAATTTTAGAAATGTTTTGTACTTTTTTAACTAAATTTTTACCCCCTCTTGGTATGATTACATCAATCAAATTAGTCATTTTAGTGAGTAAAAAATCTACCACTTTTCTATTCTTTATATCGATGAATTGAACAAAGTTTTGATCAACTTTATTAATCTTCAAAGCTTTTCTGAATAAATTTGATAAAATTTTATTAGAATAAAAGGCCTCAGAACCACCTTTCAAAATAACTGGATTTCCCGATTTAAAACATAATGATGCTACATCCGAGGTTACATTTGGTCTACTTTCATAAATTACACCTATTACTCCTATCGGGATTGATATTTTTGAAAATACAAGTCCATTAGGTCTTTTCCATCTTTCAATAACATTGTGAACTGGATCTTTTAACTTAATTATTTTTTGGATTGAATTAATAATACCCAAGATTTTTTTCTCATTTAAAATTAGTCGATTTATTAAATTATCTCTTAACTTTATTTTGATAGCCCGATCTACATCTTTTTTATTTTCCTTAATAATTAAATGTTTATTTTTTCTTATCATTTCAAGATAATCACTTAAAACTTTATCTTTTTTATAAGTATTTATTGGTTGGGCAAACGCTTGTTTTGATCTTTCACCAATATTTATTAATATCTTTCTCATTAGATTTCTACCATATCATCTTTATGCACTACCTCAGATTTTGATACGTATCCTAAAATTTTTTGTATTTCATTCGAATGACAGCCCATAATTAAATTTATTTCTTTGGATGAAAAAGAGCTAAGTCCACGAGCAAACTCTTTTTTTTTATTATCTAAAATTTTAATATGATCTCCCTTATTAAATCTACCGACCACTTTTTTAATTCCAGCCGCTAATAAACTTTTTCCACTATGAAGAGCCTTTTTCGCCCCATCATCAATTATAAGTTCACCCTTAGGAGAAATCGAGCTGATAATCCACTTTTTTCTTGCATGCATTTTAGATATTTTAGAAATAAACCAAGTGCAATTATTTTCACTCTGGATACGATCGATAGGATTAAGATTTAACCCATTTGCTATTACCATATTGCAACCAGCCAAATTACAAATTTTAGCAGCTTCGATTTTTGTATTCATGCCACCGCTTCCTAATTCTGTCATACCTTTGATATTTATACTCTTAATAACTTTGTCTAAATCGATCACTTTCTTAATTAACTGAGCATCTTTGAATTTTTTTGGGTTTTTTGTGTATAAACCATCCACATCCGAGAGTAATATTAATGTATCTGCATTTGTAATTTGAGCTACTCTAGAAGCAAGTCTATCATTATCTCCATATTTAATTTCAGATGTAGCAATAGTATCATTCTCATTAACAATAGGGATGAAATCAAGATCGAATAAGTTTTCAAAAGTTCTTTTTGCATTAATTGATCTTCTTCTTTCCTCGGTGTCATCAAGAGTAAGTAAAATTTGAGAAATATCTAATTTATATTTTGAAAACGTTTCTAAGAACAAATTCATTAATTCAATTTGCCCTATAGATGCAATTGCTTGACTTTTATCTAGCTTAAGATTTTTTTTATTATAATTCATTTTTTTACATCCAAGGGCTATTGCACCTGAAGAAACAATTATAACTTTTTGATTATTCAATCTTAATTTTTTTATATCTTTCGCAAAGCTAGAGAGCCATTTTTTTCTTATTTTCTTATCTTGATCTACTAAAAGTGAAGAACCGATCTTGATAACAATTTTTTTTGAGTTTTTAAGATACATAATTCAATAATTTTGATTTGATTTTTGATACTGAAGATTTATTGAATGTTGATACAGTAATAACTTCTGATTTAGTATTCTTTTTAAAATCTTTAACTATGTGATTTAATTCTTTTTCATCAATAAGATCTATTTTGTTCAACACGATTAATTCTTTTTTTTTAGTGAGTTTGTTACTATATTTTTTAAGCTCATTTTTTACTTGTTGATAGCTTTTTTTTAAATCTTCACTTGTAATATCAATTAAATGTAAAAGAGATTTACATCTCTCAATATGTTTCAAAAACTGAATTCCAAGGCCTGTACCTTTATGAGCCCCCTCTACTAATCCTGGTATATCTGCTATCGTTATTTCTTTATTATCATAACTTGCTACTCCCAAATTTGGATTTAAAGTGGTAAATTGATAGTTTGCAATTTTAGGATTTGCGTTAGTAACCGATGCTAATAAACTTGACTTACCTGCATTAGGCAATCCTATAATCCCAATATCTGCTATTGTTTTCAATTGAAGCCAAATTGTAAACCCTTCTCCTTGAGTTCCTTTTGTAAATTTCCTTGGAGCCCTATTAGTAGAACTTTTGAATCTTGTATTGCCCAGTCCACCTTTACCACCAGCAGCAGCGATAAATTCCTCACTAATTTTCGTAAAGTCGTAAATTAATGTTTTGTTGTCCTCTTCAAAAACTTGTGTTCCTAAGGGAACCTTCAAAATTAAATCTTCACCACTCTTGCCTGTTCGGTTTTGTCCTGCACCGTTCTCACCTCTCTTTGCTTTATGATGTTGTTGATATCTAAAATCAATCAAGGTATTTAAATTCTGTTCAGCTTTTAAAATTACTGAACCTCCTTTTCCACCATCACCACCATCTGGGCCACCATATTCTATAAATTTTTCTCTTCTGAAACTCGGAGAACCATCTCCACCGTTTCCAGCTTTAATATAAATTTTAACTTGATCTAAGAATTTCATAATACAACAATAGTTTAAGTTGTACTATTAATTGGGTTTTACTGAAACAAAAGTTCTATCTGACTTTGTTTTTTTAAAAACAACTTTACCTTTTATTACTGAAAAAATTGAGTGATCTTTACCCATTCCTACGTTCTCTCCAGGAAATATTTTTGTACCTCTTTGTCTTACAATAATATTTCCAGGTATAACAGATTGGCCACCGTACTTTTTGACACCAAGTCTTCGCCCAGCACTATCACGTCCATTTCTAGAAGATCCGCCTGCTTTTTTTGTTGCCATAATTAATTCCTAGTTATTTACTAGCCTCTTTTTTTGTTTCTGTCTTCTTTGTTACCTTTGAAACTTTTTCAGCCTCTGAGAGAATTTTACCATCTTTTGAAAAAATTTTATTTATTCTAATCATAGAATATTCCTGCCTATGCCCATTTTTTCTTCTTGAGTTATGTCTTCTTCTTTTTTTAAAAATTAATACAGTCCTATTTTTGCTATTTTTAATTAAGTCAGCTTCAACTTTTGCACCATTTACCATTGGAGCCCCAACCTCAATTTTACTGTCATCTCCATAAGCTAAAATTTCATTAAATTCTATTTTTGAATTAGCTTTAATATCTGTTAATTTCTCAATTTTCAAAATCTCTCCAGATTTCACTTTGTATTGTTTACCACCTGTTTTTATTACTGCGAACGACATATGAATAATCTAAATTTTGTAAAGGCAATATAGTCTGAGCAAGCCTATAGTCAAGTTTTATAAATCAAAAATTGTCCTTTAAATCTCTTAATTTTGAAAAACTTTCAACATCTTTAGCTTTAAGAAATATATTGCATTCTATTTCATCAGATAAAATTGATGGAATGGTGGGTTGGCCATTTTTTATTTTTTCTTTAATTTCTTTAATTTTACTCTTCAAATTTGAATTATTAGGATCATTAGACTCACAAAATTTTGAATTTTGTAATGTATATTCATGGCCGCAATATATCTGAGTATCTATTGGAAGTTTTTTTATTTTTTTTAAGGAATTGAACATTTGTTCATAAGTTCCCTCAAAAATTCTACCACATCCTAAAGAAAATAAAGTATCCCCAGTAAAAATTATTTTTTCCAAAAAAAAATGAAAGGCAATATGCCCACTTGTATGACCTGGAATGTGATAAATTTTCGCTTCAAAGTTTTCGCCTTTCCATTTTTGATTATCTTCTACAAGTACATCAATTTCTGGAATCCGATCTTTATCTTCTTTAAATCCAACTATTTTAGAATTATATCTTTTCTTTAATTCTAAGTTGCCACCTACATGATCATAATGATGATGAGTATTAAGAATATATTTTAACTCAATATTATTACTTTCAACATATTTTATAATTGGAGCTGCCTCACCAGGGTCAACAACACATCCAATATTTTTATTGTCATCGATTAACAGGTAACTATAATTGTCTTGTAAACACTTAATTATTTCTATTCTCATCTTATTTTTCAATTAAGAATATACCTAATTCTGCAAATAAATTTTTATAAAATAAATTAGAATTAGTAATATTTGATATATTTTTATTTGTCAGAGCTAAAGATTTAAAGATTTTAAAGTTTATAATTTTTGAAAATTTAACAAAATCTTTAATCGTACACATATGAATATTTGGAGTGTTATACCAATCATTTGGTAATGATTCTGTGATTGGCATTGTTCCTTTGATAAGCAAATTTAATCTTACTTTCCAATGGCCAAAATTTGGAATTGTTATGATTGCTTTTTTTCCAACTCTTAAAAGTTCTTTTATAACAATCTCAGGATTTACGAAAGCTTGTAAAGTTTGACCTAGAACAACATAATCAAAAGAATCATTTGGAAATTGTTTTAAATCCAATTCCGCGTTTCCTTCAATTACAGTTAGTCCTTTTGATACACAGATTTGAACTTTATCCTTTGAAATCTCAATTCCTCTCGCATCAACATTTTTATCTTTTTTTAATGACTCCATTAATGTTCCATCATCACAACCAACATCTAAAACTCTTGTTTTTTCTTCTATTAAATCGACTATTATTTTATATTCTGTCTTCACTATTATCTCTCTGAATAAGATTTATCTAAAAAATTTTTAAGGGTTTTCAAAAAGTCTGGAACATCTAATAAAAAAGAGTCATGACCTTTGTCAGATTTTATTTCAACAAATCCAACATCAGCACCAATTGCATTAAGAGCGATAACTATATCTTTATTTTCTTGGGTCGGATAAAGCCAGTCTGAGGTAAAAGATATTATAAAAAACTTAGCCTTAGTTTTTTTAAATGCATTAGATAAATTACCATCAAATTGTTTAACTAAATCAAAATAATCCATTGCTCTTGTGATATAAAGGTAACTATTAGCATCAAATCGATCTACAAAAACCGATCCTTGATATCTTAGATAACTCTCTATTTGAAAATCTGCATCAAACCCAAATTTAAGAGCATCTCTTTCTTGAAGTTTTCTTCCGAATTTTTCTTGTAAACCTTTTTTAGACAAATAGGTTATATGAGCAGCCATTCTCGCTACTGATAACCCTTTATCAGGAAGAGTATTATTATATAAATATTTTCCGTCTGACCAGTTATGATCTGATGCTATCGCTTGTCTACCCAATTCATTAAAAGCAATATTTTGAGCAGAATGATTAGAGGTACACGCGATTGGTACTACTGTATTAGCTTTATCTGGATAATTACTAATAAATTGCAAAACTTGCATTCCCCCCATCGATCCACCAACAACTGAAAAAAGTTTTTTTATCTCAAAATGATCTAATAAATTTACTTGTGCGTTGACCATGTCATTAATAGTAATTACGGGAAAATCGGTTCCGTAAATTTTATTTGTATCAGGATTTTTGTGGCTTGGACCAAATGAGCCCATACAACCACCTATTACATTTGCACAAATAACAAAATATTTATTAGTATCTATTGATTTGTTAGGACCCACTGCATAAGACCACCAACCATCTTTTTTTGTAACGGGATTAATACCTGTAACAAATTGATCACCAGTAAGTGCATGAAAAACAAGGATTGCATTATCTTTGTTTTTATTAAGCGAACCATAAGTTTCATACGCGAGTGGAAAATTATTAATAGTTTTACCACAGTCAAGTTTCAATGGTTTCTTAATAACAAGCGTTTTTATATTCTCTTTAATATTCATAATTATTAATGCTAATTATTGAATTGTGAGAAAAAAAACTTTTTTAGCGGTTTTTTTAAAGCGCTCGCAATTCAGGTAAATCAGCGCATAAATTTTGTACAAGATGTTATTTAGTATGTCAATTTTTAAAATATTTGAACTAATTCTATATGAAAAATTGTTATTTTATTTATAAAGAGGCTAAAATTTAAAAGATGACAACTATAAAATATAAAAAATTTAATATTGAGGCTTATCAACCTGGCAAATCAACTATTAAGAATTTTAATAAAATCATTAAACTTTCAGCAAATGAATCAGCTCTAGGAGTAAGTGCCAAGGCCAAGAAAGCAATATCAAATAAAAAATTAAGTCTTTTCAGATATCCTGATGGAAAGTCTAAAAAACTACGAAGTCAGATTTCAAAAAAATTTAGTTGTGACAAAGAAAAAATAATTTGTGGAGCTGGTTCAGACGAAGTTATTCAAATGTTATGCCAACTTTTTCTTAAACCAAAAGATGAAGTAATTCTTCCTCAGTTTAGTTTTTTAATGTACAGAATATATGCAAAAATAGTTGGTGCAAAAGTTGTTTTTGCCAAAGAAAAAAATTTTAAAGTTTCTGTCTCAGAAATAATTAAAAAAGTAAGCAATAAAACTAAAATTGTATTTCTTGCTAATCCAAATAATCCGACTGGCACTTACTTGAACAGTTTTGAATTAATTGATTTAAGAAAAAGATTAAGAAAAAATATCTTACTTGTTGTAGATGATGCTTATGCAGAGTACATGCAAAATAGAGACTATAAATCTGGTTTAGATTTATTCAAGAATAAGCAGAATGTTTTTATATTAAGGACATTCTCAAAAATCTACGGACTATCATCTCTAAGAATTGGTTGGGGATATGGTTCAAAAAAAATTATTGATGCTTTGAATGTTATTAAACCTCCATTCAATGTTAATGAAGTAGCTCAAAAAGCAGCTATTGAGTCACTTAAGGATAAAAAATTTATTTCACGTTCAGTAAAACATAATCATATTTATGCAACAAAACTGAAAAATTTTTTGAGCAATTATGATATTAGCTCAAATAAAGTTTCAGCTAACTTTCTATTACTGAATTTTAATAAATGCAAACTAAGAGCTAATAGTTTCCATGAAAAATTAAAAAAAAAGGGAATTATTTTAAGGTCTACTGAAGAAGGTTATAAAATAAAAAATATGCTAAGATTAACGATTGGGTCAAAAGAGGAAAATATGAAATTTATCAAAGCAACACAAAATATATTTAGAAAATGAGAAATATATTAATTATAGGCTGTGGGTTATTAGGCTCTTCTTTAGTAAGGAGGATTTCAAAAAAAAAATTAGCAAAAAAAATATTTATTTATGAAAAATCAAAATCTAATATCGCTAAAATAAAAAGTCTTAGATTACCTGGAACAATTGTTAAGTCTCTTAAAGATGGTTTGGTAAATTCAAACTTAGTGATTGTTTGTACATCAACGAGTGAATATAAAAAACTTATTATTAAAATTAATAAAACTATTTCGCCAAAGACACTAATTACTGATGTGGGATCTTCAAAAATAGAGTCATCAAAAATTATTAAAAAATTTTTGAAGCGTGGTGTAAATTGGATAAGGAGTCACCCTATCGCTGGATCAGAGGTGAGTGGACCAGAATTTGGAAAAGCTGATATGTTTGAGGGTAAATGGTGTGTATTAATTAAGGATAAAAAAACAAGTCCTAAGAATTTAAAATTTTTAATTTCTTTTTGGAAAAAGATGGGCTCAAAAACTGTTATTATGAACTCTGAAAAACATGACAAAGTTTTTTCTGTCACAAGTCATTTACCACATTTAATTGCCTATAATTTGGTTAAATCGGCTCAAGATTTTGAAAAAATACTCAAATTTGGGCTTATCAAATACAGTGCTGGGGGGTTGAGAGATTTTTCAAGAATAGCTGCTTCAAATGAAATTATGTGGAGAGATATTTTCTTTGACAATAAGGTTAATGTTACAAAAGCGATAGACTTATTTATCAAAAACTTAAAATCTTTCAAAAGAGATATAAATTCTAAAAATAATAAATCAATTTTAAAAAAATTATCTCAGACTAAAAAAGTTAGGTCTAAAATTATTAAATTAAAACAGGATGTAAACAAACCTGACTTTGGTAGAGATTAAATATTACTAATATTACTCACTTTTTTAACTTTCAGATTTGCGGTTTTATCAATTAATTTAATTGTTTGTCCTGTTGGCATTATTATCACCTTCTTTTTTGGTCCATAAGCATGAATAAATCTAGACTTATTTAGACATATACCAACATGTCCTTTCCAAAATATGATATCTCCTTTAAGTCGATTTTTACTTCTTTTTCTTTTACAAAATCTTATTTGATCTTTTGTATCTCTTGGAAAAAATATTCTGTTGTAATAAAAATAGATTTGAATTAATGCTGAACAATCAATCCCATCACAGGTTTTTCCGCCCCATAAGTATTTTGTGCTTAAAAAGAATTTGAATATTTTGATATAATTTTTCTCATGATGATCAATATTTTTGATATCACTTTTTTTGATCCATTTATTTTTTTCAAATTCTATATACTTTTTATTTTCATTTCGTTTACACACACCAGATCCATAATATAGATAATGGTTTGAGGACAAAAATCTTTTATCTCTTTTAAGGAAAATTCTAGATTTAATTTTTGAAATTTTATATAAGGGTTTAAAATTTTCTAAAAACTTATCTTTTTTTATATATCCAATATAATTGTCATAATGAGTTTTTATTTTTATATATTTTTTTCTTTTCAATAGAATCTTAAATTTCTCTCCATATAAAATTTGTGAAACTACCTCAGAATTATGAGATGGTTTAAAGAAAATGTTAGCTACAGGTTTATTTAAAAAATTATTTTTCACTTAGTTGTAGTTTATTTTTCATGATCCATAGGATTATTAATGAAGGAATTACCATTAGCGCAGTCAAAATGAAAAATATTCCCCAATCACCATTTAACCAATCAACAAGGGCACCAGAGGAGGAGGCTAAAGTTGTTCTACCAGCGGTGCCTATTGAGGCTAAGAGCGCATATTGAGTTGCTGTATAGGCTCTGTCTACGAGCATAGATATAAAGGCTACAAAAGCTACTGTTGCAAATGCAGCAGCTATATCATCAAAAATAACTGCAATAGCAAATAAAAATTCTGATTTATCGCTCCAGGCCAATACACTGAACAAAAGGTTTGTACTTGCCATCATAACTCCAGCAAAAAACATTGCTTTTAACACCCCGGATCTTATTACAAAAAGCCCACCTAAAAGAGTAAACGTCACAGTAGTAATCCAACCTAACGTTTTAGAGTAAATAGCGATATCTGATTTACTAAAACCTATTTCTTTATAAAAAATTATAGACATCCTTCCAAGAAATGCCTCTCCCACTTTAAATAAAAAAACAAATCCTAAAATTCCTAAAGCAATCGAAAAGCCATTTTTTTTAAAAAAACTAATGATTGGGCCACTTATTGTTCCAGCAACCCAGGTTATCAATTTTGTAAATATATTTTGATTTTTAAATTGAGATGATATTAATTTATCATTTTCTTTTTGTTGATCTTGTCTCTCTAAATTTCCAGACTCGTCAATGAACATTAAGCCAATGTTCATTGAAATTACTAAAATCCCTAAAATTAAGAAAGTTAGTTGCCAATAATTTTCAAAACCAATGTTTTGAAGAATATCTGCTGCAAATAATGATAGTACCCCACCTAACTTATATCCTGTCCACCAACCGACAACCGCCATTGCGGCTCCAGCAGCCATGGATTTTCCCTCATCCTCACCAATCTGTTCAATTCTTAAAGCATCAACTGTTATATCTTGAGTTGATGATGCTATAGCAATTATTAAGCCTACTGAAACAACTAAAGCTAAATTTTCAGATGGATCGAGTAAACTCCAAAGAGCAAGTGAGAGTAAGATGATAATTTGCATCAAAACAATCCATCCTCTTCTGTGACCTATTTTTTTTGTTAAATATGGTATTTGTATTCTATCTATTAAAGGTGCCCATAAATAATTAAATGCGTAAACTGCAAAAATTAATCCAGCCCATCCAACAGTTGATCTGCTTAGTCCATCTTCTTTTAACCATAAACTCAGACTACTTCCAATCAAAACCCATGGAAAACCTGATATTGCACCTAGCAATAAAATTTTGAGCATTCTTTTGTCAAAATAAACCGATAACATTTCAGACAAAGAGTTTTTTTTAATTTCTATCAAATTTAATTCCTCCAAAAAGATGGTAAAAATAATACAAGAATTGCAAATAATTCTAATCTCCCCAAAATCATACCAAAACTTAAAATCCACTTAGAGATATCAGGTAGTGATGAAAAATTTCCGTTTGGCCCAATAGTCGAACCTAGGCCAGGTCCTACATTTGAGATAGATGTTGCAGCACCAGAAATTGAAGTAATAAAGTCAAGACCTGTCAAAGATAATAATGCTGTCATCACAAAAAAAATTACCAGGTACATATAAATGAAAGAGATAATTGATGCGGTAAATTTATCTTCAACAGGACTTTGGTTATATTTTAGAACGAAAATTCCCTTGGGATAAATAATCTTTTTAAGTTGATTCAAAACAAATGAATAAAGTATTTGAAATCTAAATATTTTAATACCACAGGTCGTTGAGCCAGCACATCCACCGATAAACATTAAACCTATAAATATAATTAAAGGAAATCCACCCCAGTTATCAAATTGTGCATTTACATATCCAGTACCTGTCAAAATTGATATTACATTGAATAAAACTGTTCTGAAGTTTAGTTCAGACGATTTATCTAAAAACAAATAAATTGATAAGATCAGAATACTTATTAAGATTATTTTCAAAAAAGTTCTAATTTGAATATCTGAAAAAAATATTCTTTTATTACCGTTTAAGAATTTGATATAAGCGATAAAAGGTAAACTTCCCAATATAATAAAAATCATTGCTGAAATTTCTATTGAAAAACTATTAAAGAAACCAATGGACTCGTTATAGTTTGAAAAACCCCCAGTTGCTATTGTTGTCATAGAATGGGTTATACTATCAAAAGTATTCATCCCAAGAATTTTATATGATAGTGCGCAAAGAGTAGTGAGACCTGAATAAATGTAAATTAATCTCAACGCAATTTCTTTCGATTTAGGAAGAATTTTTTCTGATGAGTCACTGTTAGAAATTTTGAATAATTGCATACCACCAACATTCATTATTGGCATCAAAGTGATCGCCATAACAATTATTCCAATACCACCCAACCATTGAAGAATTGCTCTCCAAAGCAAAATTGCTTTGGGCATCTCCTCTAAGTTTGGAATGATTGTTGAACCAGTTGTTGTAATGCCTGACATACTCTCAAAAAATGCATTGGTAAACGAAAAATTGACTTCAGAAAATATTAGAGGAAGTGAACCAAAAATTGCGATACTTAACCAAGATAACGCGGTCAATAAAAAAGCTTGCTGTAAATTTAACTTCTTATCATGATCAAGATTAGATAAAAAAAATAGCGTACCAAAAATAATTGTAATAATTGAGGCACCAAAAAAAGAGGAGTCAATTTCATTAAAAAAAAATTGAACAAATATTGGGATCAACATAAAAATTCCAAGAATTATTTGAAGAATTCCAAGTGTAAAAAAAACAGTTTTATAATTAGACATTTTGATAGAACATTATTTTATGGTAAATAAATTTCAACTCTATAAGAATAAGTTAAAGCGTTAATTTAAGATTTTATTTGAATTAATCATGATTAAAAAAGAGAATTTTGATAAAACAAGTGCATGGCCTTTCGTTGAAGCAAAAAAAATGCTTCGAGAGAGAAAATCTTTTATAGAAAAAAAAGGCAAAATAATTCTCCAAACAGGTTATGGTCCTAGTGGCCTTCCACATATAGGAACTTTTGGAGAAGTTGCAAGGACATCAATGATTGTAAATGCACTAAAACATTTGACTGATTTACCAACTGAAATCATTACTTTTTCAGATGATATGGATGGTCTTAGAAAAGTACCTGACAACGTTCCACAAAAAGAATTATTAGAAAAAAATTTGCACAAACCGCTTACTAATGTGCCTGATCCCTTTCAAAAATTTAATAGTTTTGGTGAGCATAATAATGAAATGCTAAAAAAATTTTTAAACAATTTTAAATTTAAATATAATTTTAAAAGTTCAACATCACTTTATAAATCAGGTTTCTTTAACTCTTCTCTCCAAGTTATTTTAGAGAATTATGATGGTATAATGAATATAATACTTCCTACACTAGGAAAAGAGAGACAAAAAACGTATAGTCCATTTCTTCCAATTTGTCCGGTTACAGGTCATGTTTTAGAAATACCAGTAAAAAATATTAATAAAGAAAAATCTATTATTGTTTTTGATAATAATGGAAAAGATTTGGAAACAAGCATTTATGATGGAAATTGTAAATTACAGTGGAAAGTTGATTGGGCTATGAGATGGTATGCACTAGATGTTGATTTTGAAATGTATGGAAAAGATCTTATAGAGAGTGCAATACTTTCAACAAAAATTATCAAATTGATTGGAAAAACAAATCCCTCAGGGTTTGCATATGAACTATTTTTGGATGAAAAAGGAGAGAAGATTTCAAAATCAAAGGGAAACGGCATTACTATTGATCAATGGCTAGAGTATGCTTCTCCTGAAAGTTTGTCGCTGTATATGTATCAAAATCCAAAAAGAGCAAAAAAACTTTACAAAGAAATAGTTTCAAAAACTGTCGATGATTATTTGGATCTGATTGAGAAAGCAAAAAATCAAAATGAGTTGCAGCTACTTATGAATCCTGTGTGGCATGTTCATAATAGTTTGGTGCCTAAAGAAAATATGATTATGTCGTTTTCGATGTTATTAAACTTGGTTGAAACAAGTAATGCTGACAGCAAAGAACTTCTTTGGAAATTTGTTAAAAAATATAAAAAAGACATTTCTGAGAAAGATAATCCTATCTTTGATAATTTAGTAGGCTATGCAATAAAATATTTTAACGACGTAATAAAATTGAAAAAAAAATATAAAAAGCCTAATGGTGAAGAAAAAAAAGCTTTAGAAGCTCTGGTAAAAACTTTAGATAAATGTGACGACAAAATGAAACCAGAAGATATTCAAACAATGATATATTCGACTGGTAAAGAAAATGGATACACTGAGAACCTTCGAGATTGGTTTAAATTAATTTATGAAGTAGTTTTTGGAGATGAAAATGGACCAAGGATGGGTTTTTTTATAAGTTTTTTTGGTGTGAAAGAAACAAAAGATCTTATATTAAATAAAATTAAATAATGTTTTCAAATTTAAGATCTTTAATTTTTAAATTAGATCCCGAGACGGCTCATAGTTTAGCGATAAAGTCACTAAAATTTAATTTTATTCCAAATATTTTAGATGAAGAAAAAAATAATCCTCTTTTTAAGACTAAATTATTTAATAAAGAAATAGAAAATCCAATTGGTATGGCAGCAGGATTTGATAAGAATGCCGAGGTATATAATTCATTGTTCAATTTAGGGTTTGGTTTCGTCGAAGTAGGAACTGTTACACCATTAGAACAATACGGAAATCCCAAACCTAGAGTTTTTAGACTAGTAGAAGATGAGGCCCTGATAAATAGACTTGGTTTCAATAATCTAGGTTCAAAAAATATTGCAGATCGAATTAAAAGAAATAATCCAACTGGATTACTTGGAATAAATATTGGACCTAATAAAGACTCAGAGGATAGAACAAATGATTATATACAGTGTTTAAAAATGTTTAATGGGGTCTCTGATTATATCACTGTTAATATTTCCTCACCAAACACCGAAGATTTAAGAAACTTTCACGATCAAAAAAAATTAGATGATCTTTTAAAACTAATAGAAAAAGAGAAGAGAAATCTTAACTCTAAAACACCTATAGCGGTAAAAGTATCACCAGATATTAATGATAAAGAAATTATGAAAATTTCTGAAGTGATTTTAGATAACGATATAGAAGCTGTTATAATTTCTAACACATCTGATACAACAAGAGAAAATTTACAAAATACTCAAAGCCATCAAAAAGGAGGATTATCCGGGAAACCTATTGAGTTAAAGTCCTCAGAGTTAATCAGAAAATTTTATAAAGTTTTAAAAGGTAGAATTAAAATTATAGGCGTAGGTGGTGTGGACTCTGGCAGATCTGCTTATCAAAAATTTTTAGCAGGAGCTGATTATTTACAACTTTATACAGGCATGGTTTTTAGAGGTCCAAATATTGTTGGTCTAATTAAAAAAGAACTAAAGGAAATACTATTAAAAGATGGTGTAAAAAACTTTAATGAAATAGTAGGAAAAAAAGGATTAGAATAATGTAATAAACTTGACGCCATCAATATCTCACTTTATATAGTCGAACAAATTATGACAAAAAAATGTGAATTAACTGGAAAAAATCCAATGAAAGGTCATAACGTTAGTCATGCTAACAATAAGACAAAAAGAAGATTCTTACCTAATTTAAAAAAAGTTAAATTTACAAGTGAACTTTTAAAAAGAAGCTTAAAATTAACAGTGAGTAATGCAGGGGTTAGATCAGTAGATAAAAAAGGTAGTTTTGATGAATTTCTAAAATCTGTAAAAAATAAAAATTTATCTCCTAGATTAAAAAAACTAAAAAAAAGTTTATTAATTAAATCTCCATTTCAAAAAAAAACTGCACAATCTAAAACAGCTTAATGAGTAAATCATTTTTACTTCTATCATTTTTGATGGGTGTTGTTGTCCTATCCTCAAATTATCTTGTTCAATTTCCAATTAATTATTATGGTTTAAATGAAATATTAACCTACGGAGCTTTCTCTTATCCGATCGCTTTTTTAATTACAGATTTAGCTAATAGATCTTATGGAAAAAGAGTTGCAAGAAAAATTGTATATTTTGGCTTTGTACTAGGAATTGGTTTTACAGTTTTATTTTCTACTGATTTTGCAGATCTTATATCTATTCGTATAGCTATTGGGTCTGGAATTGCATTTTTAACTGCACAATTATTAGATGTCCAAATATTTGACAGATTAAGAAAGAAAGAATGGTTTGTTGCACCATTAACATCTTCAATGTTTGGCTCAACAATCGATACATTTTTGTTTTTTTCAATATCATTTTATGGGACTGGCGTGCCATGGGTTACACTTTCTCTCGGAGATTTGATTGTGAAAGTAATAGTAGCTTTGATAATGTTAATACCATTTAGATTACTCTTAAAAACTTTTAAGCCAATTAAAGCTTAAATCAAAAATTTATAAGACAATATTTTATAAGCGAGCTTTGCAACAAGAAAGTTGTATGAATTAAAAC
>CACJUF010000009.1 GCA_902596515.1 uncultured Pelagibacteraceae bacterium
GCTCTAAATCCTCTTATTACAGCTTTTCTTAAAAAAGAATCTGTACAGATTTTATTACAAAAAGAACAAATAATTTTTGGAGATAAAGAATTAGATATCACTGAAGAAATTCTTAAAATATTTAATGATAAACATAAAAAAATTAAATTTGATTAAAAAGATTAATGAATAAAGATAAATTGACAAAATCTGAAATAACTGAACTATTGCCTCACAGAGAACCAATGTTACTTATAGATGAATTGATTAATATAAAGCATCTTCATTCAGCAACAGCAATAATGAACGTTAAAAAAAATTCATTCTACGTAGATGGACATTTTCCAGGTAATCCAGTTTTGCCAGGTGTTTTAATTGTAGAAGCTTTTGGACAAGCTGCTGCTGCTTTAACTGCACACGGTATAGATAAAAAAGAATATGATAATAAATTAGTTTTTTTAATGAGTGTTGAAAAAGCAAGATTTAGAAATCCAGTAATACCTGATTGTAAACTTGAATTGAATATTGAAGCTATAAGATCGCATGGTAGAGTTTGGAAATATAAGGGAGAGGCCTTTGTGGACGGTAAAAAAATGTCAGATTCTCAATGGTCAGCTACAATTGTTGATAGGAAATAATTAGCAACAAATCTTGATAAGCTTTTAGAGTAAGTTTTGATATGAAACTTATTCATGATCAATCCTTTTTTTAAAAATACAGGCCCTTATAAAATAAATTTTTTACTTAAGCATATTAATTTAAAGATTGACAATTTACCTGATGATAAAATCACAGATATTAAAGATCTTAACTCATCTGAAAAAAGTGAAATAACTTTTCTACACTCAAAAAAATACACTGATTTGGCAAAAAAAACTAAAGCTTCTTATTGCTTAACATCAGAAAATTTTCAATCTTTCTTGCCAGATAGCTGTAATGCTATAATTACTGACAAAGTTTTATTACATACTGCTCAAATAACAAAAATTTTCTATCCGGACTCTATTACCGATGATTATGATAACACGGTTAAAGATATAAACGAGACAGAATTTAAAGGGAAAGTTAACTTTGGAAAAAATATCCTTATTGGTGATAATGTAAAAATTGGTAAAAATTGTTCAATTGGTCATAATTCAATAATAGAGAAAAATGTGAATATAGGTGACAATTGTTCTATTGGATCGAACGTAATTATTAGAAATTCATTAATTAAAAACAATGTCCACATTTTAGATGCTTGTGTAATTGGAAAAAAAGGATTTGGTTTTTTCCCAAATAAAGATTCAAATTTTAGGTACCCCCAAATAGGGATTGTAATAATTGAGGATAATGTTGAAATAGGCTGTGGATCTACGATAGACAGAGGTTCTCTTTCAAACACAATTATAGGAAAAAATACTTATTTAGATAATCAAATACATATAGCTCATAACGTTAAAATTGGTGAGAATTGTATTATTGCTGGACAAGTAGGTTTTGCTGGAAGCTCAACTTTAGGCAATAATGTTATGATTGGAGGTCAGGCAGGTATTTCAGGACATCTTAAGATTGGTAATAATGTGCAAATAGGTGGAGGCAGTGGGGTTATAAAAAATATTCCTGATAATTCTAAAGTGATGGGTTATCCAGCAAAAGACTTAAAAAATTTTATTAGGGAAAATAAATGATAGATAAAACAGCTATAATAAATAAAAATGCCAAGATTCATTCTAGTGTTAAGATTGGCCCATACACTATCATAGGTCCCAATGTAGAAATTGGAGAGAATACAGAGATCCAATCACATGTAAACATTACTGGAAATACTAAAATTGGAAAAGGAAATAAGATTTATCCATTTGTCTCAATTAATGATCCACAAGATTTAAAATATAATGGTGAAGAAACAAGTTTAGTTATTGGAGATAATAATAAAATAAGAGAGTATGTAACAATAAACCCAGGAACAATTGGTGGTGGAGGAAAAACTATAATTGGTAACAATTGTTTATTTATGATTTCATCTCATATAGCTCATGATTGTCAGGTCGGTAATAATGTAATTATAGCAAACAATGTACCTTTGGGAGGTCATGCTATTATTGAAGATAATGTGGTTATTGGTGGTAATTCTGCTGTTCAACAGTTTACAAGAATTGGTAAAATGGCAATGATTGGAGGAATGACTGGAGTGCTAAACGACGTTATTCCGTATGGATTATCAACAGGAAATAGAAATTCATTGCAGGGATTAAATCTAATAGGTTTGAGAAGAGCAAAATTTGAAAATAAGGATATTTTAGGATTGAGCGAGGCTTATAAGGAGATTTTTGCCACAAACAATATCAATGAAAATATAAGTAAATTAAATGGCTCATTTCAGAAAAATCCATTAGTTAAAGAAGTAATAGAATTTATCACTAAGGATAAAAAAAGATCTATTTGTACCCCATTTTCATAAGATGATAGGATTAATTTTTGGTGATACAGATTTTCCAAATAAAATACTTAAAACAATAAAGAAAAGAAAAATAAAGCACTTAATAATTGATTTATCTAAATCAAAAAGATTTAAAAAAGAGAGTAAATCTAATTCAGTCTCTATAGGTCAATTTGGTAAAATAATTAATATTCTTAAGGAAAATAGCTGTAAAAGAGTCTTATTTGCTGGAAAAGTTAACAAACCAAACTTTTCTAAGTTAAAACTAGATTTTAAAGGGATTTATTATATTCCAAGAATTATTAAAGCATCGAAGCTTGGTGATGCTGCAATTTTGAAAGAAATTATAAAGATATTAGCTCAAAATAATATAAAAACAGAGAATTCTCTTAAATTTAATCCAGAGCTTACACTTAAAAAGGGGAATTATTCAAAGATTAAGCCAAACAATGCTGATCAATTAGATATTAAGAAGGCTATTAAAACGCTAAATAATTTAAAAGAATATAATTACAGCCAAGCTGTAGTAGTCAGAAATAAAAAAGTAATTTCAATAGAGTCAAAAGGTGGAACTAAAAAAATGCTTGAAAAAAGTAAAAGTAAAAAATTTCGAAACCATGGTGTTTTAGTTAAGTTTCCGAAAAAGAGACAGGATCTCAGAGTTGATCTACCTACCATTGGTTTAAAAACGTTAAAACAAAGTAAGACAGCTGGATTAAAAGGCATTGTGGTAAAAGGTAATCAACATGTATTTTTAGATAAAAATAAATGTATTAGTTTTGCTAATAAAAATAAGATGTTTATCTCGGTTAAATGAAAAAAATTTTTATATTAACAGGTGAACCTTCAGGAGATAAATTAGCATCAACCGTAATAGATAAACTTCAACAAAATCATTCTGATATAGAATATTTAAGTGTTGGAGGATCTCATTTAAATAAACTTGGGGTTAAATCAATATATGATCTTAAAGAGATAACTTATATCGGATTTACGAGCGTTATCTTAAATTTGTTTAAAATCAGAAACAAAATAAATGAAACTGTAAAAAAGATAATTGAATTTAATCCCGATATTCTATTTAGTGTAGATAGTCCAGATTTTACTTTAAGAGTTGCTGAAAAAGTAAAAAGTATCAATCCTAATATTAAAACAATACATTATGTTGCACCACAAGTATGGGTATGGAGAGAGGGTAGGGTTAAGAATTTTAAAAAGTTTTTAGACCATGTTTTATTATTATTTAGTTTTGAAAAAAAATATTTTGATAAAGAAAGTATCAAGAATACTTTTGTTGGTCATCCCTTACTCGAAAATAAAAAAAATGTTAAAACAAATTTATCAAATATAATTAATGAAAATAAAAAAATAATATCTTTATTTGCTGGAAGTCGAACATCTGAAACAAACATTCTTTTACCAATTTTGTTAAACTTCATTAAATTAATGAATGAAAAATTCAATACATACAATTTTGTTTTTCATGCAACTGATCAAAACAAAGATTTAATAAAAGATGAGATTAAAAAAACAAATTTTGATAATGTTGATGTGATATCAGAAGAAAAAATAAAATCACAAATTTTATCAAACTCAATATTTGCTGTGGCAAAATCTGGAACTGTTTCTCTTGAAATCTGCAATGCAAAAGTTCCGTCTATCGTAATTTATAAAATGAATTTTATTAATTTTTTTATTGTAAAATTTTTAGTTAAGACAAAATTTGCAAATATAATTAATATAATTAACCAAAAAGAAATAATTCCAGAATTAATTCAAAAAGAATGTAATTCAAAAGAAATTTTTAGATCTGTAGTATATTTTTTAAAAAACCCTGAACTTATGAAAAAACAAATTCTTGATGTGGATAAGACTATAAATGAGATCAAATCTAAAACTTCTTCATCATCAGAAGCCACAGAGATAGTTTCAAGCTATCTTAGCTCTTAGTCGTTTTTGAACTTCCTCTCTTCCTAATGATAAAATTATATCATAAATACCAGGTCCGAACTTCGAACCTGTTAAAGCAATCCTTAATGGTTGTCCAACTCCCTTAAAATTTGTGTCGTGAGATTTTATAAGCTCATTTATTATTGGTTCTAAAATTTCTCGAGAAGGCTGATCTATTTTTTCAAATCGATCATTAAAGTCAGAAATTACTTTTCTTGCTTTATCATCAATTAATTTAAGATCATCCTTATTAAAATCGACCTCATCTTTTATAATATATTGACCATTATTAAATATATCCTCTAAAGTTTTTGCTTTATTTTTCAAGAAAGTAAGAGATTTTTTAATCTTATCTTTTTTATCTGATTGAATTTCACTTTTATATAATTTGCAATATTCAGTTAATTGAGTAAATAAATCATTTTCATTAATATTCTTAATATAATGTTCGTTCATTGATAAAATTCTACTCATATCAAGTTTAGAGGGAGATTTTCCGATACCTTCTAAATTAAAAAATTTTATGCTTTCCTCCAATGTAAATATTTCTTTATCTTTGTAAGACCAGCCTAGTCTTAAAAGGTAATTTCGAAGGGCATCTGGCATTATGCCTATTTTGGAATAATCATCTAATGTAGACGCCTGATCTCGTTTTGATAGTTTCTTACCTTCTATTGTATGTATCAATGGTATGTGAGCAAATGATGGTAATTCCCATTTCATAGCTTGATAAATTTGAATTTGTTTGAAGGTGTTAATTTTATGATCGTCACCTCTAATAATATGTGTCATGTTCATTTGGTGATCGTCCACGGATGCTGATAAATTATATGTAGGAGTCCCATCATTTCTCAAGATTATAAAGTCTTCTATTGTATTATTGTCAATCTCAACATCACCTTGAACTAAATCTTTCAATATTGATGTTCCATCAATCTTACTTTTAAATCTAATAACAGGTTTAATATCTTTAGGTGCATCAGATTCTTTTTTATCTCTCCATTTTCTATCGTAAATATAAGGAATCTTTTTTTGTCTAGCTCTTTTTTTTTGTTCTTCTATTTCTTCACTTGAACAATAACATTTATATGCATTACCATTTTTAAGTAGCTCATTTGCAACTTTTATGTGATCGTCTACTTTTTTTGATTGAATATATTCTTCTCCATCATAGTTGATACCGATCCATTTAAGCGATTGTATTATTTGATCTCTGAATTCATCTTTAGATCTTTCTTTATCTGTATCTTCCACCCTTAAATAAAATTTACCATTGTGATTTTTGGAGTATAACCAATTAAACAAAGCTGTTCTAACACCACCAATATGCAGTGCACCAGTAGGTGAGGGAGCAAATCTAGTTGCTACTTTTTTCATTAAAATGGTTTAGACTATTTTTTTAAAAGTTTCTATATAAAGATACTAATACACCCTGAACTTTTACTCTATCAGGACCAAATATTTTAGTTTCGTAATTTTTATTGGCACTTTCAAGCGCAACAACTTTACCTTTTTTTCTAATTCTTTTTAACATTGCTTCATGTTCATCAATTAGAGCAACAACAATTTTTCCATTATCAGCTGTATCTGTTCTTTTAATAATTACTGTATCGCCTTCGTGAATTCCAGCTTCAATCATCGAATCCCCTTGAACTTTCAAACCAAAATAATCTCCATTTTTTTCTAAATTGCTTGGCAAAGGTATTCTTGAAACCTCATTTTGAATAGCTTCAACAGGTGTCCCCGCAGCAATTTTTCCTAAAACTGGTACCTCAGCATCATCTGAGGATAAATTTTCATCATCTAAACCACCTTTGATCACGCTTGGTGAAAAACTATTATAAATATCATTTGCAGAAGCCGTTTCTGGCAATTTAATTACTTCTAAAGCTCTAGCTTTATGAGCAAGTCTTTTAATAAAACCTCTTTCCTCTAAAGCACTTATAAGTCTATGAATTCCAGACTTAGATTTAAGGTTTAAAGAAGCTTTCATTTCCTCATAAGATGGAGAAACACCAGAGCTTCTCAACTTCTTGTTGATAAATAAAAGCAGGTTTTTTTGTTTTTTTGTCAGCATAAGAACAAATATCGTACAAAATCTGTTCTACAAAAGTTCTCTTCAATTCACAATAGTAAAAAAAGTCAATAAAATAGGGAACTATTTGATTAAATAACGGTGAAAATGGAATTATTTTTCAAATTTTTCAAAAGTGATTCACCAATTAGAAAAGTTTTAATAGATGTTTTATTTGAGAGTTCTAATAGTTCTTCCTTTGATTTTATTCCACTCTCAGAAATTAAAGGACCTTTATGATTAACCAAAACATCATGAATATCAAAAGTTGTATTTATATCAGTTTTAAGAGTTTTTAAGTTCCTATTATTGATTCCAATTAATGCTTCTTTAAATTTTAAAGCTTGTTTTGCTTCCTCAACTGTATGCACTTCAACTATCACAGACATATTCAATTTAAGTGCTTCTTCATATAACTCATTCGCAAGGCTTTCACTTACACCAGCTAATATAATTAATATTGCATCTGCTCCATGACTTTTTGCTAATGGAATTTGAAATTTATCTACAAAAAAGTCCTTACAAAGAATTGGTAAATTAATATTTTGTTTAATTTGATTTATATGTGTTAAATCTCCTAAAAAAAAATCTTCCTCAGTCAAAACCGATAAACAAGTAGCATTATTATCATGATATATACTAGCTATTTTAACAGGGTCATAATCATCTATGATTACACCTGCAGAAGGACTTGCTTTTTTGATCTCAGCAATAATAGAAAATTTATTTTCTTTAATATTTTTTTCAATATTTTCTTTAAAATTAATAAAAGTTTTATTTTTCTCTATTAATTCATTTAATGAATCTATTGAAATACTTTTTTTAGAATCCTCAATTTTTTCTATTTTCTTTTTAATTATTTTTTCAAGAACATTTTCAGGCATTTTGAATTGTTTCCAAATGTTCGATAACTTTATTAGATAAAATATGCTCTCTTGCATTTTTATACGCTTCTGTAAATTCTTTATGGTTTTCATTTACAATTAATCCAGCTGCAGCATTTAGACATACTGCTTTGGAAAAATCATTATCCTCACCTTTAAATATGTTAATCATTTTTTCTGCATTGAATTTTGCGTCATCTCCAACAAGATTTTCAAATTTATCTGCATTAATCTTTAATTCTTTTGGATCAATAACAATTTCAGAAATCTTATTATCTTTTAATTGAATAACATTTGTTTTAGCATACGGCGAAATTTCATCTAAGCCATCCTCGCTATTTACAATCCATGCAAATTTTATGTCTAAGTTATTTAAAGCATTTGCAAATATTCTTAAAAGTTTTTTATCAAAGACACCAACTACCTGTCTTTTCACTAAAGCAGGGCTACTTAACGGTCCGATCATATTAAATATTGTTCTCTTTCCAATTTTTTTTCTCGTTGGACCAACAAACCTCATAGCACTATGATAATTAGGAGCAAACATGAAACCAAAATTATTTTTATTTATTTGATCTTCGATTTCTTTTGGTTCCAGATTTATTTTTATTTTCAAAGCCTCTAAGACATCACCTGATCCACACTTAGATGATACAGCTTTATTCCCATGTTTAGCCACTTTAACATTCATACTTGCAAGTAATAGTGCAGCTGCTGTAGATATATTAAGTGTATTCATTCCATCTCCACCAGTGCCACATGTATCAACACAATCTTCTACATTTACTCTTTTAGACTTATTTCTAAGCACAAAGACACCACCCGCTATTTCACCTGAAGACTCACCCTTAGTAGATAAAAGTGTCAAAAAATCAAATATTTCCTGTTCATTTACTTTACCGTCCATTAATAACTCAAAAGCTGCCTTGCTTTCTTCAAAAGTTAAATCTTTTTTATTTTTAATTTTGTCAATAAATTGTTTCATTGATTTTAGATTTTAATAAAATTTTTTAAAATTTTAATACCTAATTTTGTTTTAATACTTTCAGGGTGAAATTGCACTCCATGAACATCATATTTTTTATGTTGAACACCCATAACCAAACCATCTTTACTCTCAGCCGTGATTTCAAGATGTTTTGATAGTGATTTTTTGTCAATAATTAAGCTGTGATACCGTGTTGCCTCAAATGATTTTGGAAGATTTTTTAAAATTCCTACTTTTTTTGAGATAATTCTACTTGTTTTACCATGCATTAGTTTTTTAGCTTGGACAATTTTAGAGCCAAATACCTGTCCTATAATTTGATGACCAAGACAAACTCCAAGTATTGGAATCTTTTTATACAAAGATTTAACTATTTTTAAACAATTACCTGATTGATTAGGGTTGCCTGGGCCTGGTGAGATTACAATTTTATTATATTTCCTTTTTAATATTTGATTAGATGTGATCTGATCATTTCTTACTACATCCACTTTAATTTTTAATGATGATAAGTAATGATAAAGATTAAAAGTGAAACTATCGTAATTATCTATAAGAATTAATTTTTTCATTTTAAAGCATTAATTAAAGCTTTTGCTTTATTTACGGTTTCTTCATACTCTTTTAAAGGTTTGCTATCAGCAACAATTCCAGCGCCAGCTTGAACATAGAATTTATCTTTTTTTGCCACAGCCGTTCTTAAAGCTATGCATGTATCAAATTCACCATTTGCTGAAAAATAGCCGATACCACCCGCATAAACTTTTCTCTTAGTTGTTTCTAATTCATCAATTATTTCCATAGCTCTAATTTTTGGTGCTCCAGAAACAGTTCCTGCTGGGAAACCAGCAAGAAGTGATTTAAACTTTGAAAATTTCTGATTATATTCACCGATAACGTTTGATACTATATGCATTACATGAGAGTATCTCTCAATAATAAAGCTCTCAGTTACTTTTACCGTATTTATCTTTGAAACTTTACCAGCATCATTTCTCCCTAAATCTAATAACATTAAGTGCTCTGAAAGTTCCTTCTTATCATTAAGAAGATCTTTTTCATAAAAACGATCCTCCCTCAATGTTTTACCTCTTGGTCTCGTACCAGCTATTGGTCTTACAGTAATTTTATTATCTCTTAGTCTCACTAAAATTTCTGGACTCGCACCAATAATTTGGAAGTCATTGAAATTAAAAAAAAACATAAAAGGTGATGGGTTAGTCACTCTAAGTTTTTTATAAATATCAATCGGTTTTTTTGTTAATTTAGCTTCAAATCTTTGACTTAAAACTACCTGGAATATATCTCCTATTTTTATATATTTTTTGGCTGTATTGATCATTTGCAAGAATCTATTTTTAGAAGTATTAGATTTGACTTTAATATTTTTTGATTTTAATGGAGTCTTATTATCTATATTCTTAATTGATGATTGAATAAGTAATCTAAAAAGATCTGATTTTACCTCATCAAATTTTTTTTGATAATCTCTAATCTTTTCGTCTTTATAAATATTTCTGATATAAAAAATCTCTTTTTTTAAGTTATCGTGAATAATTAGTGTTCTTGGTCTCAGAAGTCTTACATCAGGTATATTTAGATCATCCTTACAATTATTAGGGATTTTCTCTATATATCTTATAGAGTCATATGAGAAATATCCTGAAATTAAAGAGCACAGTTTTGGTAAATTTTTGGGAGTTTCAAATTTAAATTCTTCAATAATTTTCTCAATCAAGTTTTCAGGTTTATCTTTAAGCTTAATTTTCTTTTCATTTTGAATTAAATAAGAAATTTTATTTTTGAATTCCCATATCTTGTCAGGATTTTTGCCAAATATAGTGTATCTTCCTTTGATTTTTCCTTTCTCTACCGACTCAAATATAAAGCTATTTTTTTCAATTAAAAAATTATCTATTAAATTTAAAATCTCTTCATCTTCTTGAATTTTTTTTGAAGTATATATAATTTGATTTTTATTGCTTCTATGTCGAAACTTAAAATCTTTGAAGCTTCGATTTATGTTCATTGAAAGAAATTTTTAACTCGTTCTATTGTTTTTTGATTCAAATTAACATTATATCTGCTGTTTAGATATAGATCATATGATTTTAACATATTATTTTTTAGATTTGAATTTTGTTTATTCATATATTCATTTATCTTATCGTCATTTTCCATTATCTGATTTTGAAAGTTGTTTATTTTAGCTAAATAAATATTGCTCATCTCATCATTTATAAGAGTAAAAGAATTTATGGGTAATGAGTAAAGAAGTTCAACAGCTTTAATATCAAATTTTTTGTTATCTTTGATAGAATTTAATAATAAATTTTCGATTTTCTTATTTCCCATCTCTAAAAAACTTTCATTGTTGAAATTTTTTTCATCAATTTTTTTTATTAAATTCTTGTTATATTCATACTTATTTTTTTCAAACATAAGTCCCAAGATCTCTCCTCTGAGGACAGGATCATTTACGTTAGGAGAACGTTGTTCTGACTTAATTATTTTGTAAAGAATATAATCATCTTTAAATTCAATGATATCAAATTCATTATTTCTAGCTTCAAATATCTTTTTTTCTATTTCGCTTTTATCATAAGTAAATCTGAAATCTTTGATTTTCTTGGACTTTAAATTAAAGTTCGTAACGATGTTTTCAAAAGGAAGTTCATTCGAGATATCAATTTCTATTTGGTCAATTTTATCAAAAAAGGTCTGATTAAATTCATCTACACCAACTAAATTTTTGGGAGTTATTATGGAATAATCAAAATCAATATATTCTACTTTTAAGTCACTCTTATTTTCATCTAGAAATTTTTTTATATCGTTATCTGTAAAACTATCTTTCTTTTTATAAAATTGATTTAAATTTATATAATCTATCTCTAATTTTCTATTTTCATCCTGATAGAGTTTTTTTACTAAAAATTTTGGAGAAACAGTTCCAGCACCCACAAAGCTGAACAAGTTTTTTTGTAATTCACGATTTTTTAATCGTAATTCAAACTGAGGTGCAGATTGATTATTTTCAAGTAAAAATTTTTCGTATTTAAGTCTTTGAAAACGTCCTTGTTCGTCTAAAAAATTTTTATTTTTTTTAATCATTTTGAGTAGTGTTTCTTTTGAAATAATTAAATTGTATTCCTCAATTTCTAAATCTAAAATTTTTGTCGAAATTAATCCGGATAACAATTCTTCAATAATATTATTATTTAAATTTTCTCTTATTGTATCCTGAGGAATTCCAGAATTATTTAAGTAATCAATAAATTCTTCTGTAGAAATATTAGTCTCATTTATTTTTACAATTGAATTTGTATTTCCGCTACTGAACATGCTCCCCATACCCCAAAATACAAATGGAATAATCATTATAAAAACTAATATTCCAGCGAACTTTGTTTTGGCAAAATTTCTAAATGCACCTATCATTACTATATAAATTTATTGATCTATAAAAAGCAAACCTATAGATTAAATTTTAGTATAAGACAAATAAATATATGTATTTTATTGCTAATTGGAAAATGTTTGGTGGATTGAGTACATTGAATTCACTAAAAAAAGTAATCAAATTTCTAAAAATTTTTAAAAAATCAAAAAAAATTAAAATTATTTATTGCCCGCCCAATACATTAATCTGTTCAATGTCTAAAAAAGTTATAAATTCTAAAATTCAAGTTGGTGCTCAGAATTGTCATGAAAGCCTTACTTATGGCGCTTCAACTGGTTCCATAAATCCTACGATGCTAAAAAATGTTGGGGCCAAATATGTTATTTTAGGTCATTCAGAAAATCGCAACTCTGGTGAAACGGATAAATTAATTAATGACAAAATTAAAGCAGCAACTCAAGCAGGTTTAAAGGTCATTTTTTGCATAGGTGAAACCTTAGGTCAAAAACGAAAAAAAATTACTAAAAAAATTTTATCTAAACAGATTATTGTAGGTTTACAAAAAATTAAGAAAAGAAAAGATGTTATAATTGCTTATGAACCTGTGTGGTCAATTGGGACAGGTCTAATTCCTAAAGCAGATGACTTATTTAACACTATTAATTTTATAAAAAAAAAAGTTAGAAATATCAAAGTTTTATATGGAGGTTCGGTCAATCCAAAAAATATAAATAAATTAAAGTTAATAAAAAATATTGATGGGTTTCTAATTGGAGGTGCCTCTCAAGATCCCAAAAAATTCATTGATATAATCAAAAAAACGTATAATTAATCTGCATGGAAAATATATTGTTAGTACTGAATATCATTCTTGCATTAATTTTAGTTTTATTAGTTTTAATGCAAAAATCTGAGGGGGGAGCACTTGGAATTGGAGTTTCCCAGGAAAATATGATGTTTTCAAAGACTGCAGGAAATTTTATGACAAAAGCAACTGGTGTTGTTGCAACTTTGTTTATCATTTGTAGTTTAGCTCTAACGATAGTATCTAGGGGTGATTTGACACCATCTAGCTCAGTTTTAGATCAAGTCGAAGAGGACACACCCTCAATTCCAGAAAATAATAATTAATACTTTTAATTTACTTTTTTATTAGCTATAAGATACTTCCATGGCGCGATATATATTTGTCACTGGCGGCGTGGTCTCATCATTAGGAAAAGGTCTTTCATCAGCATCACTAGCCTATTTGTTAAAATCACAGGGTTACAAAGTTAGGTTAAGAAAAATGGATCCCTACTTGAATGTAGATCCTGGAACAATGAGTCCATTTCAACATGGAGAAGTTTTCGTCACAGATGATGGTGCTGAAACTGATTTAGATTTAGGTCATTATGAGAGATTTACAAACATTTCATCTAAACAGTCAGATAACATTACAACAGGTCGTATTTATAGTGATGTTATTAAAAAAGAAAGAAAGGGAGGATATCTTGGAAAAACTGTTCAAGTTATACCTCATATCACAAACCGAATAAAAGAATTTATAAAAAAAGATATTACAAATGAAGATTTTGTAATATGTGAAATTGGTGGAACAGTTGGTGATATTGAAAGTTTACCATTTGTTGAAGCTATAAGACAATTTTCAAATGAATACGGTAAATCAAAAACATTATTTATTCATTTAACTTTTGTTCCGTTTTTGAAATCATCTGATGAAATAAAGACCAAACCTACTCAACATTCGGTAAAAGAATTAAGAAGTATAGGTGTTCAACCAGACATTATTATTTGTAGATCTCAACAATCTATACCATTAGACCAAAGAAAAAAAATATCATTATTTTGTAATGTTCCAATTGAAAACGTTATCGAAACGGTAGATGTAAGAACCATTTATGAGGCACCAATTAGTTTTTATAATCAAAAACTTGATAAACAAGTTTTAAAATTCTTTAAACTTAAACCAAAAAAAAGAGCTAACCTAAACCCATGGAAAAAAATAACTAAAATTGTTTTAAGTACAAAAAAATCAGTAAATATTGCGATAATTGGAAAATATGTAAATTTAAAAGATGCTTACAAATCTCTAGATGAAGCCTTAGTTCATGGTGGAATTGCAAACAATGTAAAAGTAAATCTTATAAGAATAGAGTCTGATAACTTAAAAAATAGTGAAATCAAAACAAAACTAAAAAATGTTTCTGGATTATTGATACCAGGGGGTTTTGGTAAAAGAGGAACAGAGGGAAAAATTTCAGCAATTAAATATGCTAGAGAAAAAAAGATACCATTTTTTGGTATTTGTTTTGGAATGCAAATGGCTATAGTCGAATTTGCGCGAAATAAACTAAAAATTAAAAATGCTGGGTCAAGTGAATTAGATAAAAAATGCTATCCAGTAATTGGTTTAATCAATGAATGGGATAAAAATGGAAAAATTATTAAAGGCACAGATAAAAATTTAGGTGGAACAATGAGATTAGGATTATATGAGGCCAAATTAAGAAATAATTCTGCCATAAATAAAATATATAAATCTAAAAATATAAGAGAAAGACATAGACATAGATATGAAGTTAATAATAGCCTTAAAGCTGAATTTGAAAACAAAGGATTAATTTTTTCAGGAATGTCACCAGATAATAAATTACCAGAAATAATAGAGCTTAAAAATCATCCATGGTTTATAGGTGTTCAATTTCATCCAGAATTTAAATCTAGACCTTTGGCTCCTCATCCTTTATTCTCTTCATTCATTGAGGCATCAAAAAACCATAAATGAGTAATATAAAGGTAAATTGTAATAAAATAGAGATCTCTAACGATAATAAAATTTGTATTATTGCAGGCCCATGTCAGCTTGAGACTGAGCAACACGCAATGGATATGGCAGGTAAAATACAAGATATTACCAAGAAATTTGGGGTAGGATTTATTTATAAAACTTCATTTGATAAAGCGAATAGAACAAGTCTTAAAGGCAAAAGAGGAGCTGGATTAGATACTTCCCTTCCAATTTTTGATAAAATAAAAAAAGAACTCAATGTCCCAATTTTAACAGACATACATAATATTGAGCAATGTTCAATTGTTGCAAAACATGTAGATGTTTTACAAATACCTGCTTTTTTATGTCGCCAAACTGATCTTTTAGTAGCTGCAGCTAAAACAAATAAAATCATTAACGTTAAAAAAGGTCAATTCTTAGCACCATGGGATATGGTCAATGTAACAAAAAAAATTTCAGACTCTGGTAATAAAAATATTCTAGTTACTGAAAGAGGTGCTAGTTTTGGTTACAATACTTTAGTCTCTGATATGAGAGCATTACCTATCATGGCAAAAAATGGTTACCCAGTAATTTTTGATGCAACTCATTCAGTTCAACAGCCAGGTGGTCTTGGTGAAAAAAGTGGGGGACAGAGAGAGTTTGTAGAACATTTAGCAAGAGCAGCTGTTGCAGTAGGGGTAGCAGGAGTTTTCATTGAAACACATCAAGATCCTGATAACGCTCCCTCTGATGGTCCAAATATGGTTCCTTTAGATAAATTAGAAAGTCTACTAAAACAATTAACTGATATAGATAGTTTAATTAAAAATAAGTGAGTAAAATTACAAAAGTAAAAGCCCGACAAGTTTTTGATAGTAGAGGTAATCCAACAATCGAAGCTGAAGTTTTTACAAAAAATAAAAGTGCAATAGCAATTTGTCCCTCAGGAGCATCAACAGGAACTTATGAAGCTTACGAAAAAAGAGATAAAAATAATAAAAGATATTTAGGAAAAAGTGTTCTTAATGCCATTAGTTTAGTTAATTCTAAGGTTTCAAAAAAACTTAAAGGACAAAATATTCATAATCAAGAAAGGATTGATGCTCTAATGATTAATCTAGATGGCACAAGACAAAAAACAAAACTAGGGGCAAATTCTATATTACCTGTGTCTATGGCCGTAAAAAAACTTTCAGCAAAAATTAGAAAAAAGCCATTATATAAAACTTTTTTAATTAAAGATAATTTTAGATTACCTTTTCCACTTATGAATATAATTAATGGTGGAGCACATGCTAATAATGGTTTGAGAATTCAAGAATTTATGATCAGGCCAGACCGCGCAAAAAATTTCACTGATGCGATGAGGATTTGTTTTTTAGTGATTAAAAATTTAAGTAAAATTATAAAGAACAAAGGACTTTCAACATCTGTTGGAGATGAAGGTGGATTTGCACCAATGATTAGCAATAATAATCAGGCTTTAGATTTAATTGTTTCAGCTATTAGAAAGTCAGGATTTGTTAACGGTAAAGATGTTTCAATTTGTTTAGATGTAGCTGCAAATGAATTATATAAAAGAAATAAATATTCTATTCATTCAAAAAGCTATATTTCTGTAGAAAGATCTATTCAAGAATATGAAAAAATAATTAATAAATATAAGATTAAATCGATAGAAGATCCATTTGCAGAAAATGATTGGATATCATGGAATAAATTAATGAAATCACTTAAAAAAGTTCAGATTGTAGGTGACGATCTTTATGTTACTAATCTTGAGCGACTCAAAAAGGGTTTTTTAAATTTATCATCTAACGCAATTTTAGTTAAATTAAATCAAATCGGCACAGTTTCAGAAACCTTAGATGTAATTCGATTTGCTCAAACTATTGGATTTCAAACAATCATTTCTCATAGATCTGGAGATAGTGAGGATACATTTATTGCAGATCTTGCAGTGGGTACTAATTCTAATCAAATAAAAACCGGATCTTTAGCAAGATCAGAAAGAGTTGCTAAATATAATCAATTATTACGAATAGAAGAAGAACTTGGAAAAAAAGCTAGAATGAATAAGATTCATTAATGCTCCAAAAATTAAAAAAAAATTATTTTCTACTTATATCAGTTTTTTTAATTATATATTTTTTCTTTAATCTAATGTCGGGTGAAAGAGGTTTAATTTCATATTATGAAAAAAAACAAATTTTAAACGATTTAAAGATTAAGGAATCATCATTAAAAAATCAAATAAATGACTTGGATTTTAAGAATTCATTATTAAGTGACAATCTAGATCTTGATTATATTGAAACTTTAATTAGAGAAAGATTCTTATTTGGTAAAAAAAATGAAAAAATTTATATTATAAAAAAAAATGACACAAAAAATTAAACCAAGACACCCTGAAAAAGTAAAAAACCCGATTAATCCAATTAAGAAAAAGCCTGATTGGATTAGGTCTAAACTTAATAATAGTAAGGAATTTTTTTTAACAAAAACAATTGTAAATAAAAATAATCTTGTAACAGTTTGTCAGGAAGCGAATTGCCCAAATATAACTGAGTGTTGGAGTAAAAGACATGCAACTTTTATGATCATGGGTGATACATGTACAAGAGCGTGTGCTTTTTGTGATGTAAAAACTGGCAAACCAGAAAAATTAGACAAGCTAGAACCTATCAAAATATCTCAAGCTGTCAAAAAATTAGATTTAAAACATGTTGTAATTACATCAGTTGATAGAGATGATTTAGACGATGGTGGTTCAAATCATTTTTATGAGGTTATAAACCAAACAAGAAAAAACAATCCAAATACAACTATCGAAGTTTTAACGCCCGATTTTTTAAGAAAAGGTGATGCTTATAAGAGAGTATTAGAGGCTAATCCTGACGTTTTTAATCACAATATTGAAACTGTACCTAGTCTTTATTTAAAAGTTAGACCAGGCTCAAGATATTTTGCATCTCTCGAACTTTTAAAAAATGCGAAAAAAAAGAACAATAGGGTTTTTACTAAATCTGGAATAATGGTTGGTTTAGGTGAAACAAGAGATGAAATTCTACAAGTAATGGATGATTTAAAATCTGCTGATGTAGATTTTTTAACAATTGGACAATACTTGCAACCATCTGTAAAACATTTTCCATTAGATAGATATTATAAACCTGAGGAGTTTAAAGAATTGGGTGATATTGCAAAAGCAAAAGGTTTTTTATTAGTTTCCTCATCTCCTTTAACAAGATCTTCATATCATGCAGATGAAGACTTCGCTAAACTTCAACAAAATAGATTAAAAAATCATTAATGCCAAAAGCTTCAGTTAAGCGATTAATTGAATGTAAAAAAAAAGATTTAATTGATTTAGTTTTGGATATTGAAAAATATCCAGAATTTGTTCCATTCTGTTTTGGTGCAAAAATATATGAAAATAAAAATGAAGGTGATTTAACAAAAATAATTGCAGACTTAACAATAGGAAAAGGACCGTTTAAAGACACTTATAAAAGTGATGTAGTTTTTGATAGAAAGAAAGACTCAATTTTTGTTAAGAATATAGAAGGACCTTTAAATCATTTATCCAATAATTGGATTTTTATTGATAAAGAGAATGGAATTACTGAAGTAACTTTTGATATTGATTTTGAAATCAAAAATAAATTTTTAAATTCATTAATGATTGTATCTTTTCAATTTGGATTAGAGAAAATAGCTGATGCATTTCAAAACAGGGCTGAGCAGTTATTTAGTAGCTCTAAGAAGTAGATTTAGGGCTTTTTTTACAGTAGCTTTTTGTATTGAGGATCTTTTTTTACTTTTGAATAAAAATTTATTTATCTCGATTTTAGCTCCTTTTTTAACCCCAATATAAACTAAGCCAACCGGTTTTTTTTTGGTGCCACCTCTTGGTCCCGCAATACCGGTAATCGAAACATTAATATTGGCTTTTGAAATTTTAGATAAATTATTAACCATTGCATAGCAACATTCATAGCTCACAGCACCATATTTTTTGATAATTTTTTTATTTACTTTTAAAATCTTTATTTTTGCCTGATTAGAGTAGGTGATCAAGCCTAGATTGAATATTTTTGATGCACCACTGATTGAAGTGATAGCAGAGGCTAATAATCCTCCTGTGCAAGATTCAGCAACTGATATTTTAATTTTTTTTCTAATTAATAGCCTAATTAATAATTTCATTACACAAAATAACTGCTTAAAACCATAAAACAAATTAAAGATAAAACAACATAAATTCCTGCAATTACATCATCCATAATTACACCAAAACTATTCTTAAAGTTTTTGTCAAAAAAATTTACGGGAAATGGTTTCGCAATATCAAAAAATCTGAATAAGACAAAACAAATACCGTAAAAAATTAACGCTTCATTTGGTGATTTTTCTGTGCCATGTGAAATTTCATAAAGATAAATCGGTATTGATTGACCAATAAATTCATCGATAATTACTTCTTTGGGATCTTTATTTTCATTATCTTTAATATGATGCGCTACAGCAGAAAAAGATAAAACGAAAATGACTATTAATAGTATTAATATTAAGTTTGAAGACAAATTAAATATGTGAAAAAAAAGGTAAAGAATAATTACTGTAGCTAATGATCCAAAAGTGCCTGGAATTTTTGGAACTTTACCTAAACCCAACATTGTTACAAACAAAGTATTAATAGTCTTAATCATATTTTGTTATTGAAATTATAACTTCACATGCAATGGCTTTTTCTTTTCCAATCAAACCAAGTTTTTCAACTGTTTTACCTTTTAAATTTATAAGATCTTTTTTCAACATCATTAGTTTAGAGACAGATTCGATTATTCGATCTCTGTATTTTGATACTTTTGGTTGTTCACAAATCAAATTTATATCTAAATTATTTATTAAAAAATTTGACTTATAAAGACTTTCAACCACTGGTTTCAATATTTTGGGAGACCTAATATTTTTATATTTTTTTGTGTTTGGAAAAAAAGAACCAATATCTTTATTTCTCATTGCACCTAAGATCGAGTCTATAATTGAATGCAAAATTACGTCTCCATCTGAATGTCCTTTCAATCCTGAGTGAAACGGTATTTCAGTACCACCTAAATAAAGCTTTTTATTTCTAATTAATCTGTGAATATCAAAACCAATTCCAAAAAAAGTTTTAGCTAAATTTATATCACTTTTAAAAGTGATTTTATTATTAGTATTTTCTCCTTTTATAAATTTTATTTTTCGATTTTTATTGACGAATAAAGTTGCTTCATCCGTAATTTTAATTTTTTCATTAATTGCAAGTTCGTATAATTTTTTAAACTTAAACGCTTGTGGTGTTTGAGTAAGATATGTGTTTTCTCTATTGAGATTGTATAATTCATTTTTGACTCTATATTTTATTGTATCTTTAGAGTTAATATATGGAATTACAGCTATATTTTTTTTTAAATGCTTCAATAAATCCCTCAATAATTTAATTGTAAAATCAGGTCTGGCAGCGTCATGTATCAGAACATTATTAGGTTTGTATTTTTTTAAATATTTTAAAGCTTTTAAAGAAGAGTCAGATCTTTCTTTGCCCCCCGTTATTACTTTGACTGAATGGTGGATCTTCTTTTTTTTGAAATGTTTAATATTATTAGTGACAACTAAAATTTTTTTAAAAAGCTTCGAATTGACTGATTTTTCAATAGAGTGATCAATAATTTCTTTATTCTTATAATTATAGAATTGCTTAGGTATTTTTTTATGAAATCTCTTACTTTTTCCGGCAGCTAATATTACAAAATAGTTGTTCATTCCTTTAAATACTATAATTTTTAAATATGCTTGAATTTTTGAAAAAAAATATTTTCATAATTATTCTATCTAGTATCACACTATCTTTAGGATTTTTAACTTTTTTAACATTTATAGATAGAAGTTTTATTGAATTAAATCAAAATAATTTACAAAATTTGTTAATTGTAAATATTTTATTACTTTTGTCGTTATTTGTATTAATTTTTTTAGAGATAAAAAAATCTATTCGAAATGATATTGATAAAGATGGATTAAAATCAAATAAAAAATATATTACATATTTTTCACTCTTCACTTTAATCCCTTCAATATTAATCTCAATTTTTTCACTTTTTCTATTTTCTTTTGCTCTAGAAAAATATTTTGATAAAAAAGTGACAACGGTTGTAAACAATTCTTATGAACTTGCTAAAAGTTATGTTGAGGAAGTAAGAAACAAAATTGAGTCTGATATTATATTGATTGCCTTTGACACCAACAAAAGTGCTAAATTTTTAAATGATAACAATAAAGAATATGTAAGATTTTTAAAAACTCAAAAATTGATAAGAGATATAGACGAAATACATATAATTGATCAAAATAAAGAATTACTATTTACCAATATTGATGATCGTACAAAATATATTCCTCCAATAGATAAAACACTAAAACTTGTTTTAGATGACGATAGACCACTTAAAATAATAAATGCTCCTGAAAATATCTCGGCGGCAATAATGAGACTTCAAGCTTTTGAAAACAGATTTTTATATGTTGTAAAATATCTTGATAAAGATATTTCAAAATATTTAAATGAGTCTCAAGAAGCAATCAATTTTTATTATACAGTTGAGGAAAGAAGCACAGGAATAAAAATTTCATTTGCGATTATATATATAATTATAGTCACTCTTTTGCTTTTTATATCAATTACTATTGCTATAAGATTTTCTTCAAGATTTTTTAGGTCTATAAATAATTTAATTTCTGCATCTAGTGCGATAGGAGAGGGTGATTTATCCACAAAAGTACCTGAGATTAAAACAGATAAAGATTTAGAAATTTTAAATAAAAATTTTAATTCAATGATTGTTAGATTAAAAAATCAGCAAGATAAATTGATTATTAATGAGAGATATGAGGCTTGGGGTAATCTTGCAAGAAAATTAGCTCATGAAATTAAAAATCCTCTTACTCCAATACAATTATCAATCGACAGAATAAAAGAAAAATACATTAATCAAGTTGATAAAAATGAAAAAGATAATTTTGAAGAAAATTTAAAGATTATAAATAATCAGATCAAACAAATTGGAAATTTAGTAAATGAATTTTCTGATTTTGCTAGAATGCCAAAACCAGTTTTAAAAAAAAATGATTTAATCAAAATAATTCATGAAAATATAAAATTATTGTCTGAAATAGATCCTTCAATTAAAATTGATTTAAATTATCAAAAACCTTCAATTTTATTAGAATGTGATAAGGAGCAAATTAGTAGAGTGATATTAAACTTAATTAAAAACTCTATTGAAAGTATTCAACAAAAAGCAGAAAATGCAAGTAATTTCGATAAAATTATAACTATTGAAATTTTTGAAAGAAATAACCAAATTTATATCATAATTACAGACAGTGGATTAGGTTTTAAAAATATAAAAAATAATATAAAAGATATTTTGAACCCTTACTTCACAACAAAAAAAAATGGTACAGGATTAGGTCTTTCGATAGTAAATAAAATTATTAATGATCATAATGGTGAAATTGATTTTGTTTCAATACATAATGGAGCAAAAATAGAAATTAAATTTAATTAAATGAGTATAGAAATATTAATTGTTGATGATAATTCAGACATAAGAAATATTCTGAATGATCTAATTCTAGACGCAGGTTATCGAACAAGATTAGCTGCTAATTATAATCAAGCATTAAATGAGATTGATAAAAATATGCCAGATGTTGCAATACTTGATGTTAAATTAGACAAAGGCGATAATGATGGTATCCAACTTTTGACTCACATAAAATCAAAGAATACTGATGTACCAGTAATTATGATTTCCGGACATGCGAATATAGAAATGGCAGTTAATTCATTAAAACATGGAGCATTTGAATTTGTTGAAAAACCTTTTGATAAAACAAGATTATTAAATTTTATAAGTAGAGCTGTTGAAAATTTAAGCTTAAAGACACAAAATAAGGAATACGAAAATAAACTTTTTTCTTCTTATGAGTTAGTAGGCGATAGTAAGAATATTGTAAATATTAAAGATCAAATTGAAAAAATTTCTGTTACTGAAAGTAGAATTTTCATTAATGGTCCTTCAGGTTCAGGCAAGGAATTAATTGCAAGAAAAATACATAAAAATTCAAAAAGAAAAAATAAACCTTTTGTAATTATTAATGGTGCTTTACTTGATAATGATAAATATGATTTAGAGTTATTTGGTGAAGAAAAAAATGATGGTTCTATATCTTATGGAGCATTAGAAAAGGCAAATAATGGAACTCTTCTTGTAGATCAAGTATCTGAGATACCTCTAGCAATACAATCAAAAATTTTGAGAGTTTTGACAGATCAAAAATTTAAAAGAGTAAACGGTAATAATGATATTAATGTTGATGTCAGACTAATTTGTTCATCTAGTAAAGATCTTAAACAAGAAATAGAATTAGGAAATTTTAGAGAAGATTTATTTCATAGATTAAATGTATTTGAAATAAATATTAAACCTTTAAGTGAGAGAATTTCAGATATACCTTTACTTATAAAATATTTTTCAGATAAAATTTCCAAGAGTTATAATATCAAAAATTTAGAAATTGATGAAAATAATAGTTATATTTTAAATCATGATTGGCATGGAAACGTAAGAGAATTAAGAAATTTAATAGAAAGAATCGCAATATTACAACCGAACACTCAGGAAAAAATTTCGAATATTATTAAGGAGTCCTTAAAGTCTGGGATTAATAACAGTAGATTTAATGAAAATAGTTTGTCTGTGCCATTAAAAGAAGCTAGAGAAAAGTTTGAAAAGGAGTATTTAAGTCTTCAATTAAAAAAGTTTAATGGAAATATATCAAAAACTGCTACTTTTGTTGGCATGGAAAGAAGTGCTCTTCATAGAAAACTTAAGGGTCTTGGAATAAAAGAATTTAATTAAAAATGAATATTATAATTTGTGGCGCTGGAAGAGTAGGTTTCACTATTGCTAAACTTCTTAGCGAGCAAAGTCACTCTATTACCGTAATTGATCAATCAAGTGAGGATATACAAAAAATTAACGATTCACTTGATGTAAAAGCGATTGTTGGTAAAGCAACTTATCCATCCATACTTGAGAAGGCTAATGCTGCTG
The DNA here is from genome assembly GCA_902596515.1 of uncultured Pelagibacteraceae bacterium. Classification (GTDB taxonomy): domain Bacteria; phylum Pseudomonadota; class Alphaproteobacteria; order Pelagibacterales; family Pelagibacteraceae; genus Pelagibacter. The sequence goes on from CACJUF010000009.1 coordinate 23,644, forward strand.
AAACTGATATGATAATAGCGGTTACTAGAAATGACGAAATTAACATGCTGATTTGTCAAATAGCATTCTCTATTTTTAATATACCAAAAAAAATTGCTAGAATAAGATCACAAGATTATTTAAATCCAAAATTTACTAGAGTTTACAATAAAGAAAACCTACCAATTGACGTAATAATTTCACCAGAGATTGAAATTGCAAGATCAATACAAAGAAAATTGGAGGCGCCAGGCGCATTAGATAGTGTCCCATTCGCAGAAAATCAAATAAGACTTTTAGAAATATTAATTAAAGATAATTGTAAATTGATTGGTTTAAAACTTAATGAACTAACAAATAAGTTTCCAAATTTAGATGCAAATATAATTGCAATTATAAGAAAGGATAAATCTTTTATTCCAAAGAAAACTGATCATGTGAATGAAAATGATAAAATTTATGTAATAATTAATTCTTCACAAATGGCAGAAACTTTAGAAGCATTTGGACATTCTGAAAAAATATCTAAAAAAGTCTTGATTATTGGAGGGGGAAATATTGGTTATAACCTTGCTAAAAATATTGAAGATACTTTAGATGGAGTGAGAGTGAAAATCGTAGAAAAAGATAAAACTCGATCTGAATATCTTGCAAATGAATTAAATAATACAATTGTAATTAATGGTAATGGATTAGATGAAGAAGTTTTATCTGAGGCAAATTTAGATGAAGCAGAAACTGTTCTTGCACTTACAAATGATGACGAAGATAATTTAATGGTTAGTGTTCTTGTCGAAAAATTTGCTAAAGATCAAAAAGATATTGAGGATAAAAGAACAATGGCTTTAATCAATAAACCAAATTATTCTTTGTTACAGTCATCTTTGAAAATTGATGACTTAATTGATCCTAGAATGAACACAGTTTCTAGTATTTTAAAACATATTCACAAGGGAACTATTGAAAATGCTTATACAATATCAAATGGTGAGTACGAGGTAATAGAAGCAGAGATAATAGAGTCTTCAGAACTAATAAATAAAGAATTAAAAAATTCAAATTTACCAGATGAAATAAGAATCGGTGCTGTTTTAAGAAATAAGAAAGTAATTATTCCAAAATCTGATTTTATTTTTCAAAAAGATGATCAGATCGTTTTAATTGTAAAAAAAGACACAGTCGGAGTCGTAGAAAATCTTTTTAGACTTAGCTCTGTTTAATTGAATGTTTAAATTACAGATCAAATATTTAAGTTTCTTTTTTGGTATTGTTTCAATACTCTCTTTTTTTAATATTCTTTATTCTTACTATTTCAATTTATATCTAAATTTAGATACTTATTATTATACTTTAGTTGCATCATTTATTTTATTTATAGTTTTATTCAAATTTGGAAAATATGATTTTAAATCTAATATTTTTGAGAAAATATTAACTATTTTTTTAGGTTATCTGTTAATACCATTAGTGTTATCAATTCCATTTTATTTTAGTATTTACAATCTAACTTTTTCAAATTCTTTTTTTGAATCAATATCAGGATTTACATCCACTGGTTTCACAGTTTTTGACAACATTAAACTAGTTGATCAAAGTTTAATTATATGGAGATCATCCACTCAATGGATAGGTGGTCTTTATTTTTTATTCTCTATAATTTATTTAATTGATATTTATGATGAGAGTTTTAAAAAAACTTTAACGAATTTTATATCTTTTAATAGTTCAGAAATTTTAAAACAAGCAACAAAAATATTTATTTTATACTCATCATTGACGATACTAATATTTGTAATTTTAAATATTTTTTCGATAAGAACGTTTGACTCATTAAATTTAGCTTTAACGATAATTTCATCTGGCGGTTTTTTACCACTCAACGATTTATCAATGATAATCAAAGAAAATACTCAAATAATTATATTTTCATTTATGATGTTGTTTTCTTTTTTTAGTCTTTTTTTCTCATACAATTTGATTTTTTTAAGAAAAAAAAATGTTAATTTTTTCTATGAAGATCTTCACCTGTTTATTTATTTAGTAGTCGTAGTAACTATATTTTTTCTTTTTTTTAGTTTTAATTATGATTTTTTTATTAATCTTTTTGCAATAATCAGCAGTATGACAAATATTGGTTTTTCACTAAGTCCAGGCCAAGAAAATCTAAACTTTATATACTTAATCTTGGTTATCATAGGTGGTTCTTTTTTTTCAACAAGTTCTGGGTTAAGGTTTATAAAAATTTATTCACTATTTAAGTTTTCTTTAAATCAAATTTTATCTTTTAGCAGACCTAAGAATGTTTTTATGAATAAGCTAATATTTACAAAAATTAATTTTAATCTTTATGAGATAAATAAATATTTTTTAACAATAATAATATTCATTTTATCTTTATTTATATTAACTTCATTGCTTAGTTTAAGTGGAATAACATTTGTGAATTCATTTAAATTGTCGATTTTAACTTTGATGAATACTGTTAATTCCTCAATCTATGGTTTAGAAGAATTTGATTTTTATAACCTTCAATTATTTAGTAAATATTGTCTTATTTTCTTTATGATTGTAGGTCGGATTGAGTTATTAACAATTTTGCTTTTAATAAAAAAATTCCTTTTTAAAAATTAACTTATTATTGTATATGTAAGACTAATTTTTATGCGCCCTTAGCTCAGCTGGATAGAGCATCGGTTTTCTAAACCGAGGGTCGTAGGTTCGAATCCTTCAGGGCGCGCCATACATCAATTTACAACGTAATTTTTATATAATTATTATCTTGACTAGAATTTTACTAAGTCAAAAAACCTAATAAATTCCTCTTGAAGAGTATTTTTGAACATGCTTAAATTATGAATATTCAAAAGTAATTTTGAATTATTTGTTAACAAATAAATAAACAATAGGAAGAAATATGTTTAAATACTTAAAACAATTAACTTCTTTAGTTGCTATGGTAGCTGTGTTGTTCACTTTTACAACAGAGTCTATGGCTGCTAAAAAATCTAAAACACTTAAAAACACTCAAAAAAAGGGTTTTGTAAGATGTGGAGTATCTCAAGGTCTTCCAGGATTTTCTAACGCTGATGCTGCAGGAAATTGGACTGGTATTGACGTTGATGTATGTAGAGCAGTAGCTGCTGCAGTACTAGGTGATGCAAACAAAGTTAAGTTTACACCGCTAAGTGCTAAAGAAAGGTTTACAGCTTTAACTTCTGGTGAGATTGATATCTTATCAAGAAACACAACTTGGACTCTTTCAAGAGATGCTGATATCGGACTTACATTCGTTGGAGTAAACTTCTACGATGGCCAAGGTTTTATGGTTAGAAAAAGTTCTGGTATTACTTCAACAAGCCAATTCAAAGATGGTATCTCAGCTTGTACAAACATTGGTACAACTACTGAGTTAAATATGAGAGACTTCTTTAATTCAAAAGGAATCAAATATGAACCAGTTGCTTTTGAAAAAGCTGATGAAGTTGTAGCTGCTTATGATGCAGGTAGATGTGATACTTACACTACTGATAAATCTGGTCTTGCTGCACAGAGAACAAAAATGTCTAATCCAGATGAACACATTGTGTTACCTGAAACTGTTTCAAAGGAGCCATTAGGTCCTGTTGTAAGACAAGGTGATTCTGTGTGGGAAGATATCGTAAGATGGTCATTAAATACTATGATCGAGGCAGAAGAATACGGTATTACATCAGCAAATGCAGATATGATGAAAACTTCTGATAACCCAGCTATTAAAAGATTAGTTGGAGCAGAAGGTGAATTAGGTGCTGCTTTTGGTCTAGATAACGACTGGAGTCTAAGAATTATCAAGCAAGTTGGTAATTATGGTGAAAGTTATAAAAGAAATATAGCTGACACTGGAATTTTACCTGATAGAGGTCCAAATGAATTATGGACTAAGGGTGGAATTCTTTACGTACCACCTGCAAGATAATTGCATATTTAAATGATTAAAAAGGGCTAGATTTTTCTAGCCCTTTTTTTTATAAGCTTTTATATTATTCCCATCGTGAATTTTAAACTTAAAGATATTGTTCCACAATTAATTACAGTTACTGCTGTCGTATTAGTTTTTGGTTTTTTTACCTACAACGCTCAAATTAATATGGAAAATAGAGGGATTGATTTTGGTTATGGGTTTTTATCACAAGAATCTTCTTTCGATGTACAATTTTCATTAATAGAATACGATGGTTCACATTCCTATTTTAGAGCTTATTTAGTCGGGTTATTAAATACAATTCTTGTTTCAGTTATCGGGATTATAATTGCAACAATTCTTGGTGTAATAGTTGGTGTAGCAAGGTTATCCCCTAATTATCTAATAAATAAATTCGCAGCTTTTTATGTTGAGTTTTTTAGAAACATACCATTACTGCTTCAAATATTTTTTTGGTATTTTGCTGCATTAAGAGCTTTACCGCTCCCACAAGATGCAGAAGCAATTTTTGGTGTTTTTTTCTTAACCATAAAAGGTTTATATGTTCCAGCTTTTATTTGGCAGAATTTCAGTGTTTTCTTTTATTCAATAGTTGCAGCAATAATTGCTATAATTGTAATTCGTATTCATGCTAAGAGAGTTCAAGAAAATCAAGGAAAACAAATACCAGTATTTTTGATTTCAATAGGATTAATATTTATTTTACCCCTTTTAAGTTTTTTAATTGGTGGAGTAGGTATTTCATTTGAAGTTCCTGTTTTGAAACAATTAGCCACAACTTCTTTTATATATGAAGGCGGAGTAAGTTTGCCGCCAGAATTAATAGCTCTCACTTTATCTTTATCTCTTTATACAGCTACTTTTATTGCAGAATGTGTAAGAGCAGGAATTCAAGGTGTGGGTAAAGGACAAAAAGAGGCTGCTGCATCAATAGGATTAACTCCAAATCAAGTGCTTAAACTTGTAATTATGCCTCAAGCTTTAAGAATAATAATTCCACCAACAACAAACCAATATTTAAATTTAACAAAAAACTCTTCATTAGCAGCAGCTATTGCCTATCCAGATTTGGTTTTAGTGTTTGCAGGGACTGCTTTAATGCAAACTGGTAAAGCTATTGAAATAGTTTCAATTACTATGTTTACCTATTTAACTTTAAGTATTTCAATTTCACTTTTAATGAACTGGTATAACAAAAAAATTGCAATACAGGAAAAATGATGTCAAAAATAAATTTTTTAAGACCTGATAAAGATAATTTAAATACTTTTTTATACTTAGGTTCTTTTTTATTTTTAATTAGTGTATTGGATGTTTTTTTAAATTCATTTTTTAGCTTAAATTTAACTGGTTTTTTACCTGGTTTTTTAAGTTTTTTATTTCCATTAATATTAGGTTTTGTTGGACTTTATTTTATAAGGATAGAATTTAGCGGAATAAAACAATTAGATCTTTTAAATAAACATATAAATACCAACAACTTTAATGCAGTTCTGTCATTACTAATTATATTTGTTATTATCAAATCTCTTCCACCTATTCTTAGTTGGTTTGTAATAGATGCTAGTTTCGCAGGTGATACCAAAGATGTTTGCACTGGTTCAGGAGCTTGTTGGACATATATTAAAGTTTGGATGAGAAGATTTATGTATGGGATGTACCCTAATGCTGAGCAATGGAGAATAAATTTATCATTTATAGCCTTAGTCTTAATGGGCTCGGTTGGTTATTTTGCAACTGATAGATTTAAGAAGTATTTAACACTTTATTATGTTGTTATTTATCCTCTGATTGCATTCTTATTTATCTTTTTCTTTATATCCGGAGGTCCTGTATTTTTTGATTTTTCATATGGGATTATTGCAGCTATTTTATCTATTATTTTAGGATTTTTTATACCCGCTAAATATAAATTTTATTATTTTTTAATTGTACCTTTAGCTCTTTATATAACTTTGAAGTATTTTATATTTTTTGAAGAATACATTGAGTTAGGTAAATTAGATGGTTTAAACTGGGTAGAGACTGGAGCTTGGGGAGGATTATCTTTAACTTTTATAATATCTTTTTTCTGCTTAATTTTCTGTTTTCCAATAGGAATGGCTTTTGCTCTTGGTAGAAGATCAAATTTTCCTCTAATTAGATATATTTCAGTTGGCTTTATTGAATTTTGGAGAGGTGTACCTTTAATAACAGTTCTATTTATGTCAGCAGTAATGTTTCCGATGTTTTTACCAGAGGATTTCTTCATTGATAAATTAGTAAGGGCAATTATTGCGATTTCATTATTTGAAGCTGCTTATGTAGCAGAAGTAATACGTGGTGGTCTACAAGCTTTACCAAGGGGACAATATGAGGCTGCAAAATCATTGGGTATGGGATATTGGAAAATGCATATTTTTGTAATTCTTCCACAAGCATTAAAGTTAGTAATTCCTGGAATTGCTAATACATTTTTAGCTTTAGTTAAAGATACTCCTTTAATATTTGTTGTAGGTCTATTGGAAATAGTTGGAATGTTAAATTTAGCAAAAACTAATCCAAAATGGTTAGGTTTTGCAATGGAGGGTTATGTTTTTGCAGCAATAATTTTCTGGATTATTTGTTATGCAATGAGTAAATATAGCTATAATTTAGAGCAAAAATATAAAACAGATAGATAAAAATTATGTCAGATAGCATCATCCAAATTAATAATATGAACAAATGGTTTGGTGACTTTCAAGTTTTAAAAAAGATTAATTTAGAAGTTAAACCAAAAGAAAAAATTGTAGTTTGTGGTCCATCAGGATCTGGAAAATCCACTTTGATTAGATGCATCAATAGATTAGAGGAACATCAAGAGGGAAATATTATTGTTGATGGAACTGAATTAACAGAAGATACAAAAAATATTGAACAAATAAGAGCTGAAGTTGGAATGGTATTCCAACAATTTAATTTATTTCCTCATTTATCAATTTTAGATAATTGTACATTAGCTCCTATTTGGGTAAAAAAAATGCCAAAGAAAGAAGCTGAGGAACTAGCATTAAAACATTTAGAAAGAGTACAAATTCTTGATCAAGCACAAAAATATCCAGGTCAATTATCTGGTGGACAACAACAAAGAGCTGCAATAGCAAGAGCTTTATGTATGGAGCCAAAAATAATGCTTTTTGATGAACCTACATCAGCTTTAGACCCTGAAATGATTAAAGAAGTCCTTGATGTAATGGTAAATCTTGCAAAACAAGGTATGACTATGATTGTTGTAACTCACGAAATGGGTTTTGCTAAAGAAGTTGCTGATCAAATGATATTCATGGATGAAGGAATGATAGTAGAAAAAGCGGATACCAAGGAATTTTTTGCTAATCCTAAGAGTGATAGGACTAAACTTTTTCTCAGCCAGATACTATAGATACCAGTAATTTCAAGGAATATTTATCAAAATATCCTTCAAGTATTGCTTGACATATTTTGGGCATTTAGGTTTTTTCCGAGGAAATAAAAAAATAATATTGTTGCAGTAGAGATTAAAAACTTGTTCAATCTGTTTTTAATAAAAATTAAGAGGGGTCTTAATGGAAGATAATTTTAATAAGCATTTAGGCAATAAGCTTAAGCTTAGAAGGTTAGCTTTAGGTTTAACACAAACTAAAGTAGCAAAAGCTATAAACGTCACATTTCAACAAATACAAAAATACGAAAAAGGTACTAATGGAGTTAGTTCGATAAGATTATTACAGTTATCAAATTATCTTAAAGTTCCAATAAACTATTTCTTTGAAGATTTTTCAGAATACTTAGTTAATTTAGAAAAATCTCAAGAGGGACATATGAATGTGAATTATAATTTCTTAGTTAAATTATATTCTGAACTTAATGCTGATCAAAAATTGAAATTTAATAAATCGTTACAGGTTTCAAACAATATTTCAAAAGTTGGATAAAATTTGGCTCCTCGGGCAGGACTCGAACCTGCGACCAATTGATTAACAGTCAACTGCTCTACCAACTGAGCTACCGAGGAATATAAAAAGCAAACTTACTTTTTTTTTTAACTAAAACAAGATTTTTTTTGGAGGCAACGCCCGGAATCGAACCGGGATACAAGGATTTGCAATCCTCTGCGTAACCATTCCGCCACGTTGCCTTATGTTTTAGATGATAGCTACATCAGTTTTATATAAAATTTTTAAGATTAGTCTATCAAATAACGTTTTAATTTGATTATTGTTAATTTAGATTAATAAATTATAAACTAACTATATCCAAGATGAGTGATAAATATATACATTCCAATGTAGAAGATAAGATTTATTCGTATTGGGAAAAAAATAAACTATTTAAACCTCAAAAAAACTCTAAAAAATTTTCAGTTGTAATTCCACCGCCTAATGTAACGGGAAGTTTACATATGGGCCATGCTTTAAATAACTCAATACAAGACATGCTTGTTCGATATTACAGAATGAATAATTATGAAACTTTATGGCAACCAGGCACAGATCATGCTGGTATTGCTACCCAAGCACTTGTTGAAAGAAAACTTGAAAAAGAAAATCAAAATAAAAATACTCTTGGACGAGAAAAATTCATCGAAAAGGTTTGGGATTGGAAAAATCAGTATGGTGATATAATTATCAATCAATTAAAAAAACTAGGTTGTTCATGTGATTGGTCCAGAAATGCTTTCACTATGGATGAAAATTTATCTAAATCTGTAATTAAGGTATTCGTTGAATTACATAAAAAGAAACTAATCTACAAAGCAGAAAAATTAGTCAATTGGGATACAGTATTAAAAACTGCAATTTCAGATTTAGAGGTAGATCAAAGAGAAATGAACTCTAAGATTTACTATATTAGGTATCCAATAGATAAATCATCAGAATTTATCACAATAGCTACCACAAGACCTGAGACTATGCTTGGAGATACAGCGATTGCAGTTAATCCAAAAGATAAAAGATATAAAAGTTTTGTTGGAAAAACAGTCACTATACCTATTGTGGGTAGAAAAATTAAAATAATTAAAGACAATTATGCAGATCCAGAACAAGGAACTGGAGCACTAAAAATTACTCCAGCACACGATTTTAATGATTATGATGTAGGGCAGAGAAATAAACTCGAAATAATAAATGTTTTTACTGAAGAGGGTAAAATAAATGAAAATGCACCGAAAGATTATGTAGGTTTGGATAGATTTGATGCTCGTAAAAAAATATTAAATGAACTTAAAGAAAAAGATTATTTTGTTAAAGAGGAAAATATAAAAAATAAAGTTCCTTATGGAGATAGATCTAATTCTGTTATTGAACCTTTTTTAACTGAGCAATGGTTTGTTGACGCTAAAAAATTAGCAGTTAAAGCAAAAAAAATTGTGAAAACAAAAAAAACAAATTTTTTTCCAAATAATTGGTCTAAAACTTATTTTCAATGGATGAATAATATTGAGCCTTGGTGTGTTTCTAGACAGTTGTGGTGGGGTCATCAAATCCCAGCATGGTATGGACCTGACAATAAAATATTTGTTGCTTTAAATGAACAAGAAGCAAGTAAGCAAGCCAAAAAGCATTATAAAAAAGATGTAAAATTAATTAGAGATCCTGATGTATTAGATACTTGGTTTTCTTCTGGTTTATGGCCGTTTGCAACTTTAGGATGGCCAGATAAAAAAGATTTCGTAAAAAAATTTTATCCAACCACAGTTTTAGTAACTGGTTTTGATATAATTTTTTTCTGGGTTGCAAGAATGATTATGTTTGGAATGGAATTTCTTAATAAAGAACCTTTCAAAGATATATATGTTCACGCTTTAGTAAGAGATGAAAAAGGGCAAAAAATGTCTAAATCTAAAGGCAATGTAATTGATCCATTAGACTTAATTGAAAAATATAGTGCAGATGCTCTAAGATTTACTTTGCTTTCAATGGCTTCACCTGGAACCGATGTAAAACTTTCTGAAGATAGAGTTAAAGGGTATAGGAACTTTTTAAATAAATTGTGGAATGCAAACAATTTTTTAATCACAAATAATTGTGATTTTAACAAGACTGATAAAGTTCCCAAAACTACTTTAAATATCAATAAATGGATTTACTCTGAATTAATAGAAATAAAAGATAAGATTCAAAAGAATATTAAAGACTATCGATTTGATGAGGCAGCCAAAAACGCTTATCAATTTGCTTGGCATTCATATTGTGATTGGTATATCGAACTATCTAAAACAATCCTTTATTCAGAAGATGAGGAGTCAAAAAAAGAGGTAAAGGAAGTATCAGCTTATGTTTTTAAACAAATACTTGTTATGCTTCATCCATTTATCCCATTTGTTACTGAGGAAATATGGTTAAAAAATAAGTTTGATAAATCGAATAAGAATTTCCTAATGTACAAAAACTGGCCATCAGGAAAAGTCAAAAAAGACAAATCCCAAAAGGATGTAGAGAAAATCATCAATATTATCTCAGAACTTAGATCGTTTAAAAATGAGTTAAATGTCAGCCCAGGTTCTTTTGTAGATCTCTCTATGAATAAGATAGCTAAAAAAAATCGATCTTTGATGGATAATAATGAAATAATCTTAAAAAAACTTGGTCGTATCAATAATTTTTTTGAAAAAGATCAAGATAGACCTTCTGCAACTCTTGTAATTTCAGGTGATATATTCAAGATTTATTTTGATGAAAATGTTGATTTAAGTTTAATCAAAGAAAATTTGCAAAAAAGACAAACAAAATACCAAGATGAATTAGATAAGATTTCACAACGATTATCAAACAAAGGATTTATCGATAGGGCACCAAAAAATATTGTTGAACAAGAAAAAACTAACTATAGTAACTTAAAAAATGATATCAAAAAAATATCTTTAACAATTGAAAGTTTATAATGCGGAAATTTAATAAGAAAAAATTACCAAGTCGACATACATCTTTAGGACCCGACAGAGCTCCTCATAGATCTTTTTATTATGCAATGGGAGAAACAGAAAAAGATGTTGCCAAACCTTTTGTAGGAGTTGTATCAACATGGAACGAGGCGGCACCTTGTAATATAGCCTTAATGAGACAAGCCCAGTCTGTTAAGAAGGGTGTAAGAGCATCAGGTGGAACACCAAGAGAGTTTTGTACAATTACAGTTACAGACGGTATTGCTATGGGACATGAGGGAATGAAATCCTCATTAATATCAAGAGAAGTTATTGCTGACAGTGCTGAATTAACTGTTAGAGGTCATTGTTATGATGCATTAGTAGGTATTGCAGGTTGTGATAAGTCTTTACCTGGTTTGATGATGTCGATGGTTAGATTAAACGTTCCAAGTGTATTTATATATGGTGGTTCAATACTACCAGGAAAATACAAAGGTAAAGACGTGACTGTTGTAGATGTTTTTGAGGCAGTTGGAAAACATTCATCAGGACAAATGTCTGCTGAAGAACTAAGAAAATTAGAATTAGTTGCATGTCCAACAGCAGGAGCTTGTGGAGGGCAATTTACTGCTAACACTATGGCATGTGTATCAGAAGCTATTGGTTTAGCACTACCTTATTCAGCTGGAACACCAGCTCCGTACGAAGAAAGAGATAAGTATGCAAAAGCAAGCGGTCGAATGGTTATGGAATTATTAGCTAAAAAAATTAAACCAAGAGATATAGTTACAAGAAAGGCTTTAGAAAATGCTGCAACTATTGTTGCTGCAACAGGTGGATCAACTAATGCAGGTTTACATCTACCAGCAATAGCAAATGAAGCTGGTATTAAATTTGATTTAATGGATGTTGCAAAGATATTTAAAAGAACTCCTTATCTTGCTGATTTAAAACCAGGTGGAAAATATGTTGCTAAAGATATGTGGTTAGCAGGTGGAGTGCCAATGCTTTTAAAAACTCTTTATGAAGGTGGTTATATCCATGGAGATTGTATGACCGTTACAGGTAAGACAATGAAAGAAAATTTAAAGGGAATTAAATTTAATCCGAAACAAAAAGTAATGAGATCTTTTAAAAATCCTTTATCACCAACGGGTGGTGTAGTTGGTTTAAAGGGTAACTTAGCTCCTGAAGGAGGAATTGTTAAAATTGCTGGACTTAAAAAATTACAATTTACTGGAAGAGCAAGATGTTTTGATAATGAAGAAAGTGCAATGAAAGCTGTTCAAAGCAGAAAATACAAAGATGGTGATGTAATTATTATCAGATATGAAGGACCAGTTGGTGGACCAGGTATGAGAGAAATGCTTTCAACAACAGGTGCAATTTATGGTCAGGGTAAAGGAGAAAAAGTTGCTTTAATAACTGATGGAAGATTCTCTGGAGCAACTCGGGGATTTTGTGTAGGCCATGTAGGACCAGAGGCTGCATTAGGTGGACCGATCGCTCTATTACGGAATGGAGATATTATTGATATTGACGCTAAGAAGGGAACAATTAATGTTCGATTAACTAGAGCACAATTAGCTTCAAGAAGAAGAAAATGGAAGGCTAGAAAATCTGATTTTGGATCAGGAACTCTTTGGAAATACGCACAAACTGTAGGACCTGCATATTTAGGAGCACCAACACATCCAGGTAAGAAAAACGAAGTTAAGGATTACTCAAAAATTTGATGAAAATTCGCCCAGTCATTTTATGTGGTGGAGCTGGAACAAGACTTTGGCCTAACGCTAAAAAACATCAAGCAAAACAATTTATAGATTTTGGTAATTGGACTTTATTAGGTAAAACTTTAGAGAGAGTTAAAGCATCTATATATGATGCTCCAATTATTAGTACTAATGCAAAATATTTAAAACAAGTAAAACAACACCTAAAGAAATACAAAATAAGAAAATTCAAGATAGTTTTAGAGCCAGCTAAAAGAAATACCGCACCAGCTATATTAAGTACGGCATTAATAAAGGATATACCTAACGAACAACCTTTAATGTTCTTGGCCGCTGATCATTTGATAGATAAGGTTACATTATTTAATAAAGCTATAAAAAAAAACCAAACGAAACTCACCGATAATAATATTTTTATTTTTGGGATTAAACCTACAATGCCTTCAAGTGAATTTGGCTATTTTTTAACAAAAAATACTAAAGTAACTAGATTCATAGAAAAACCAAAAGCGGCAAAAGCTAAACAAATAATTAGTAAAAAAGGTTATTGGAATTCTGGAATGTTTTATTTGAGAAAAGACTCAATAATTAATAATTTCAAGAAACACCAACCAAATATTTACCGAAATTGTAACAAAGCTGTGACAAAAGCAAAATATAAAGGTAATGTGTATTATTTAAACAAACAAGCATTCACCAAAGCAACAGCTAAATCTTTTGACTATGCAATATTGGAAAAAACTAGAGATATAAACGCTATCAAATTAGATATTCCTTGGTCTGATTTAGGATCTTGGAAAGAAATCTGTAAGATGTATGGACGAAATAAAAGACATTATTATAAAAAGAAGAATGTATTTCATAGACCTTGGGGCAGTTATGTAAATCTATTTAACGGTAAGGAATTTTTAATTAAAGAATTATATGTAAAACCAAAAGGTATATTAAGTCTTCAAAAACATCATCATAGAGCTGAGCACTGGGTAGTTACTCATGGTAAGCCTAAAATTACATTAAATAAGAAATATTTTACTATGAAACCTGATGAAACAATCTTTATTCCATTAGGTGCAATTCATAGAATAGAAAATCCCTATAAAAAACCAGTCAAAATTATTGAAGCACAAGTAGGCTCAATTTTAAAAGAAACTGATATAGTTAGATACCAAGATATTTATGGAAGAATAAAATAATTATTTTACAAGAAAATTCACCTTTTTATTTGATAGATTTAAATGAATTTTTTTATATGAACCAAAATTATCTCCATCAATTTGAACAGGTATCAAATCATTTCCATCAATTGTAATGTTTTGTGCATAAGTAGTAATAACATTTTTATTTTTACTTAAATCACCATTAAGAATTATTAAAAAAATTGAATATAATAAACTAATCCTAGTCAAATCTTTAAATATATATGTGACTAATTTCTCTTCAAAAATATTTGTTTTATTTATTTTATGATGTCCAGCGTAATATTTGGTATTTGAAGATAATATCCAGTCTGCTTGATAAAATTGACCATCAAAAGTGACATTTAACTTTTTATTATTCATAAACAAGAAATATTGAAAACCTTTGATACCAAATATAATTTTACCTAGAATCTTTTTAATTTTTGAATTAATTGAATGAACAATTTTTGCATCCCATCCTATACCAGCCATTAAAAAGAAATAATTATCGTTAATTTTTACAAGATTAGAGGATTTATAATTATTAGAAACCAACACATTTACTATATCATCAACTTTTTTATTCATTGATAATTCAGCTTGAAGCAAATTTGCAGTGCCAGCAGGAATATAACCTATGGCAAAATCGTCTTTAAAATCAAAATTATTTTTAATTAATTCATTAATTGCAAAAGAAACTGAACCATCACCACCAGCTACTATTAGTCGATCATAATTTTTTTGATTAAAATTTTTGAAAATTTTCTTAGCTTGATTTATTGTTTTTGTTTCAAAGTAGTCTACAGAAATATTCTCTTTTAACTTAGATAAAATCCTATTTATGAATATAGATTTTCTTCCAGAGGAAGAATTCAAATTATAAATCAAACAACATAACATAATTAATCCTTAAAAAATTTTTAACAAATTTGTAACATTCAAATGAAATAAGAAGTACATGATTCGTGTTACAGTTGTATTAAAATATAGGTCTTTAAATGCCTAATTTACTTAGATATAAAAGTATATTTATTTCTGATGTTCATTTAGGTACCAAGGGTTGTCAGGCGAAAAAACTTTTAGAGTTTTTTAAAAACTCAAGATCCGAAAATCTTTATCTTGTAGGGGACATTATAGATATCTGGGAAATGCAAAAAAGTTTTTTTTGGCCTCAAGAACATAATGATGTAATCCAAAAAATTTTAAGAAAAGCTAGACATGGTACCAAAGTTTTCTACATAATGGGTAATCATGACGAAATGTTAAGAAAATTTATTCCAATGCATTTTGGTGACATCCATATGGTTAATAGAGTTATTCATGAAACAAATGCAGGAAAAAAATATGTTGTTGTTCATGGTGATGCTTGGGATGGTGTTATGAAACATGCTAAATGGTTATCTAAACTTGGATCAATAGCCTATAATTTACTATTAAAATTAAATGTAATAATTAATTTTTTTAGAAGATTGAGAGGAAAAGAATATTGGTCTCTTGCAAAATTTTTAAAGTATAAAGTCAAAAATGCAGTTAAATATATTGGTGAATATGAAAAAACACTTTCAGATTATGCAAAAAGAAAAAAATTTGATGGAATTATTTGTGGCCACATCCATCATGCTGAGGATAGAGACTTTAATGGGGTCAATTATTTAAATTGTGGAGACTGGGTTGAATCTTGTACCGCATTAGCCGAAAATTATGATGGTAGTTTTGAAATATTATATTGGGACAAAATAAGAGAACAATATTTAGATGATAAAGAAATAATTGAACCAATTAAAACTGAAGAATTAAAAAAAGCTTCATAATTAATGAAAATTTTAATTGCTACAGATGCATATTTTCCACAAGTAAATGGTGTCGTAAGAACCTTACATGAAACAGGCAATGTATTAAAAGAACAAGGTCATAGAATAGAATATATTACACCTGACTTATTTTTTACTTTTCCGATGCCGAAATATAATGAAATTAAGTTGTCTATAAATGTATGGCCAAGAGTTGGTAATTTAATAAAGAAAATCAATCCAGATGCAATTCATATCGCTACCGAAGGCCCGATAGGCACTATGGCAAGAAGATATTGTTTAAAAAATAATCTAAAGTTTACTACGAGTTTCCATACAAGATTTGATAAATATCTAAAACTTTACTTTCCTATTATACCAGCAAAATGGGCTGAAAAATTCTTAGCAAATTTTCATAATAAGGCTGAGAGAATTTTAGTAACTACAGAGTCTATGAGAAAAGAATTAATCGATATAGGTATAGATGACAATAAAATGATTACTTGGACTAGAGGAGGAAATCATGGAGCTTTTAAGAACCCTAAAAAAATTGATTTACCTCATAAAAGACCTATTTGGATTTATGTTGGAAGAGTTGCAGTTGAAAAAAACATAAGAGCTTTTTTAGAATGTGATTTAGAAGGTACAAAAATAATTATAGGAAAAGGACCTGATTTAAAAAAATTGAAAAAAGAATTCCCTAAAGATATTTTTTTAGGAGAAAAAACAAATGGTGAATTAGCATCACATTTTGCATCCTCTGATGTTTTTGTTTTCCCTAGTAAAACAGATACATTTGGAATTGTAGTTACAGAAGCTTTAAATTGTGGAACACCTGTTGCTGCGTATCCTGTTCCAGGTCCTAAAGATATATTTGAAGGATCCAAAATAAATTGTTTAGATGATGATCTTAAAGTATCAGCCCAAAAAGCTTTAAAAGTTGACAGAAATGATTGTCTTGAATTTGCAAAAAAATTCACTTGGGAAGAAACAGCAAAAATATTTTTTAACAATATTTCACCAAATCATTAGTTAATTTTTCCTTAATTTATTTGCATTAAAAAGTGTAATGATGCAAAATTAAGCCATCTAAATTTATGGAATATTTCGTCATTCTACTTATAGTTGTGATAGTTTATCTTCTCTATTTACTTAATCAAAAAAAAAATAAATCAATAAATACCGCTACAATAGTTAATAAAAGAGAAGAAAAAACAAAAAGAGTAATTATTGATGAGCTTGAAGATCAATTTTTTGCATTAAATAAATTTAACATAATTAAATATGCCAATCCAAGTGCATTAAAAAGATTTGGAAGTAATTTAATTGATAAAAACATATCTTCTATAATTCGAAAACCAGAATTAATAGAAAATATTGAAAAAGCTATCGTAGAAAATAAAACAAAAAATATCGATGTTGAAATTGACCTCCCATCATATCAATTCTATAAAATTTATATTATTCCTGGCCCAACTCATTTGTTTACTGAACCAGACTCTGTTGTGTTATTTTTAAAAGATTTTACTGAAATTACAAAAGCACAAAAATTTAAAACTGATTTTGTAGCAAATGTAAGCCATGAATTAAGAACACCTTTAATGGCAATCAAAGGATCGCTAGAAACAATTGAGGGCCCAGCGTCTGATGATGAAAAGGCTAAAAAAAAATTTATGAAAATAATGACTGATCAATCAAATAGAATGGAAAATTTAATTAATGATCTTTTAATACTCACAAGAATTGAATTAGAAGAACACATAAGGCCAAACTCTTTAGTTGATATAAATGATCTTTTCAAAACAATCATCAGTAATTTTGAGATTGTTTTAAAAAGAAAGAAATTAAATATTAATTTATCTCTCGCCAATCAAACAGTTGTTATTGGAGATGAAAAAAAATTACAAACTGTTTTTTCTAATCTTTTAGATAATGCAATTAAGTATTCAAAGGAAAATAAGTCTATTTTTATATCAAGCAAAATTAGCGATGGTAAATTGTTAGAAAAAAATTTTATGATCAGTATTAAAGACGAAGGTGTTGGCATTCCTCAAAGATATATTTCTAGAATTACAGAAAGATTTTTTAGGGTAGATCATGAACAAAGTAACAAGGTTGGTGGAACCGGTTTAGGATTAGCTATTGTTAAACATATAGTTACTCAACATCGTGGACACTATGAGATTCTAAGTGAGGAAAACCAAGGAACTGAAATTCAAATTTATTTACCAGCGAAAACTTAAATTTAAAAAATATTATATTGTAATAGTTTTAGAAGGTTTTTTTAACAATTCTTTACTTGATTAATGTTAATCTTTTAATTAATTTTTTTATATGGTTAAAATATTCAAAAATATTTTGATTTTTGCTTTTTTATTAAGCTCTATAACAACAAGTGTTTTTTCTAAAGATATCACAACATTATTAAGAAATCAGCAACTTACAGTTTTTGATATTGGAATTTTTAGATTAGAGGCAGATTTGAAAACTTCATATCCTTCTATTAAAGATCATTTAGAAGTTACTGAAGCTGAATTTTATACAGACGTAGTTACCTCGTATTCTAAAAATTCAATTGATTTAATTGTTTCTGTTCCTATGAATAGAAATCTCAAGAAGGAAAATTATTTTTCAGATTCTTTTAGATGTAGAAATATTTTTAATTCTGTAAGAGATTTTTTATTGAGGAATGAAAATTTGAGTAATTATAGATATACTATGGCTACAAGCTATTTAACCTCTATATTTTCAACCCCAAGTTCATGGCCAAGCTGGAGATATGATGAAGAAATTAGAGAGGAATTAGTAAACTTAGTAAAACTAGAAATAACTTTACGTCCAACAAAAGAACTAGCTCTTAATGAACAGGTAAACCCTGTTTCATGTATTGGTGGCTTAGAAACTGATATTGATCAAATAATTATATCAAAAAAATACAACTAAAAAGTTACCTTTTTAACAAAAGTGTAACAATTCTGTAATATTAAAGATTCAATAAATTTATACGAGTCAATCATCTTTTAATTAATAAATAACGAAAGGATTAAAGATAATGAAAAAACTAACTATAGTAATTGCTTCTTTAGTTGCACTTTCAATTGCAACTGTTGCTCAAGCAAGAGATCAAATTAAGATAGTTGGTTCTTCTACAGTATTCCCTTATGCAACAGTTGTTGCTGAAAGATTTGGTGGTTCAGGATTTAAAACTCCTGTAATCGAGTCTACTGGTACTGGTGGTGGAGCTAAACTATTCTGTGCTGGTGTAGGTGAACAACATCCAGATATTACAAATGCATCAAGAGCTATGAAAGATAAAGAAAAAGCTCTATGTAAGAAAAATGGTGTTAATGATATCGTTGAGATCGTAATTGGTAACGATGGTATTACATTAGCTTACAGCAAAGATGCAAAACCAGTAAACTTTACTAAAGAACAATTATATTTAGCACTTGCTGCTCATACAGTTGTTGATGGTAAATTAGTTCCAAATATTTATAAAACTTGGGACCAAATTGACCCTAGCTTACCAAAACAAAAAATTTCAGTGATGATCCCACCAGGAACATCAGGAACTAGAGATGCTTGGAATTCTTTAGTAATGAAAAAAGGTATGACTAAAGAAGCTAAAGCTCTTTATAAAGCTGGTTTTGAAGCTGGAAATAAAAAATACAAAAAACCTCAAAAACTTTACAGAGAAGATGGTGCTGCTATTGAAGTTGGAGAAAACGATAGTTTAATCATCCAAAAGTTAACTCAAGATAAAGAAATGTTTGGTTTCTTTGGTTTCAGTTATTTCTTAGCTGCAAAAGATAAATTGCAAGCAGCAAGTATTGATGGTGGACAACCGTCATTAAAGTCTATTCAAGACTACAGTTATGCTGTTGCTAGACCTTTATTCTTCTACGTGAAAAAAGCACACGTTGGAGTAATTCCAGGCTTACATGAGTTTGTGAAAGAATTCACAACTAAGAAAGCTATTGGAAAAGGGGGTTACTTAGCAGACATTGGTTTAGTGCCATTAGACTCTAAGTTGTATAAAACAACTAGAACTAATGCTACGAAGCTAGTTGCTATGGGTAATTAATTATTCCTCAGTTAACAAATGATTAAAAAGGGGGTCTTTTTAGACCCCTTTTTTTTAAAAAAAGAGTAAAGTCCTCACTTAAGGAGATTCTGTGAACTTAATATTATTTACATTTATTGTTCTTCTAGGTTTCACAAGCTATTATTTTGGACGCAAAAAAGCATATACAATTCAATCTACAAAAAAAAGATTAACCGCATTACCACAATTTTATGGTTATTATCTTGCAATCTGGTGTGCAATACCAGCCTTTATAATTTTTTCATTATGGGCAATTTTTGAGCCCACAATTGTAAAACTATTAATCTTAAGTGATTATTCAAATCAAGGTTATCTTGATGATGAATTAAATTTATTATACGAAAAATCAAAAGCATTGTCTCGAGGGCAATTCACTGGAGAAATTACACCTTTAATTGAAGCTTCAGCTGAAAAATATTTAAGTCTTCGATCAATAGCTCAAAGTTCAAAAGTTGTTATAGTATTATCTGCAATTATTGCCTCTGTTGCTTATGCGTATAAAAGAATTTCATCTAATTCTAGAACAAGAGAACCAGTTGAAAAATTTTTGAACGCAGTTTTATTTACAGCTTCTTTAGCTGCAATATTAACTACTGTTGGAATAGTTTTCTCACTTATATTTCAAACTATAGATTTTTTTAAAGTAATTCCATTATTTGATTTTGTCTTTGGAACTCACTGGTATCCAGCAAAAGCTTTTGTTAGAGATTCTTCTGAGGCTTTAGATCCGACAATGTATTCAGATACTTTTGGAGCAGTCCCTATTTTTGCAGGTACTTTTTTTATTGCATTTATTGCTATGTGCGTTGCTATCCCAATTGGATTAATGAGTGGAATTTATTTAGCTGAATATGCATCAACTAAAGTTAGACAATATGCAAAACCATTAATTGAAATTTTAGCTGGTATACCAACAGTTGTTTATGGTTTTTTTGCTGCCCTAACTGTTGGACCATTTTTGAAAGAATTAGGAACTTCAATGGGTCTTGAGGTTTCAGCTGAAAGTGCTTTAGCAGCAGGAGGGGTAATGGGTATTATGATTATACCATTTATTTCAAGTTTAAGTGACGATGTAATTACAAGTGTGCCCCAAAGTTTAAGAGATGGAAGTTACGCTATGGGAGCAACTAAATCAGAAACAATTAAGAGAGTTATTTTTCCCGCGGCATTGCCGGGGATAGTTGGATCTATTTTACTTGGTGTTTCAAGAGCTATTGGAGAAACAATGATAGTTGTTATGGCCTCTGGTTTAGCTGCTAATTTAACTTTAAATCCTTTAGAGTCTACTTCAACGATTACAGCTCAAATTGTAGTTATTCTAATTGGTGACCAAGCTTTTGGCGACCCAAAAACGCAAGCTGCTTTTGCTTTAGGTATGTCATTATTTTTAGTAACACTTTGTTTAAATATTGTGGCCTTGAGAGTAGTTAAAAAATATAGAGAAAAATATGAATAAAAATAAAGAACAATTATTAAATAAAAGATATAAAGCTGAACAGCGATTTCGCTTATACGGTCTGAGTGCAATTTTTATGGCACTTTTATTTTTAACAATCTTTATTTTTAAAATTTTTTCAACTGGCTATTCAGCTTTTCAAAAAACATGGCTTATTGTTCCAGTAACTTTCGATGCTGAATTAATGATGTTAGACCAAAATCCTTCTAAAGAAGATTTACAGGACGCTGATTATTACGATATAGCATTAAAATCAATGGCTGATTTAGATCCAAACGCCAATGAAGATCAAGAAAATGAATTGAAGAGAATGGTGTCTTATTTTTTTGAAAAAGAAATTAAAAATGAACTTTTAAATGACCCTAATTTAATAGGAAAAACAAAGGAAGTTTATCTAACTGCTTCAGATGATTTAGACCAAGTCTTTAAAGGAAATTATCCAAGAGATTTACCTGAAGACCAAAGAAGAGTAAGCGATTATCAATTAAAAATTTTTGATCAACTTGTTGCAAATGGTAAGGTTGAAAGTAAATTTAATATAA
>CACJUF010000010.1 GCA_902596515.1 uncultured Pelagibacteraceae bacterium
ACTTAAATTTAGAGAGAGAAATATTTTCGAGGAACACGACCATGGTCATAAAGAAGATGATCACGATGATCATGCAAAGAAAGAGGACGATCATGATGATCACGATCATGACAAAAAAGAGAAAGAACATGGTCATGATGAGCACGGTCATGACGATGAGCATAAAAAAGATGGTCACGATGAGCATGGTCATGAAGGACATGCACATGGTGAACATGATCCCCATATTTGGTTAGATCCAATGAATGCAAAAGTAATTTTAAGTGAAATGGCAGAGCATTTAATTGAGAATGACTCAAAAAATGAGGCTAAATATAAGGCAAATTTAAAAAAAGCTCATAAAGATTTAGATAAGCTTACTAAAAAAGTAAAATCTGAATTAAATAAAGATTTTAAATCGATAGTTTTTCATGATGCTTATCAATACTTTGAAAAAAGGTTTGACATTAATGTTTTAGGTGCATTTACAGTAAATACAGATGTCATGCCTGGTGCTGAGCAATTAGCTGAAATTAGAGAAGTTATCGAGCATGACAAAGTAAGTTGTGTTTTCTCAGAGCCTCAATTTAATCCTGATATAATTAAAGCTGTAGCAAAAGATACTAATATTGCAACAGGTGTAATAGATCCATTAGGAGCAACACTTAACCCTGGCAAAGATTTATACTTTGATTTAATTGGCAATATGTCTAAATCTTTTAAAGGTTGTTAAATAAAAATTGATCTTTAACCATTAATAATATCTAATAATGGGATGAGTACAGTTTCCCTTACATTAGATGAAATATTTGATTTAGCTAAAAAGACCTTATTAACTAATGGATGTGATGAAGAAACAGCTTCAATTCTGTCAGATTTAATTAGAAATGCTGAAAGGGACGGATCTTTATCTCATGGTCTTTTTAGATTACCAGCATATGTTAGTGGTTTAAAAAGTGGAAAAATTAATGGTAAAGGAAAACCAGAAATAAAAAAGATTTCTTCATCAGTAATAAAAGTACAAGGGAATAATTGTTTAGCCCCTGTAGTTTTAAATAAAGGGCTACCTGAATTAGCAAAAGCTGCAAAAGAAAATGGTGTGGCTGTACTTGCAATTAACAATTCACATCATATGGCTGCGATGTGGCCAGAGACAGAAAAATTAGCAGAAGAAGGTTTAGTTGCATTTGCTTGCACATCATACAAGCCTGCTGTAGCACCTGCTGGAGCTATCAAACCTTTGTTTGGAACAAATCCAATTTCTTTTGCATGGCCACGACCAGGAAAAACTCCTGTAGTTTACGATATGGCAACTGCATCAATGGCAATGGGTGAAGTTCAAGTTGCTAAAAGAGAAGGGCATAAAGTTCCACTTGGAACTGGTTTAACTAAAGATGGTAAAGAAACAACTGATCCAGGAGCAATAGCGGACGGAGGTGTATTACTTCCTTTTGGTGGATATAAAGGGTCTGCAATAGCAATGATGGTAGAACTAATGGCTGGCGCTTTAGTTGGCGATAATTTTAGCTTTGAGACAGCTGCAAAAGATAATAATGACGGTGGACCTCCTAGTGGTGGAGAATTTATTCTTGCAATTTCACCTGATAAAACTTCAGGAACCAATTGGCAAAAACACGCTGATGAATTTTTTAATAAAATGAAATCATTTGAAGGAGTTAGACTTCCAGGAGAGAGAAGACATAAAAATAGATTAGATAAGGGCCCTCGAAATATTAATGAAGAGCTAGTTAATAAAATAAAATCTTTAAGCTAAAGTAATTTCTATTGGTGTATGGTCTGATGGTTTTTCACGGCCTCTTGGATCTTTATTAATATTAATTCCTTTAACTTGGTCTATTAAAGAATTTGAAACTAAAAAGTGATCAATTCTCATACCATTATTTTTTTGCCATGCACCTCTCATGTAATCCCAAAAAGTATATCCTTCTTTAGTTTCATTAAAATGTCGGTAGACATCATTAAAACCTAAATTAATCATTTCTCTTAATTTTTTTCTTATTTCTAATCTAAATAGAGCATCGTCCTCAAAGCTTTTTGGATTATAGACATCCTCTGCTGCAGGGATAATATTAAAATCACCACCAAGAATTATATTTTGATTTTTTTTAGTTAAAGCTTTTAATTGTTTAATTAAATCATCGAGCCATTTTTTTTTGTAATCATATTTTTCGGTATCAACAGGATTACCATTTGGCGTATAGATATTGATTAATTGAATATTTTTCTTTTTGTGTTCAAGTTCAGCTGAGATTATTCTTGATTGTTTAAGCTTATCTTTGATTAAGTCTGTTTTGATATTTTTTAATTTTCCTTTTGAAATAATAGCAACACCATTGTAACTTTTTTGACCAAAAACATGACTTTCATAGTCCATTGAGGAAAAGTCATCATAAGGAAAGTTTACATCCTCAGTTTTAATCTCTTGCATCATCACAACATCAGGTTTGTACTTTAGAAGATAACTTTTGATACTTTCAATACGTGCTCGCACAGAATTTACATTCCACGAGGAAATAATCATTAAAGAGAAAAGGAAACACCACAACCACAAGAAGATTTGGTTTGCGGATTAGTTATTTTGAATTGTTCACCAATTAATTCTGAAACATAGTCAATTTCTGATCCTTTTAATAAATCGGCAGACGTTTTATCTATCAATATATTTTCATAATTTAAATCATCGGCTGCTTTTTCTTTGTCAAAAGTAAATTCATATTGAAAGCCTGAGCAACCACCGCCTTTGATAGCGATTCTAAAAAACGACCCTTTGTCTTTTTTAGACAGCAAAACATTGATCTGTTTTAGAGCCTTATCAGTAAATTTAATTTCTTTAATCATTATTGATCACTGGTATTACTAATATAATACTTAAATTTTAATTTTAAAGGATGAAAAAATACTCAAAGATTGCTCTTACTAAAAGCAAAGGAAGAATATTCAAAGAATCTGTATCAAAATATAGATCGCCATTTCAAAGAGATAGAGATCGAATAGTTCACAGCGCCTCATTTCGAAGACTCAAACACAAGACACAAGTGTTTGTTAACACAGAAGGTGATCATTACAGAACAAGATTAACCCATTCAATGGAAGTTGCTCAAATTGCACGATCTATTGCAAGATATCTTGAATTGAATGAAGATCTAGCTGAAACCTTAAGTTTGGCACATGATTTGGGTCACCCACCTTTTGGTCATGCTGGCGAGGACTCTCTTAATGAATGTATGGAAGATTATGGAGGCTTTGATCATAATTTACAAACTCTTCGTGTGGTTATGTTTTTGGAGAATAAATATCTTAAGTATAGTGGATTAAATCTTTCAATTGAAACCTTAGAGGGATTGCTTAAGCATAATGGTCCTGTTTATGAATTAGATTTAGTTGATAGTCTTATTGGAGTAAAAAAATTCAATCGTAAGATTAATTTTCAGACTTATCCATCATTAGAGGCTCAAGTTTCAGCTATTTCAGATGATATAGCTTATAACAATCATGATATTCAAGATGGTATAAATGCAAATTTATTTAAACTAGATGAGTTAATTGAAATTAACTTTTTTAAAGATATTTATAAAAAATATAAAAAAAAGATAAACAAACAAAACTATAAAATTGCAACATATCAGATTATAAGAGATTCTATTGATCAAATGATTAAAAATTTAATTAAAAATACCAAAACTAATTTGAAGATTAACAAAATAAAAAATTATAAAGATATTACTAAAGCAAATTTAACAATGGTAGATTTTTCTGAAAAAGTTAAAGACTCTGTGAATGAAATAAGATTTTTTTTAAAAACAAAGATGTATAATAATAATGCAGTTCTGAAAAAAAACGAAAACGGTAAATTAATAATTAAAAAACTGTTTAATAAAATACAAAAAAACCCTAAAAAATTTATTTCAAAAAATCATCTCTCAAAGGATAAATATAGAGCAATTTCAGATTTTATATCAGGAATGACAGACAGATATGCAATCAACCTTCACAAAAACTTTAAATGAATATTTTTGAACAGTATTTAGATAAAATAAAAGAAATTCTTTCGACACTCTCTTCGAATGGAGATTTAATTCTACCAGATACACTTAACGGGATAACTGCAGAAATTCCACCTTCAAAATTTGATAGTGATATTTCTACTAATGTGGCAATGGTCCTTTCTAAGATTAATAATAAATCTCCATCAGATCTGGCGTCAATCTTGGCAGAAAAAATCAAAAAAGAGGACAAATTTATTGAGGATATATCAGTAGTTAAACCTGGTTTTATCAATATTAAATTTAAACCCATTTTTTGGACAAACTTTATTAAAGAAGTAATTAAAAATTCTAATTCTTTTGGAACAAATAAAAATATTAAAAGAAATTACCTAATAGAATTTGTATCTGCTAATCCAACAGGACCTTTACACGTTGGTCATTGTAGAGGGGCCATTTTAGGCGATGTGATGGCAAATCTTTTATTGTTTAATAATAATAAAGTCACAAAAGAGTATTATATAAACGACTACGGTAATCAGATTATAAATTTTACAAAGTCAGTTTATTATAGAATAAGAGAGATTTCTTTTAATGAACCTTTTCCAGTTGATAATGAAGATTTATATCCTGGAGACTATTTAATTGATTTTGCTCAGAATATTTTAAACTCAAATAAAAACATTGATTTTAAAAATTTTGACAAAATATCTCAAGAATTAACCTCTTTAGCTATTAACGAAGCATTAAAATTAATCAAAAGTAATCTTAAAAGTCTTGGTATTAATCATGATAACTTTGTCAGTGAAAAAAAATTAGTTGAAAATCATGAAGTGGAAAAAGTTGTTGAATTTCTTCAAAAAAACAAATTTGTTTATAAAGGAAAAATAAAGGCACCTGCTGGTGAAGATGATAGTAATTGGGTTGAACGTGAACAGTTACTTTTCCGATCAACTGATTTTGGAGATGACAAAGATAGAGCATTACAAAAATCTGATGGTGCTTGGACTTATTTTGCAAGTGATGTTGCATACCACAAAAATAAATTAGACAGAAAATTTGATAGGCTTATTAAT
Source organism: uncultured Pelagibacteraceae bacterium (assembly GCA_902596515.1). GTDB lineage: Bacteria > Pseudomonadota > Alphaproteobacteria > Pelagibacterales > Pelagibacteraceae > Pelagibacter. Next base: position 5,060 of record CACJUF010000010.1, read on the forward strand.
ATTTTAGGCGCAGATCATGCTGGTTATATAAAAAGAATTTCATCATCTGTTGAAGCTTTATCAAACTCTAAAGATAGATTAATTTGTAAAGTTAGCCAACTTGTTAAACTTATTAAAGATAAGAAACCCTTTAAAATGTCTAAAAGAAAAGGGGACTATATAACTATAGATGATTTAATTAATGAGGTAGGAAAAGATGCAACAAGATTTATAATGCTAAATCGAAGTAGTGATGTTGAACTCGATTTTGATTTTGATAACGTTATAGAAAAATCAAAAGATAACCCCCTTTATTACGTTCAATACTGTTATGCAAGAATATGTTCAGTATATAGACATCTTGATAAAGATTTAAATTTAGATCTAGATATTACTAAGTACGATTTTGAATATTCCAAAGATGAAATAAAAATCTTAAAAAAATTATCTGAATGGCCCAAGTGTATTGATGTATCTTGTAATAAACTTGAGCCGCATAGAATACCGACTTATTTATATGAATTAGCCTCTTTATTTCATTCATATTGGAATTTAGGTAAGGAAAATCCAGACAAAAGATTTATTAATGATCAAAAAAAGATAACAGATGATAAATTGATTTTTCTTAAGGCTATTTCCAATGTAGTAAAATCTGGGATGAATATAGTTGGCGTATCTACACCAGATAAAATGTGATGCTAAAAGAGATTAAATATTTAATATTTTTATTATTCATCGGTTTTTTTATATTTTTTACAGGTGAGTATTATTTTTCAGATGATAATAAAAAAAATTCTTTTAGATCTTTGAGCAATATTAACAAAAAAATTGATATTTATTCTGAAAAATTGCCAGTTTTAGAAAATGATACCAAAGATATCATTCAATATGTAGAGAAATCTAATAAAGATAAAAAGAAAAAATTTAATTTTTGGAAACTTCTAGATTAATGAATAATCGAAGATCTTTTATTATCGGTATTAAATCAACAAAACTTAGTCCCAGAGAAAAGAATTTTTTAAGAAAATATAAGCCATGGGGAGTAATTTTATTTACTAGAAACATAAAAGATATTAAACAGGCGAAACAATTAACCACATCTATTCGAAAAATCTTTAACGATAATAAATATCCAATCTTAATTGATCAAGAGGGTGGTAGAGTAAACCGACTTAAAAATATTATATCTTTTGAAAATTTAACCTCTGAATTTTTTGGCAAAAAATTTATAAAAAAGCCTAAGGAATTTAATTTTTTCTATAAATTATTTATTGATAAAACATCATATTTATTAAAATTGATAGGAGTTAATATCAACACTTGTCCTGTTTTAGATCTTAGAAAGGAAGGTTCATCATCAATTATTGGAGACAGATCTTTCTCTAGTAATCCTAAAATAGTTTCAAAAATTGGCGATTATTGTATCAACTATCACCATAATAATGGCGTAGGAACTGTTATTAAACATATACCAGGACATGGTTTAGCAAAAGTTGATAGTCACCATTTTACACCCGTAATTAGTAAAAATTTAGATTACTTATTAAAAAATGATTTTTTTCCTTTTAAAAGAAAAAATTCTTTTTTTGCAATGACAGCTCACATCATATTCAAAAAGATCGATTTAAAAAATACAGTAACGCACTCTAAAAAAATGATAAAATTGATAAGAAATAAAATAGGTTTTAAGAATATTCTGATTTCTGACGATATATCTATGAAAAGTTTAAAAGGTAAAATTAAAGAAAATACAATCAATGCGTTTAATGCTGGTTGTGATCTTGTTTTACATTGTAATGCCAAACAAAATGAGATGGAAATTGTTGCTCAAAATTCACCTTTCATAAGCAAATTTGTAATAAAAAAAACATCACAATTTTATAAGATAATAAGTTAGTATTCACTTATGACAGAAAATGATTCCTCCCTTTTTAGTGTTGATATTGAAAATTATAACGGTCCATTAGATATATTGTTAGACCTTGCAAAATCTCAAAAGGTGAATTTAGAAAATATTTCTATTACAAAACTAGCAGATCAATTTCATGATTTTATAACAAACCAAAAAAATCTAAATCTAGAGTCCGCCTCTGAGTATTTACTTATGGCCACATGGCTTGCTTATTTGAAATCTAAACTTCTTTTACCTGGAACACCTGAGGAGGAGTTTAAAGTTCAAGAAGTGGCAGAAAAATTAAAACTCCAACTTAAAAAATTAGAATTAATCAGATTATTGTCAGAGCAAATGTTAAAGCGTAAAAGATTAGGTCGTGAAATCAGAACAAGAGGTGTAAGAGCAGGCATTAGACCCATTTATAACAGTGAAATTAAAGTAAATTTATTTGAATTACTAAAAACATATTCAACTATTATTATGACCAAAGATTTTCAAAAAATAAATATTCCTAAACTCCCTGTTTTTACAACTGAAGAGGGGATTAAAACAATCAGAGATTTTTTTGGAAAATTAACAGATTGGAAAAAATTAGAGGACTTGATACCTAAAAATTTTAAGAGTGTAACAAAGTACAAAAAAACTGGCACAGCAGGTATTTTTGCAGGATCGCTTGAACTTGTTAAAGAAGGTAATTTAAAAATTAAACAAGAAAATTTATTTGATGATATTTTTATTAAGGAAAAATAATGAATAAAAGAAATACTAAAAAAGATAATGTTATTGATTTTCCTAATAAATTATCCTCAATTGAAAAAGAAATTGAAGCAATAGTTTTTGCAGCTGCTGAGCCACTTGATATTGAAACTATAGAAAATAAGATTTCAAAAAAAACTAATGTCGAAAAAATTTTATTAAAATTACAAAACGAATATTCCAATCGAGGTATTAATTTAGTTTGTATCTCAAAAAAATGGTCATTTAGAACATCGCCAAATCTTTCTGAAATTATGAAACAGGAAAAAACTGTTGAAAAAAAATTATCAAGAGCTGCAATTGAAACACTTGCAATAATTGTTTATCATCAACCAGTGACACGAGCTGAAATTGAAGAAATTAGAGGTGTTGCATTTGGTACAAATACTCTTGAAATTTTGATGGAGTTAAACTGGGTAAAACCAGGTGGTAGAAAAGATGTCCCCGGAAAACCCATTCAATATGTTACAACTGATGATTTTTTAAGTCATTTTAATCTTCAAAAGTTATCCGATTTACCAACCGTTGATGAATTGGGCGCCGCTGGTCTTATCGATAGTACAAATATTGATAACGCAATTTTTGGAACTGGTAAATTTTACAAAGAGAAACAAGATGGTAAAAAAGAGGATATTTATTCGAATATTGATGAAATGCTAAGCAGCACTTTAGACTCTGAGGAGAAAAATAAGAATTCATAACTTAGGTTAAAAAAAAGTCACTTTTAAATTGAGAATAAAAGATATATAACTTTTCTATGAGCATAGGAATTTGGCAGATAGCAATTGTTGTTATACTTGTAGTTTTACTTTTTGGAAGAGGTAAGATCTCAAGTCTGATGGGAGATGTTGCTAAAGGAATTAAGAGCTTCAAAAAAGGTATGGCATCAGATGTTACTGATGACAACGAACCTAAAAATATTTCCGAAGATAATCAAGATAATAACAAAAAAGATTAAATCACATGCCTACTATTGGTTGGTTTGAGATTTTAATTATTGTAGCAATAGCTATTGTTGTTCTTGGACCAAAAGATTTTCCAATAATGTTAAAAAAAGTTGGCTCATGGATTGGTACAATTAAGAATTATATCAATAATGTCCAAAATGAAGTTTCAAATATTGATATTGAAAATGATAAAATAGAAAAAAAAGAAGAAAAAAAACATGAGTCAGAATGATAAAGAGGGTGGTTTTGTAAGCCATTTAGCTGAACTAAGAAAAAGACTTATACATAGTTTTATTTTTCTAATTGTTTTTTTTGTTGGATGTTATTTTTTTGCAGAACATTTATATGGTTTTTTAGTAGATCCTTTCGCCCAAGCCGTTAAAGATGATGGAACTGACAGACGATTAATATTTACCGCTCTTCAAGAAACTTTTTTAACATATCTAAAGATTTCTTTCTTTACAGCATTCTTTGTCACTTGCCCGTTTATACTTATGCAAATTTGGAAATTTATAGCGCCTGGTTTATATAAACATGAAAAACATGCAATATTACCTTATCTAATATTAACTCCAGTACTTTTTTTTCTTGGAGGGATGTTAGTTTATTATTTGATAATGCCTTTAGCGATAAAGTTTTTTTTATCATTTGAAAGCACAGGTTTATCAACAAATTTACCGATTCAACTTGAGGCTAAGGTAAACGAATATTTATCACTAGTGATGAAACTTATTTTTGCTTTTGGTATAAGTTTTCAATTACCTGTGGTTTTAAGTTTACTAGCAAGAATTGGTGTTGTTGATTCTGAATTTTTAAAGAAAAGAAGAAAATACGTTGTAGTTATAATTTTTGCAGCAGCAGCATTATTAACACCGCCTGACCCTATAACCCAAATTGGTTTAGCGATTCCATTATTAATTTTATATGAATTATCAATTTTTTCTGTAAAGTTTATAGAGGATAAGAAATTTAAAGATTCTAATGCATAACTTAAAGGAAATAAGAAAAAATTTTGATGATTTTAAAAACGCACTAAAAGGTAGATTTCTTAAAATAGATTTTAATGAACTTAAAGACTTAGATATCAAAAATAGAAATTTTATCCAAAAAAAAGAGTCTTTGGAAAATGAAAAAAAAGAGATTTCAAAATCTAAAGATGAAAAATTATTTAAAAAATCAAAAGAAATTTCAAATGAAATAGACGAAATATCAAAACAGCAAAAAATAATAAAAGACCAACTAGATAAAATTTTATCATTTATCCCAAATATTCCTCATAAAGATGTTCCGAATGGAAAAAATGAAAATGATAACGTAGAAATAATGAAATCAGGTCAAATACCAAATTTTGATTTTAAACCTTTATCACATTATGAATTAGGTGAAAAACTTGGAATGCTTGATTTTGACCTAGCCACAAAAACTACAGGTGCACGGTTTGTATTCGTAAAAAATAAACTGGCCTTATTAGAAAGGGCTATTTCAAATTTCATGCTAGATTCGCACATTTTAAAAAATGGTTATGAAGAAATTTCACCACCTTTATTCGCTTCTGAAAGTACAATGTTTGGTACAGGTCAACTTCCTAAATTTGAGAATGATCAATTTGAAATCAAACTAGATGATAATGGGGAAAGAAAGTTTTTGATACCTACTGCAGAAGTGATTTTAACTAACATTGTTAAAGATAAGATGATTAATCAAAAAGATCTACCAATGAGATTTGTTGCATCTACACCATGCTTCAGAAAAGAGGCAGGTAGTTATGGCAAAGATACAAAGGGTATGATTAGACAGCATCAGTTTTACAAAGTTGAAATGGTTAGTATCGTCGAACAAGAAAAATGTCTAGAAGAACTTGAGAGAATGACGAAATGTGCAACATCAATTTTAGATCTATTAGAATTACCATACAGAAAAATGATCCTATGCAGTGGTGACATGGGATTTAGTGCTGAAAAAACTTATGACATTGAAGTTTGGCTACCTTCAGAGAAAAAATATAGAGAAATTTCTTCTTGTTCGTCTTGTTCAACTTTTCAAGCTGTGAGAATGAAAGCGAGATATAAGAATCAGAAAAAAGAAACTCTTTATGTTGGTACTTTAAATGGGAGTGGTCTAGCTGTGGGTAGAACTTTAATAGCAGTTATAGAAAATTATCAACAAAAAGATGGTTCAATAATAATTCCAAAAGTTTTAAGACCGTATATGGACAATTTGGAAAAAATTTCTGTCAAATAAAGTTGTTTTAATCTTTTAGATAGTATAAATAATCAATTTTAATTAAGGAGTTTTATGGATAGTGCAGGAATAGGACAATTTATACCATTAATTTTAATTTTTGTTATTTTTTATTTTTTCTTAATAAGACCTCAGCAAAAAAAAGTTAAAGAACATAAAGCTATGGTTGAGAGCTTAAAAAAAGGTGACAAAATTGTAACGTCTGGTGGTATTACAGGAACGATTTCTAGAGTTGTAGATAATGATAAAATTGAAGTAGAGATTGCTGACAACGTAACAGTTGAGGTGATTAGAGGTACTGGTGTTCAAAGTCTAATGAACTCTCAAGAAGTAAAAAAATAATTTTTTTGAATTTAAAGTGTTATATTTTTCAAAACTAAGAATTATTTTTATTACTTTAATTTCCTTACTTTTTATTATATTTGCTTTATCAAACCTTTTTAATTTTGATAACAAAATATTAAATAAAAAAATTAATTTAGGTTTAGATCTACAAGGAGGATCTTATCTTTTGCTGGAAATTGATAATGATCCAGTAATTGAGCAAAAACTTCAAAATTTAACAGTTACGATAAGAAATTTTTTTAAAGAAAACAATGTAAGAATTACAAATTTTAAACTTTCAAATCAGACCTTATCATTTACTTCAGATGAAAATTCAAAACAAACTATCTTGGATGAATTTGCGTCAGAAGAAAGTGAATTAAATCCTTATTATCAAAGATTTAAATCACATCAATTAGATATAGTTGAGGAAAATAATTTTTTTAAGGTTTCTTTCTCAAAGCAAGGAATTATTAATCTAAAAACATCATCTCAAGATCAAGCGCTAGAAATAGTTAGAAGAAGGATAGATGAAATCGGTACAAATGAACCCAATATTTTAAAAAGAGGTAATGATAGAATATTAGTTGAGTTACCAGGTTTAGATGATCCAATGAGAATAAAATCTTTACTTGGAAAAACTGCAAATTTAACATTTAGATTTGTTACGAATGATACAGAAGGTTCATTCGGTGCAGAAAAATTAGAATTTGAAGATGGTACCGAGGAAGCAATAGTTAGTAAAAGAATTATACTAAGTGGTGAAAATCTTTTAGATGCTCAACCAAGAATGGATACAGAAAACAATGAGACTGTTGTGACCTTTTCACTGGATAGGGTAGGAGCAAAAAGATTTGGTAAAGCCACCTCTACAGGTATTGGTAAAAGATTAGCTATAGTTTTGGATGGAAAAGTTATTAGTGCTCCAGTTATCAGAGACACAATTGCTACCGGTTCTGGCCAAATCAGTGGAGGATTTACATTTCAATCAGCAACTGATCTTGCCTTACTTTTAAGATCAGGTGCATTACCTGCCCCTCTAAATATTATTGAAGAAAGAACTGTTGGTCCAGATTTAGGACAGGACTCTATAAACGCAGGAATGATTGCTTTGTTAATTGGTTTTATATTGGTCATACTTTATATTTTTGTTAAATATAAAATCTTTGGAATCATCACTAATATTGCTTTAATATTAAATCTTTTCATATTAGTTGGAATACTAACTATTTTTGAAGCAACTTTAACATTACCTGGTATAGCAGGAATAATTCTTACCGTGGGTATGGCTGTTGATGCAAATGTTCTAATTTTTGAAAGAATTAAAGAAGAGTTAAAGAGTGAAAAAAATAATTTAATAGCATTTGATAGTGGTTATACAAAATCCAGAACTGCTATATTAGATGCTAATATTACTACTTTATTAGCAGCGATTATTTTATTCTTTATGGGATCAGGTCCAATTAAAGGTTTTTCATTAACACTAGGAATTGGGATATTTACAACATTATTCACTGTCTATTTTATAGCAAGATTGTTGACCGTTTTGTATGTATCAAAAAATAAAGAAAAAGAGGGACTGATTTAGATGATAGCCTTTAACAAATATTATAATAAATTTAATATTCTTTCAGTATCTTTAGTAATTGTTTCTTTATTATTACTTACGTTTAAAGGTTTAAATTTTGGAATAGATTTTAAAGGTGGAACTCTTATTGAATTAAGATCTACAGACAGTAAGATTAATGTTTCCTCACTAAGGGATAATTTAAGTCAAATGAATTTGGGTGATGTATCTGTTAAAAACTTTGGTAATGAGACTGATTTTTTGATTAAGTTTGAAAATAATGAAAATAAAAATGTAATTGAAGAAATTAAGAAGAATTTAGATAAATCATTCGGGAACAGCTTCAATTTCAGAAGAGTAGAAAATGTTGGCCCTAAAGTTAGTGCTGAATTATTAAGATCAGGTGTTATTGCAATATCAGTAGCTTTGTTTTTGATGCTTGTATATATTTGGATAAGATTTGAATGGCAATTTAGCTTAGGTGCCATAGTAGCTCTATTTCATGATGTCATTGTTACACTTGGTCTCTTTTCTTTATTGGGCCTAGAGATTAATCTTTCAATAATTGCAGCTGTACTCACAATAGTTGGTTATTCAATGAATGATACAGTTGTTATTTTCGATAGAGTAAGAGAAAATTTAAGAAAATATTCTGATATTAAAATTTTTGAGCTAACAAATATCTCTATTAACGAAACTTTGTCTCGTACTTTGATAACTTCTGTAACGACTCTATTAGCGTTGCTTTCAATATTCTTTTTTGGTGGTGAGGTTTTAAAAGGTTTTTCTTTAGCCATGATATTCGGGGTAATTTTTGGGACTTATTCATCAATTTATATTGCAAACACAGTGTTAGTAAGACTAAATGTGTCTCAAAAAACAGTCCTTAGAGAAGATAAAAACTAATATAAATTTTGAGCAGCTACCATTGAAAGTAGCATCGGTAGAGATAACAAAGTATTTGTTCTTGAAAACAACATTGCTGTTTTAGCTGATTTTGCTTTTACCTCAGGTTCACATTCTACTATACCTAAAGCTTTTTTCTGATTAGGCCAAATTACAAACCATACATTAAAAGCCATAACCACACCCAGCCACATCCCAATTCCAATAGCAGTGTGTTTTGGCACCCCTGAGCCTATACTTAAAGTCATCGCGTCATGAAGATATCCATTTAACCATGCTAATATAAATCCTGATACAATTGTAAGTGCTGCTGCCCATCTAAAATAAAAAAGAGCAGCTGGAGCAATAACTTTACCAATTGCTGGCTTTTGTTCATCTGGAATTTTACTCATGTTTGGAATTTGTACAAAATTAAAATACCACAACAGACCTATCCACATTATAGCTACCACGACGTGAAAAAATCTTGTCAACCATGACCAGAAAAGTCTATCAAAACTAAATCCATCATTTTGATAGAATAATCCAAAAAAAACAATCACAGCTAAGGCTAGCGAAGCGTGTATTGTTCTTGGTAGAGAGGCTAATAATTTATCCATACTTAAATATACTAATTTTGATTAAGTTTAACAATGATTTTTTCTTAGTTTAAAAGTGGTTTCAAAAATTTTCCAGTGTAACTCTCATTAATTTTACAAATTTCCTCTGGCTTTCCTTCTGCGATAATTTTTCCACCTTTGACACCACCTTCGGGTCCCATATCTACAATATAATCTGCTGTTTTAATTACATCTAAATTATGTTCAATTACAACAACAGTATTTCCTAGAGCCACAAATGTATGGAGAATTTCAAGTAATTTTTTTATGTCATGTTGATGTAACCCAGTAGTTGGTTCATCTAGTATATACATTGTTCTTCCTGTAGATCTTTTTGATAATTCTTTAGCTAACTTAATTCTTTGAGCTTCACCTCCTGATAGAGTTGTAGCTTGTTGGCCAATTTTAATATACCCTAAACCAACCTTCTTTAATGTTAGTAATTTTGTTTTAATATTTGATATATTTTCAAAATATTCACATCCCTCATCGACAGTCATATTCAAAACATCAGCAATACTTTTATCTTTAAACTTAATTTCCAGAGTTTCCCTGTTGTATCTAGTGCCTTTACATTCGTCACATTGAATATAAACATCTGGCAAAAAGTGCATTTCATAAGTAATAACACCATCTCCTTCACATGCTTCACACCTTCCACCTTTAACGTTAAATGAAAATCTTCCAGGTTTATAACCTCTAGACTTTGACTCAGGCAATCCAGTAAACCAATCTCTTATAGGACCAAATGCACCTGTATAGGTTGCGGGATTAGATCTAGGAGTTCTTCCGATAGGTGATTGGTCAATATCGATTATCTTATCAACTAACTCTGTTCCCTTAAAACCCTTAAAAGGTTTTGGAATTTTTCTTGATTTGTTATTATTTAGTGTAAGATTTAAAGCATTGTACAGAGTCTGTAACACAAGAGTAGATTTTCCACTACCAGATACTCCTGTTACACAAGTTAAACTTCCTAATGGAATTTTTAAGTTCACATTATTAAGATTATTTCCAGTTGCACCTGTAATTTCTAAAAATCTTCCATTCTTAGCTAATCTTCTTTTTGATGGTACATTTATTTTAAATTTATTAGATAGATATTTTCCGGTAATGCTATTTTGATTTTGACTTATTTCTTTTATTGAACCTGCCGCAACAACTTCACCACCTTTGTTACCAGCTTCAGGTCCAAGATCAATTATATGATCTGCATTCTCCATTGTTTCAGTATCATGTTCAACTACTATAACTGTATTACCTAAATCTCTTAATCTTTTTAAAGCATTGATAAGTTTTACATTATCTTTTTGATGAAGACCTATTGATGGTTCATCTAAAACATATAAAACTCCTGTTAAACCAGAACCGATTTGTGATGCTAATCTTATTCTTTGTGCTTCACCACCAGATAAAGTTCCAGACTCTCTTGAGAGAGTTAGATAATCAAGACCAACATTAAGTAAAAAATTTAATCTTTCATTAATTTCTTTTAAAATATGTTCTGCGATTTTAACTTGTCTTTTGTCTAAATTATTCTTTAGATTATCAAACCATATTGCAGCATCTGAAATTGATTTTTCTGTAACCTCACTTATATGAAGACCATCAATTTTTACGCATAATGCTTCATCTTTTAATCTATGACCATTACACCTTTCACATTTGGTATCTGATTGATATTGAGCAATTTCCTCTCTTTTCCAATCACTATCTGTTTCTAGATATCTTCTTTCTAAGTTGTTTATTACACCTTCAAAAGTTTTTTTATGTGAATATTTCTCGTAACCATCGTCATACGTAAATTTTATTTCCTCATCATCAGATCCATAAAGGATAATATCTTTTATCTTTTTTGGTAATTTTGACCATTTTTCTTCTAGAGAAAATCCATAATGCTTAGCTAAAGAACTCAATGTTTGAGCATAATACAATGTTGTTGTTTTTGCCCAGGGTTCGATTGCACCATCAATTATACTTTTTTTTTCATTTGGTATAACTAAATTTGGATCAACATTAAGCTTTATTCCGATACCCTCACATTCCTCACAAGCACCAAATGGACTATTGAAGGAAAATAGTCTTGGTTCAATTTCTTCTATAGTAAATCCACTTTCAGGACATGCAAATTTTGTTGAAAAAATTAACTTTTCTATTTTTCTGAATTTTTTTGGTAAGGTTTCATCCTCATATTCAACAAATAAAAGACCATTAGCTAGCTGTATTGAAGTCTCTATACCTTCTGCAAGTCGATTTCCTAAAGATGAGTTTAGGACTATTCTATCAACAAGTATTGAAATATCATGTTTAATTTTCTTATTTAACTCTGGAACTTTTTCAATATCATATAAAACATCATCAATTTTGATTTTTCTAAAACCTCTTTTTTTATAATTTAAAATCTCTTTTCTATATTCACCTTTTCTTCCTCTGACTACAGGTGCATAAAGATAAATAGTTGATTTTTTTGGTAATTTTTTAATCTTATCTACTATTTGACTAACAGTTTGTGACTCAATTGGTTTACCAGTGAAAGGCGAATATGGAATTCCAGCTCTAGCATATAACACTCTCATATAATCATAAATTTCGGTAACTGTTGCAACTGTAGATCTAGGATTTTTGGATGTATTTTTTTGCTCTATTGATATCGCGGGACTTAATCCCTCTATAAGATCTACATTTGGCTTTTTCATTTTATCTAAAAATTGTCTCGCATACGCGGATAAACTTTCGACATATCTTCTTTGCCCTTCTGCATAAATTGTATCAAAAGCTAATGAAGATTTTCCTGACCCAGATAGTCCAGTAATTACAATAAATTTATCCTTTGGAATTTCTAAAGATATATTTTTTAAATTATGTTCTTTTGCACCCTTTATAACTATCTTTTTAATCATAATTTTTGTTGCTTTGACCTAATAAAATTAATATTCAGAGTAAAATTGTGATATAAATTAATTAACTAATAAAATAAATATTAAAATATTATGGCTGGAAGTTTAAATAAAGTACTTTTAATTGGTCGTTTAGGCGCAGATCCTGAAATCAAGCAAATGGTGAATGGAAAAAGTGTTGCAAGATTAAGTCTTGCAACAAGCCAATCATGGAAAGATAAAAATACAGGTGAAAAAAAAGAAAAAACTGAATGGCACCGTATAGTTGTATTTAATGAGGGTTTAGTAAACGTTGTTCAACAATATCTTAAAAAAGGTGCTCAAGTTTATGTTGAGGGTCAAATATCAACTAGAAAATGGAAAGATGAACAATCAGGACAAGATAAATATTCAACTGAAGTAGTTATACAAGGTTATAATTCATCTCTAACTATGCTTGGAGGTGGAAATTCAGGCAGTGGTATAGCTAATGACAACTCACAATCATCAAATAATACTGAGGATTTATCTCAAGTACAAAATGATATGGACGACGATATTCCATTCTAATCATTATGGAAAAAAACGAAGTTTCTAAAGATAAAAATATAAAACTAATTTCAATGCATGATGAGATGAGTTCATCTTATCTATCATATGCAATGAGTGTCATTGTTAGTAGAGCCCTACCAGATGTTAGAGATGGCTTAAAACCTGTACATAGAAGAATATTATATGCAATGTATAAGGGTGGTTATGATTGGTCGAAACAATTTAGAAAATCTGCAAGAATAGTTGGAGATGTAATTGGTAAATATCATCCGCATGGTGATCAATCAGTTTATGACGCTCTAGTTCGTATGGTCCAAGATTTTTCAATGAGCTTACCTCTCGTGGATGGTCAAGGAAATTTTGGATCTATAGATGGTGATCCAGCAGCCGCTATGAGATACACAGAAACGAGATTATCAAAAGTCTCACAATTTTTAATTGATGATATAGAAAAAAATACAATTGATTTTAAAAGTAATTATGATGAAACAGAAAAAGAGCCATCTGTATTACCTGCGCAATTTCCAAATTTATTAGTAAATGGAGCAGGGGGTATTGCTGTTGGTATGGCGACAAGTATTCCGCCTCATAATTTAGGAGAGATTATTAATGGTACATTAGCTTTAATTGATAACAAAGATATAAAGATTAAAGATTTAATGAAGCACATACCTGGACCTGATTTTCCTACAGGTGGTGTAATTATTGGTAAAGATATTATTAAGCAGGGTTATAACAAAGGTAGAGGCTCTTTTAAAATTAGAGGTGAAATATCAAACGAAACTCTTAAAAATGGTAGAGATAGATTAGTTATAAATTCTATTCCTTATCAAGTTAATAAATCTGTTTTGAATGAGAGAATAGCACAATTAGTTAGAGAAAAAAAAATAGAAGGTATTAGAGATATACGAGATGAGTCCAACAGAGAAGGTATAAGAGTCTCTATAGATTTAAGAACAGGCGTTGAACCTGAGACTGTTAAAAGACAATTATACAAGAACACTCAAATAGAAAGTTCATTTGGGTTTAATACTCTTGCAATTGTAGATGGTAAGCCAAAGACTTGTAATCTTAAAGAATTTTTAGAGAATTTTTTAAAATTTAGAGAAGATGTTGTACTCAAGAAAACAAAATTTGATCTCAATAAAGCAGAAGATAGAGCGCATATCTTGATTGGTCTATCAGTATCCGTTGAGAATTTAGATAAAGTAATAAAAATTATAAGAGGTTCAAAAACTCCAGATGATGCAAAAAAATCTTTATTAAATACTAAATGGAAAATTAATAAATCAAAAAAAATGGTTTCATTGATAGAGACCAAAAATTCAAAAGGTTTATATAATTTATCAGTAGTGCAAGTTGAAGCTATATTAGAATTAAGGTTACAAAAATTGACAGCACTTGGTATTAATGAAATAGAAGTTGAAATAAAAAAACTATCTGAGTTAATTTCTTCATTAAAAAAAATTATATCCTCAAAAAAAGAATTATTAAAAGTAATCAGCAATGAACTTAAAGAAATAAAAGAAAAATATGCAACACCAAGAAGAACAAAAATTATTGATGCAGTACTTAATTACGACATTGAAGAAACAATACAAAAAGAAACTGTTCTTATAACTGTTACCTTACAAGGCTATATAAAAAGAGGATCACTTAAAACTGTAAAGATTCAAAAAAGAGGAGGTAAAGGTAAAACTGGTATCACAACTAGAAATGAAGACTCTGTAGTTCAAACTCTATCAGTTAATACTCATACTTCTGTTCTATTTTTTTCTACTGAAGGTCTTGTTTATAAAGTAAAAGCATGGAAAATACCTGAAGGTTCAGCATCATCAAAAGGCAAATCTTTATTCAATATTTTGCCACTTAAGAATCATCAATCAATAAGTTCAATTATGCCATTTCCTGAAAGTGATGAAGATTCAAGTAAATATCAGATAGTTTTTGCAACCTCACAAGGCAAAGTTAGAAAAAACAGTTTAGAAGATTTCGCTTCAATTAATACATCAGGAAAAATAGCAATGAAGCTAGATACTAATGATAAAATAATTGGAGTTAAGATTTGTAAAGATGATCAAGATATAATTTTAAGTACAAAATTTGGAAAGTGTATAAGATTTGAGTCTAAAAAGTTAAGAATATTTAAGGGAAGATCATCAAAAGGTATAAAGGGAATTGAATTAGCATCTAATGATGAAATAGTCTCCTTATCAATTATTGATAATAATAAGTTAAAGAAAAATGGAAAAAATACAAAAGATGATAAGTCTGAATTAGCAGCGAAACAAAAATTTATTTTATCTATAAGTGAAAATGGTTTTGGCAAAAAAACCTCGCATTATGACTACAGAACAACAAATAGAGGTGGTAAAGGAATTATTGGAATAATTAATTCACCAAGAAATGGGAATATTGCATCATCGTTTCCTGTATATGAGGGAGACGAAATAATGATTTCTACAAACAAGGGTAGAGTGATAAGGTTAGCTGTTAAAGAAATCAGAACAGCTGGAAGAAACACACAAGGAGTAAGAATAATTAAGTTATCTGGCGATGAAAAAGTTGTTTCAGCAATTAAAATTGATGATAATTTAATATAATGTCTAAGACAGCTATCTATCCAGGAACTTTTGATCCAATTACTTTTGGTCATATTGATGTAATAAAAAAGGCATTAAAATTATTTGATAAAATTGTTGTGGCCGTATCAGATGGTGAAAATAAAGATTATCTTTTTGATGCTGAGGAAAGATTAGAAATTGTAAGAAATGCTCTTTTTAAAGATCTAAAAATGAATAAAAAAAAAATAACTTTGATTTCATTTAAATCATTGACAACTAGCCTTTGTAAAAAATACAAATCAAATATTATATTGAGAGGTTTGAGAGCAGTATCAGATTTTGAATACGAGTTTCAACTAGCTGGTATGAATAGAAAATTAAATAATAATATTGAAACTTTATTTTTAATGTCAGATGTTGAAAATCAAATTATTTCTTCAAAATTTGTTAAAGAAATCATTAAACTTAATGGAGATATTAAAAAATTCACAACTAAGAGCACTATTAAAGCTTTGAAAGATAAATATGAGTAAACTATTAATAAAGATATTAATTATTTTTTTATTTACAATTAATCAATCGTTAACAGAGGAGAATATAATGATTTTAAAATTAAAAGATGGTGATGTAAAAATAGAATTATTTTCAGACACAGCACCCAATCATGTCAAAAGAATAAAAGAATTGGCTGACGCTGGTAAGTATGACAATGTGGTGTTTCATAGAGTTATTGATGGCTTTATGGCACAAACAGGCGATGTTAAATTTGGCAACTCAAATTCAGATGATTTTGACTTAAGAAGAGCTGGAATGGGTGGATCAGATTTACCTGACCTTAAACAAGAATTTAGTAATCTTCCTCATGATCGAGGTACATTGTCTATGGCTAGATCATCAGATCCTAATAGTGCGAATAGTCAATTTTTTATATGTTTTAAACCAGCACCATTTCTTGATAATCAATATACTGTTTTTGGAAAAGTTATCGAGGGGATGGAATTTGTTGATAAGATCAAAAGAGGAGATGAAAATAATAATGGTGCGGTAACTGATCCTGATAAAATTATTAGTTTCAAATCTTTATAATATTTAATTTCAATTGAAAAAATTTGAATTTAAAGTTTCAAAAAAAAATAAATTTGCAAGGCGTGGCTTAATTGTAACACATAGAGGTAAAATTGAAACACCAGTTTTTATGCCTGTGGGAACTCAAGCTACAGTAAAAGCTTGTACAATAGATGACATAAAAAAAACTGGTTCTCAAATTATTCTATCAAATACCTATCATTTAATGATACGACCAGGTGTCAAAAGAATTGAAGATGCGGGTGGACTTCACAAATTTATGAATTGTGATTTACCAATTCTTACAGACTCTGGTGGCTTTCAAGTCATGTCTTTATCAAAACTGAACAAAATAGATAAAGAGAAAGGTGCAATTTTTAATTCACATATTGATGGAAAAAAATTTTATCTTAGTCCAGAGGAAAGTATAAAAATTCAATTAGGACTTAATTCAGATATTGTAATGGTTATGGATGAGTGTCCAAAAAAAACAAATGACTATCAAACTATAAATAAATCCATGAATTTGTCTTTGTATTGGGCTGAAAGATCTAAGAAAGCTTTTGGGCATAACCCCCACAAAGCTTTATTTGGCATTGTACAAGGAGGTTTATTTAAAGATTTGAGACAAAAATCCTTAAGAGGACTTTTGGAAATTGGATTTGATGGTTATGCATTAGGCGGTCTAGCTGTCGGAGAAACTCAAGATGAAATGTTCACAGTTTTAGACGACATTAAGGAACATTTACCCGATGATAAACCTCACTATTTAATGGGTGTTGGTACTCCCAATGATATCTTGGGTGCTGTTAAAAGAGGTATTGATATGTTTGATTGTGTTCTTCCAACTAGATCAGGTAGAACTGGACTTGCTTTTACCTGGCAGGGAAGAGTAAATATTAAGAATAACAAATATCAAAATGATAATACTCCTCTTGACCCAGAGTGTAAAAATCTAAATTTGAATAAATATTCAAAAAATTATTTAAATCACTTGTTTAATACAAATGAAATTCTCGGATCAATGTTGTTGACATTGCACAATATAAATTTCTATCAAGAATTAATGAGGGCGATTAGAGAAAATATCCAAAATGACACATTTGATACTTTTTATGATAAATACATAGATAAGTTGTAAATAGTTGAGTTATTTTTCTAAATTCGTATTTGAAATATTTAGATTATTCTATATATAGATTTCATTCTAAAGTGAATTTGGGCCGTTAGCTCAGTTGGTAGAGCAATTCCCTTTTAAGGAATGGGTCGATGGTTCGAGTCCATCACGGCTCACCATTAAATTTTTCATTTAATGGCAGAAAATATCTATTCTTTTATCTCTTAAATATCTTTTATAAAAGGTATACGTTAGGAGTTCAGATCTATATTATTAAATATGAATATTGAAGATGTTAAAGAAGATTTAAAAAAAAAGAATTATAAAAAAGCACTTATTGGCATTGAAAAAATATTAATTGAAAATCCAAATTTGGAACAAAATGTTAATTTAAAAGGGGTAATACTTGCAAATTTAGATCGAGTAATTGAAGCAAGACAATGTTGGTTTAAAGCTATAAAGATTAATAGTTCTTATTTTGATCCAATCTACAATTTAGGAGACTCATATTTAAAAAAAAGGGATCATGACGAAGCCATAAAATATTTTATAAAAGCTTCAGAACTTCAGCCAAAAAATTTTATAGTACATTTTAGAATTGGATATCTGTTTATGCAAAAACAAAATTGGGATAAAGCTTTATCATATTTTAATAAATCTATGGATTTAAATAATAAATTTCCTAATACTTTTTTTAATATGGCAATTATTCTTAATTTATTAAATAAAAAAAAAGAGTCGATACAATATTTTAAGTCTTATATAGAACTTCAACCAAATAATGCAGAGGCTTATTACTCACTAGCTATATGTTATAGAGAAATTGGTGATATTAAAATGGCAGAAAAAACATTTTTAAAAGCTTTTAAAATTAATCCAGAGTATCCATATTTAAAAGGTCAATTACAATTTATGAAAAACCATTTGTGTGACTGGGTTAATTACAATGAAACCAAAAAAAATATTGAGAAAGACATAGCGCAAAATAAAAAAGTAATAACCCCCTGGCAGGCTTTATCGGTAATAGAGTCACCTAAATTATTAAAAGATAACACAATGTTATTTATTAATAATAAAAAATTTAATAATCAAAATCTGATTAATAAAAAAAAAATCACTCTGGGTTATTTTTCTCCAGACTTTTGTGAGCATGCTGTATCTAATCAATTTAAGCAAATTTTGAAATTACACGATAAAAAAAAATTTGAAGTTGTCGGATTTTATCTTAACTCAAAACAAGATGAAAAACTTTACGAAATAAAAACTTATTTTGATAAATTTTTTGACATAAATCAAATGAGCACAGAAGACATAATAAGATTAACACAAGTTCATAAAATAGATATTGCTATAGATCTAGCTGGTTACACCTATTCTAATAGATATCAGATATTTAATCAAAGATGTGCACCATTACAGGTTTCATACTTGGGGTTTGCTGGCTCCACAGGTTTAAATAATATGGATTATTTAATTGCAGATAAGACTGTAATACCGGACTCTTGTAGGAAGTTTTACTCTGAAAAGATAATATATATGCCAAATACTTTTATGCCTGGTGATGACACGCAAAAAATTTCGGAGAAAAATTTTAAGAGAAAAGATTTTGGAATACCTGATAATGCAGTTATTTATTGTTGTTTTAACAAAAGCTACAAAATCACACCTGAAATTTTTAATACATGGATCAATATTATAAATAAAGTTGAAAATAGCATTCTTTGGTTAAATATTTCAAATGATCAAACAAAATTAAATATCATAAACTATGCCAAAAAAATGGGTTTAAACTCGAATAAAATATTTTTTACCGATAGGTCAAAAAAATATGAAGATTATTTAGAAAAACATAGTCTAGCTGATATTTTTTTGGACACATTTCCTTATTCAGCTCATTCCACAGGTTATGCATCTTTAATATCTGGAGTTCCTATAGTTACATATAAATCTGAAACATTTGCAACTAATGTTTGTTCTAGCTTACTTATGGAAGCAGAATTACAAGAGTTTATCACTAAAGATTTATCAGATTATAAAAGGTTAGCTATTGAGCTAGGTCAAAATAGAAAAAAATTAGATAACATTAAAAACAAGCTTAAAGAAAATTTTTTAAAAAAAAAGGTATTCAATTCAGAATCATACATTTTAGATTTGGAAAAAGCTTTTTATAAAATTTATCACTTAAAAAAAAATAATAAAATTTGTAGTGATTTGATTTTAGATTAGTAAATGCCCTATTTTGTTAATCAAATTTTATGAAACTGGTGGGTATTTTATAATTATTTCGTTTAACCAAGTTTGTATATTTCTGATTCTGCTATCAGATGAAGGATGAGTACTCATAAATTGAGGAGGTTCTTTACCTTTATTCGCTTCTTTCATCCTCTCCCATATTTTTTCAGTTTCTCTAATATCATAACCAGACAAAGAAGAAAAAATCATACCTAGATAATCAGCCTCACTTTCTTGTTTTCTATTGAAAGGATTCATTATACCAATCGAAGATATTAGACCGACAGTGTCCATCCCAGTTGACCTATTAATTTGACTTAAAGCTCCTCCACTAAAAATATCAATAAGAGTTGTACCTGTTTGCACCAAAACACCACGACTTGCTCTTTCAACTGAGTGTTTTGCAACAGCATGAGCAATTTCATGACCCATAACAGCCGCTAACCCATTAGTATTTTTTGTAATTTTAAGCATACCACTATAAACAGCAATTTTACCTCCTGGCATACACCAAGCATTTTTGACTTTATCATTATCAATTAAAATATATTCCCACCTAAAATTGGCAGTTGGATCTGGTAAATTTGATTTATCAAAATAAACTGATATTGCATCTTCCATTTTTTTTCCAATTTCTTTTATTTCATTAATGGATTTTGTATCTTTGATTAATTTTTCTTTTTCTTTTACTTTTTCATAAATTTGAGCAGCTTGTGCATTTAATTTTGCTTCAGGAATCAGCTTTAATTGTTTTCTTTCTGTAATGGGAGCGGTTGTACAAGAGTTAATTACAAAACCACAACAACCACAACCTACATAAGTTAAAAATTTTCTTCTATTCATTTTGTAAGACATTGATATTATATATAATAATGAATCTAAATAATAAAATATTATTAATATTATTCATAATAGCAATAGCTTTTGTGATATTTTCGAGTTTTAGATAATGGCAAAACAGAAGAAAAAAAAATCAATTAGTTTAATTCTTAGAAATTATTTTATTACAGGTGTAGTAGTTTTAATACCTATTGGTTTCACTTTATACTTAAGTAAAATATTAATAGGAATTTCATCTAAAGTAATTCCAGAAAATATAAATCCAAATAGCTATCTACCATTTGAAATTCCTGGATTAGAAATAATACTTTCAGTAATTTTTATAACGATCGTTGGAGGTTTATCTCTATCTTTTTTGGGTAAACGAATTCTTAAACTTATCGATGACCTATTCAAAAGAATTCCAGTTTTAAGAACAATTTACTCTGCAATAGTTCAAATGACAGAGACATTCTCTAACAAAGACCAGAACGATAAAAAAAGTGTTGTTTTGGTTGAGTATCCTAGAAAAGGTGTTTGGGCAGTTGGTTTTGCAACAAAAGAAAATAAAGGTGAAATGGCTGAAAAAACTAATAAGAAGTTAATTAACGTTTTTGTTCCAACAACACCAAACCCCACAAGTGGTTTCTTACTTATGTTTCCAATCGAGGAAGTTATATATCTTAATATGACTTTTGAAGAAGCTTCTAAATTTATTGTATCTGCTGGGACATCTACTGGTAAAAGTTAAGCAATATCATTAATTATATCAGCTCTATCGTATAATTTAATTAATGGTTTAAATTTACTTATATTTTCATTATTTTTTTCAATTCTTTTGATTTCTTTTTCAGCTAAAATAAAAAGATCATGATTATGAATAGGGTCAGCTAACTTAAAGTTTTTTATTCCACTTTGTTTAAAACCTAAAATATCTCCAAACCCTCTCAATTTCATATCCTCCTCTGATATTTTAAAACCATCATTAGAGTCTTTAAGTATACTAATCCTTTTTTTTGCATTATCACTTAAATTTGACTTAAACATTAAAATGCATGAAGATTCTTTACTACCTCTTCCGACTCTGCCTCTTAGTTGATGTAGTTGAGATAAACCAAATTTATTAGCATTTTCAATAATTATTACATTTGCGTTTGGAAAATCTATACCAACCTCAATTATAGTAGTCGAAACCAAAATCTTAAATTCATTTTTCAAGAATTTATTTAAGATCATTTCTTTTTCTTCTGTTGTGGTTTTACCGTGAAGGAGAAAAACTTGTTTAGGAAATAACTTATTTAAGTATTCAGATTTTTTAACTGCAGAAGAGTGATCAAGTTTTTTGGACTCCTCAATTAAAGGGCACACCCAAAATATTTGATTACCTAGTTTGATTTCTTTTTTTATAAATTTTATTACATCATCAATTTTATTTTCAGGTTTACTATATGTTTTTACAGGTTTACGAATATTTGGTTTTTCACGAATAATTGAAAGATCCATATCGCCATAAATTGTCATTGTTAAAGTACGTGGAATTGGTGTAGCAGTCATCAAAAGAACATCACAATCTTTTCCAGCTTTATCAGATAACCTCTTTCTTTGATTTACACCAAATTTATGTTGTTCATCTATTATTATTAATCCAAGTTTTTTAAATTCCACTTTTTTTTGAAAAAGCGCATGAGTCCCAAAAATTATATCAATTTGTTTATTAGATAATTTATTGAGGATCATTTTCTTATCTTTATAAGAAGATTTTCCTGAAATTAATTCAATCTTAATATTTCTGGAAAATAGTTTTTTAGCTAAATGAAAATGCTGTCTAGCTAGTATTTCAGTTGGTGCCATTACTGCTACCTGAAAGCCTGAATTAATTGTATTAAATGCAGAAAGCAAAGATACTATTGTTTTTCCACTTCCTACATCACCCTGAAGTAACCTAAACATTTTATTTTCAGAACATAAATCTTTATTTATTTCACTTAATGTTTTATTTTGGTCTTTTGTTAATGAGAAATGAAGCTTAGATATAATTTCATTTTGTTTATTAATATTAAAATTTTTTTTTGTTTTTTTTATTCTTTTTATTTTTTTTCTTATTTCTGAGTTTACCAAAAATGTGGAGAAAATTTCATCATAAGCAAGTCTTTGGTAAAAATTTTCTTTAAATTTACCAATATTTTCTGGTTCATGTAATTTTTTGATAGAGTCATTCCAACCTATATTGTTGAATTTTTTCAATATATCTTTTGAATGCCATTCTTCAATTTCAGGTAAATTTTTAATTATTTGTAAAATTATCTTATTATAAACTTTTTCACTGATACCCTCAGTTAATGAATAACTATTGTGCTTTTGTTTAATTATTGAAGAGTCCTCTGAAATATATTTTGGATTTGTTAATTGATATTTATTTCTAAAATATTTAATTTTTCCACTAATAGTAACCTCTTTGCCAATAGGTAATATTTTTTTGATATAACCCTCATAACTGTTAAAAAAAACGCAATCTATCTCACCAGTATCATCTTTGCATAAAACTCTATTCGGTAAGTTTCTAACTCTTGGGAATGAATATTTGAGAGGCATTATGGTTATGGTCTGTATTTCATCTATTTTTAAATCTTTTATTTTAGATGATAAACTCCTATCAGTGTAAGATTTTGGTAGTTTCCATAATAAATCAAAAATAGTATTTACCTTTTTTTTCTTTAATAAATTTGAAGTTTTGGTTCCTACACCTTTTAGTAGACTGAGATCAGACAATAAGTATTCATAATTTCTTTTCATATTTATAAACTGATATTATATTCTTATTATGACTGCTGATATAGAACAAATTAAAAAAAAAATTATTTACAGATCAAATTATCGTGGCACAAAAGAAATGGATAAACTTTTAGGTGCATTCACAAGAAAATATTTAAATCAATTAAACGGAGAAGATTTAAATCAATTAATTAAACTCTTAGAGATTGATGATAATAATCTTTACAATTTCTATAATGGTTTAAACACAGACATACAATTTGAAGATAATAAGATTAATAATTTATTTAAAAATTTTAAATATTAAAAGTTTTGATGGCGGAGAGACTGGGATTCGAACCCAGGAAAGAGTTGCCCCTTTGCCGGTTTTCAAGACCGGTGCTTTCAACCGCTCAGCCATCTCTCCGTGAGCAAGGTTTTATAATTATAATTATTTAATTCAACCATAAAATAGTCTATTAAACGTCTATTATCTATTTCATTATTTTATGAACCAGCATTTTAATAAAGGACTAATACTTACATCTTTGGGATCCTTTTGGTGGGGTTTTATTGGTGTTATATATTTTGAATATGTTGCCTTTATAGGACATGTTGAGTTAGTAGTTCACAGATGTTTATGGACTGCTGTTATGTTAGTCATGACGACTCTCTTTTTTAAAAAATGGAAACTTTTTATTAAAAGTATTTCAAATAAAAAAAATCTTTTTTATCTTTTCATCTCAGGTTCATTAATATTTACTAATTGGGCTATTTGGATTTACGCTGTAGCTACGGAAAGAATAATAGATGCTAGTTTTGGTTACTTTATTATGCCAATTATTAGTGTTTTATTAGGATACATTTTTTTTAAAGAAAAATTGAATAAAAAAAGAATCTTTTCAATTTTATTAGTAATCATATCTATTTTGATTATGATTTTTCTTAATATAAAAACACTTCCATGGGTTGGTATAATCGTAGCTTTGAGCTGGGCATTTTATAATCTAGTAAGAAAAAAAATTGATATAGAAACTGATATAGGACTTTTAATAGAGAGTTTATATATTTTTCCTTTTGCTCTTATTGTCTTTTACTTTATTTTTGATAAGGGATTAAATGACTTTAGTTTGTCTAACCCAGGTCTGAGTATGTTTCTATTATTAGCGGGACCCATGACTGTGATTCCTTTATTTTTATATGTAAGGGGTGTTGAATTAATTGGTCTTGGACCTACAGGAATGATTTTTTATATTACACCTACATTGCAGTTTATTTTAGGCTACTTTTATTACAATGAGGATTTTTCACTAATCAAATTAGTGAGTTTTATTATTATCTGGATTGCTGTAATCATATATCTTAAAGATCTTTATGAAACTAATTAGCCAAATATTTTTTTTATTTTTATTAACAATATTGAATTGTTATTCTAGTGAAAATATCAATTTCAATGAATGGAAAAAGAATTTCAAAAAAGTGGCTTTAGCAAATAATATTTCAGAAAAGACTTTTGATACAGCAATGCAAAATGCAAGATTTTTACCTAAAGTTATTGAATACGATAGATTTCAACCAGAGTTTTATGAGGATACAAAAACATATATTGGCAAACGTACTTCAACTAAAAAATTAAAAAAGGGTGTAGATTTCTACGAAAATAATTCAACTCTTATAAATTTAGTTGAAAAAAATTTTGGAGTAGAAAAAGAATTACTTTTATCTCTAATGGGCATCGAGACTAACTTTGGCACTTATGTTGGAAAAATGGATATAATATCATCATTAGCAACATTAAGTTATGATAAAAGAAGATCAGAGTTTTTTTCAAATGAACTTTTAACTTTATTGAGATTAATTGATGATAATCAAATAGATTATAAAACATTGTATGGTTCATGGGCAGGTGCATTTGGTTTTTTTCAATTTATGCCATCAACAATAAAGAATTATGCTTTTGACTACAATAAGGATGATTTTATTGATTTGAAAAATTCAGAAGATGCATATGCATCTGCTGCTAATTATTTAAATAAGATTGGGTGGAAAAAAAATGATCTTTGTTTTAAGAAAATTGAATTAGATGAAAATATTCCAATTAAATTTTTAAACGTATCAGCTAGAAAATTACATAGTAAAAAGAAAATTAAATCTTTCAAAAAATATATTAAAAATTATTCTGAATTAAATATAAAAAATGAAAACCAGAAAATAGCAATTATAACACCAGACAAAGATATTATACCGGATGCACAAACTTTAAATCCTGCTTATATAGTTTTTGAAAATTACGAAATAATTTTACAATGGAATAGATCTTTAAGATTTGCACTTGCTGTGTGTACTTTAAAGGATAAATTTAAAAATGAAATTTAATATTTTTATTATTTTAAGTACCTTATTTTTGTTATTGAGTTGTGATCAAACTGCTATTAATCAAAGTAAGAAATTAGATATTACATTTGACAAAAAATATAAAAATAGCGGATTTTCTCTTATTTATAATGACGATTTAAAAATTAAAAAAATTGATCAAAGATCACTAACAATATTTCATAAAAATCTAAAAAGAAAATCAAATGTGAAAATTACTAATCCTTTAAATGGAAAATCACTTATTGCAGAAGTAAAATCAAACAGAGTAAAATTTTCACCATTTTACAATTCAATTATCACTCAACGAATTGCAGAAGAGTTAGAACTTGATTTAAAGGAACCCTATATAGATATAGTCTTGATTTCAAAAAATTCTACATATATTGCCAAAAAGACCAAAACTTTTGAAGAAGAAAAAACAGTAGCTGAAAAGGCACCTATAGATGGTATTAAAATTAGTGATCTAAACTCATCCAATAAAACTAAAAAAAAATTACAAAAAAATAATAAATTTTCTTATTATATTAAAGTAGCTGATTTTTATTATAAAAAATCTGCTAAAAACATGAGTAATAAAATTAAAAGTGAACTTAAATTGAAAAACATTAAAATCATTGAACTTACAAAAACTAATTATAGGTTATTATTAGGACCATTTAATGATATACAGTCACTAAAAGACTCATTTGAAAAGATGAATTCTTTGTATTTTGAAAATCTTGAAATAATTAAAGATGCTTAAAAAAATTTTTATCATTATCTCATTACATTTATCTCTTATTCTTTCTGTTAATGCCAATATTGAAATAAAAGCTAGAACAGCAATCTTACAAGATTTCTTATCTGGAGAAATTTTATATGAAAAAGATCCAGATAGATCAATTTATCCAGCTTCAATGACTAAGATAATGACATCAATAATTGCTTTTGATTTAATAAAATCAGGTGATCTATCTTTAGATGATAAATTTATAATTTCTGAAAAAGCTTGGAGATTATCAACGGCAGGTTATTCATCTATGTTTATAATGGTTGGTGATGAAGTTTCTGTGGAGGATTTACTATTAGGTATAATCGTTGCATCTGGAAATGACGCATGTATTGCACTTGCGGAAGGAATAGCTGGTACTGAGGAAGAATTTGCAATCTTAATGACATCTAAAGCAAAAGAACTAGGTATGGAAAATACAAACTTCGCGAACTCATCTGGTATTAATGATCCAGACAATTATTCAACTGTTAGAGATATTTTGATTATGTCTACTTATTTAATAAAAGAACATCCAGAATATTATGAGTGGTTTGCTGAAAAAGAATTTACGTGGAATAGAACTGGAGGTGATCCAATCACGCAAGGTAACAGAAATCCTCTTCTTTACAAAAATATTGGTGCTGATGGTATTAAAACAGGATATTTAGCTGTTGAAAAATATTCATTAGCGTCGTCAATAAATAGAAAGGGGAGAAGATTAATAGCTGTTGGAAGTGGATTTGAAACCAAAGGTTCAAGATCAAGAGAAAGCTCAAGGTTATTAACTTATGGATTAACAAATTTTGATCTAGTTGAGATAAATAAAGCCAATAAACCTATTGATAAAGTAGAGGTATGGCTTGGTAAACAAAGCTATGTTGATGTTCATGTTGATACTGATATTTATAAAACAATCAAAAAGGCAAAAAAAAGATTATTAAAGATATCCTTGAAATATGACGGACCAATAGAGGCCCCAATTAAAAAAAATCAAAAAATTGGAACTTACAGGGTAGTATATGATCAAGAATTGATAGGTGAATATGATCTATTAGCATCTAATAATGTTCAAAAAGTAAATATTTTTACTAGATTAATTAAATCATTGAATTATTTAATCTGGGGCGATGTCTAGAAAACCTGTTATCGTTTTTGAGGGTGTTGAAGGAAGTGGGAAGACTCATCATTTAAATAAAATTTCAAAATATCTTAAAAAAAGAAAACTTTCTTTTATTAAGATCAGAGAACCAGGAGGAAGTTTAAATTCAGAAAAAATAAGAAAATTGATACTGAATAAAAAATCTAATTTCAATAAAAATACAGATTTGCTGCTTTACCTAGCTTCTAGAAGTGAAAATATCAATCTACTAAGAAAATATTATAAAAAAAGAATTATCCTAATAGATAGATTTGTTGACTCAACTATTGCGTATCAACATTATGGTATGGGTATAAATTTAGATTTAATATATAGTATTAACAAACATATTTTATCAAATTTTAAAGTCTCTTTTACTTTTTTAAACCTAGTAAATCATAAAAATATGGTTAAGCGACTTAGATTAAGAAAATCTACTAATAGGTATGATAATTTCAAAAAAAATTTTTATACTAAAGTTCAAAAAGGTTTTATAAAACTATCAGATAAGAATAAAAGAAAATATCAAATAATTGACTCAAATTTAGATATTAAGTTGAATGAAAAATTAGTTTTAAAGAAAATTGAGAAATTGATAAAATGAGCCTAAGTCCAATAAATCAAACTAGTTTGTTTTCACTCGATAAATATCTGTTAGAATTTATAGAACTTTATAAGAATAAAAAATTACCAACAAAAATTTTACTTAGTGGTGACAAAGGTTTGGGCAAGTCAACTTTAGCATTTCATTTAGTAAACTATATATTGTCGATTAACGAAGAACATCCCTATATTTTCAAAGAATCTAAGATTAATCCTGATAATAAATCTTATAAACTTGCAATAAATGGATCAAATCCCAACTTATTATTAGTTGATGTTTTAAGCGAAAAAAAAAATATCGATATTAATCAAATTAGAGAATTGATTAATAACTTAAATAAATCATCTTTTAATACTAAGGAAAGATTTATAATTATAGATAATATCGAAACATTAAATATATCCTCCATTAATGCTCTTTTAAAAGTTTTAGAGGAACCACCATCAAACACTTATTTTATATTGATAAATAATGACAGATTTATTTTACCAACTTTAAAATCTAGATGTATCAATTTCAAAATATCTTTAGATCACAAAACTTCGATCTCCGTTATTAATAAGATTTTAGATGATGATATTATGAAGTTTATTAATAAAGATTTGATAAACCACTATTTAACACCCGGGCAAATATATCATTTAATAGAATTTTTTAAATTACAGAAACATGATCTTAAGAATTATGATTTAAAAAGTTTTATTAAACTTGTTATTAAAGATAATTTGTATAAAAAAAATGTCTTAATTAAAAATATAATATTTGAGTATTTAGAGTTTTATTTTCGAACAAAAGTAAAATTGGCAACATCAAGAACTTTTGAATATTATGATTATTTTTTAAAAAGAATAAATGATACTGTAAAATTTAATTTAGATGAAGAGTCTTTATTTATGGAATTTGAATATAAAATTTTAAATGGATAAAAATTTTTATATTACTACTCCAATATATTACCCATCTGGAAGACCTCATATGGGACATGCTTACTCAAGCATTATAGCTGATTTTTTTGCACGATTTAAATCAATCGATGATCATAACGTTCACTTTTTAACTGGTACAGATGAGCATGGTTTAAAGATACAAAGATCAGCTGAAAAAGCGGGTAAGGAGCCCAAGGAATTCTGTGATCAAATTAGTCAAACATTTAAAGATCTCTCAAAAACATTAAATCTATCTAATACAGATTTTATAAGAACCACTGAGGATAGACATAAAAAAACAGTTCAGCATCTCTGGTCTCTTCTTGAAAAAAATGATGACATTTATTTATCAAATTATTCTGGATGGTATTCAGTCTCAGATGAAGCTTTTTATAATGAAGATGAAATAGAAGAAATAGAGGGAAAAAAAATTGCAAAATCGTCAAAATCTACCGTTGAATGGATAGAGGAGGAGTCTTATTTTTTTCGACTTTCTAAATGGCAAAAACCTTTATTAGAATTTTATGAAAATAATCCAGATTTTATATTGCCTGAGTCTAGAAAAAATGAGGTAATAAGTTTTGTAAAAAGTGGTCTTAAAGATCTTTCTGTAAGTCGTAAAACTTTTAAATGGGGAATTCCAGTTCCTAGTAATGATAAACATATTATTTACGTATGGCTCGACGCATTAACAAATTATTTAAGTGCTTTAAATTATCCAGATACAAATAATGAACTTTTTAAAAAATTTTGGCCAGCATCTATACATTTAATTGGTAAAGATATCCTAAGATTTCATGCAGTTTATTGGCCTGCTTTCCTTTTAGCTGCTAAAATTGAGCTACCAAAAAAAGTTTATGGACATGGTTGGATATTATCTGGTGAAGAAAAAATGTCAAAATCTAAGGGAAACATTTTAGATCCATTAAAAATTATTGAAGAATACGGTTTAGACCCTTTAAGATATTATTTAATTAAGGAAGTTTCATTTGGAAACGATGGTAATATTTCTCAAGATAGACTTGAAGATTGTATAAATAGCGATTTAGCAAATAATTACGGTAATCTATGTCAAAGAGTTACTGCATTTGCGATGAAAAATTGTGATGGAAAAATTCCTGAAAAAATTGATTTTCAACCAGATGATTTAAAGATATTAAATAAATTTCAAGAAAATTTAGATACAATAAGGTCTAAAATAAATGATCAAAATATAAATTTTTATATAGATTTCATTGTTAATTCACTTTTCGAGGCAAACAAATACTTTAATGATCAAGAGCCATGGAAAAAAAAGAATAATTTAATTAGGTTAAATACTATAGTTTATACAACATTAGAAATAGTTAGGAAAATTAGCTTTTTACTTTATCCAATTATTCCAGAAACATCATTAAAAGCATTAAAAATTTTTGATTTATCAGAAAAAGATATCAAATTAAAAACTATTTCTAATAATGAATTTATTATTAAAGGTAATATGATAAATAAGATAGATATATTAATTAGGAAAATAGAAAAAGAAGATGATTGACTCACATTGCCACCTTGATCATGAACCGTTACTTAGCGATCTTTCAAATGTAATCAAAAGATCCAAGGATGTCGGTATTAAAAAGTTATTAACTATTTCTACATCTTTTGAGAGTTTTTCTAGAATTAAAGATATAGTCAATAAAGATGAGATCATATATGGAACAGTAGGCATACATCCACATGAAAGTGACACTAATACAATAACTAAGATTGAAATAGTTAAAAGTCTTAAAGAAAACCCTAAAATAATTGGAATAGGAGAAACAGGACTAGATTATTACTATAATAACAGTGATAAAGAGAAACAAATAACTAGTTTTAAAACACATATTGAAGCAGCGATAGAGTGTGACGTTCCTATTATAGTACATTCAAGAAATGCTGAGGATGATACTTTAAAAATACTTAATGAATATAAAGAACATAATCCTAAAATCTTAATGCATTGTTTTACTGGATCAAAAAAATTTTCAGAAAAACTCCTTACATTGAACTCTTATTTTTCTGCTAGTGGAATTATTACTTTTAAAAATTCAGTTAATCTTCAAGAAACGTTTAGATCTCTACCAATAGATAAAATTTTAATAGAGACCGATAGTCCATATTTGGCACCAGTTCCAAATAGGGGGAAAAAAAATGAGCCTTCTTTTATTGATTTTACTGCTAATAAACTCTCTGAAATAAAAGAAATTTCCAAGTCAGAGCTTGTAAATAAAACTACAGATAATTTTAATAGATTATTTTTTCAATAATATTTTATGAAATTTATAATTCTTGGCTGTGGAAGTTCAATGGGTGTTCCAAGAGCAGATGGTTTTTTTGGTAAATGTGATCCAAAAAATAAAAAAAATTATAGAACTAGATGTTCAGCTTTATTAAAAACTTCAGATGAGAATGTTTTAATAGATACCTCTCCAGATTTAAGACAACAATTATTACGTCATAAAATAACGAAAATTGATAAAGTTTTTTATTCACATATTCATAGTGATCAGACTCACGGAATTAATGATCTTAGAATTTTTTATATTAAAAACAGAAAACCAATAAATGTTTATGCAGATTTAGATACATCTAAGTATTTAAAAAAAAGTTTTTCATATTGTTTTAATAGTTATTCTAAAGAATACCCTGCGACTTTAAAGTTAAATAAATTAAAAAACAATCATTCAATTCTTAATCAAAAGAACAAAATAAATGTAAAATCTATTAAGGTTAAACATGGTAAAGTAAAATCAAACTGTTTTGTAATTAATAAAAAGTTAGCCTATATAAGCGATGTTAATAAGATTTATAATAAAGATTTTAGGTTCTTTAAAAATTTAAAATATCTAATCATTGACTGTTTAAGATATGATTTCCATCCATCTCATTTTAACTTGGCGTCAACTTTAGATATAATTAAATTATTCAAACCAAAAAAATCAATATTAACTAATTTACATACTGATTTAGATTATAATATTCTTAAAAAAAGATTGCCGAAAAATGTAGTGCCTGCTTATGATGGTCTTTCAATAAATTTTTAAAGTTTCCTCTATTTTTTGTATTATCTTTTGTGACATAGGTTTAGTTAATGACGAAAATGTATCTTCAATTTTTCCCTCTGTATTAATCAAAATTTTATAAAAATTCCATTTTGGCACTGCAGATTTTCCGTGGTTTTCTTTAGCCCACTTAAAAATCTCGTGTGCATTTTCACCCTTTACATCAGTAATAGTAGTAAGTGGAAAACTAATATCAAAGTTTACTTCACAAAATTCTTTGACATCTTTGTTTGATTTTTTTTCTTGATTAAATGAATCTGAAGGAATTCCAAGTACGATTAAGCCTTTTGACTCATATTTTTCCCATAACTTTTGTAATCCCTCATATTGTTTTGTAAAGCCACAATAACTTGCAGTATTAACTACTAAAATTGCTTTACCTTTATATTTTTTTAAATCTATAAGTTCTCCCGAAATACTGTTAATTTGTAAATCATAAAAAACCTTGTTGTAATTAGCTGATGCAAAATTTTTAAAAAAAAACATAATAAATACTAAAAATATAAATATTAATTTTTTCATTTATAAATTACTTATTGGGAGTAAGTAATATCAAAAAGTAACCAAATAAAGTGGATAATAATGACCCGGTTAATACACCTATTTTTACGCCATCCATATACTCCATGTTTTCAACAAAAGCTAAATTTCCTACAAAAAGACTCATTGTGAAGCCAATACCAGTTAACACACCTACGCCATAAAAATTATACCAACTTGTGTTATTTGGCATTTGAGCAATTTTTGTTTTAATAGCAACATATGAAAAAACAAATACACCTAATTGCTTCCCTAAAAACAACCCTAAAACTATTCCCAATGGAACTTTATCTAGTAAAGAACTAAGAGATAAACCCTCTAATGAAACACCAGCATTTGCAAACGCAAATAAAGGCATGATACCAAAAGCAACATAAGGGCTTATTGCATGTTCAATTTTGATTAATAAAGAAAAATCTTTTTCTTTTTTTCGATGAGGAATTGTCATCGCTAGCAAAACACCTGCGATTGTTGCATGTATTCCTGAATTATGAGTAAAATCCCAAAGAAAAATACCAATAATTAAATAAGGTAAGAATTTTTTAATGTTAAATTTATTTATAACTAGCAAGATTAAAAAGGCTAACAACATTAGACTTAAATATTTAATACTTAAGTCTCCTGAATAAAATAAAGCTATAATTACTATAGCACCCAAATCATCAATAATCGCAAGAGCTGTTAAAAAAACTTTTAATGATAAAGGTACTCTTTTTCCTAATAAAGATAATACTCCAAGTGAAAAAGCAATGTCTGTAGCAGAGGGTATTGCCCATCCATTCATAGTTTCGCTGTCACCAAAATTGATAAATACATAAAATAATGCAGGTACTAACATTCCACCAACTGCTGCAATTATTGGGAGTAGGGCTTGTTTTATATTAGAAAGTTCACCTTGTAAAAATTCTCTTTTTATCTCAAGAGTGACAAAAAAAAAGAATATTGCCATTAGAGCATCATTTATCCAATGAAGAACTGATAATTTTAATCCAAAATCATTTATTCCAATGAATAAATATTGATTCAAAGTTGAAAAATATAATTCTGATAAACCTGAATTACTTATTATTAATGCAATTATTGCTGCAAATAATAAAACCAAACCACTAGCGGCTTCAAGTTTAAAAAACCAAATAAAGGGTTTCGATAAATAATTAATCATTTAATTAAGATCTTTAGCAAAAAGTATTAAATCTCTCAAGGTCTCAAATAAGTTATATAATATAAGTTCTAAATTTGGGAAAATATTACTCAAAGGACTCTTGAATGTGTCTAATACAATTATGATTGCAACAAAAGTTATTATAGAAACAATTATATAGCTTAAAAATTTTCCAAATGAAAAATTATATTTTGGTTTATATTTGACTAATTCTGATCCTGGTTTTATAGGTGCTTTGGATACTGATTTATCAATATTTTCATCTTTATATAAAATCTTTTTTTGTTTAGCAGGCTTATCAATTAATGGCTTTGTTTGTTCGTTAACATTTTTATTAAAGAACCATGTTTGATCACATGATCCACATTTCAATAATCTGCCCTTATCAGGAATTAAGTTTTCATCTACTTCGAATTTTTTTTCACCGCATGGACAAATTATTATCATTAGCCTTATATAACAGATTCTGATTAAAAATCCCTTGTTTTACACATCTTTATACATTGAAAAAATAAATAACTACTGTATTAGTACTTCATTCGGAGTGTAGCGCAGCCTGGTAGCGCATCTGGTTTGGGACCAGAGGGTCGCAGGTTCGAATCCTGCCACTCCGACCACCAATTATGAAAAAAGCAAAAATTTATAAACCTAATAAAACAGCTATGCAGTCTGGTTTAGGTAAAATTGATAAATGGATTTTAGAATTTAAAACTAAAGATCCCACAAAAAATCCATTGATGGGATGGGAAAGTTCATCTGATACTTATACTGAACTAAAATTAGAATTTACCACTAAAGAATTAGCGATTACTTATGCAAAAAAAAACAAAATTGATTTTGAAGTGATAGAACCAAAACAAAGAAAAGTAGTAAAAAAATCTTATGCAGATAATTTTCTAAGCTAAATTTATGTTTAAATTTTTTACAGATAAAAGATGGCATTTATGGAGTATTGGAGGAACAATACTAATTCTTGCTGCTACATGGTATCAAGTGCAATTAGATGTTAGAATTAATGAATGGTTTGGTGAGTTTTATGATACGCTACAAAAAGCATTAGCCGAACCTGGTGCAGTAACTGAAAAAGAATTTATTGCTTATCTTTTTACATTTGCGAAGATTGCGGCTGTTTATATCTTGGTAGTTATATTTAGTGATTATTTCACTAGCCATTGGACTTTTAGGTGGCGAACAGCTATGGCTGATTTTTATCATGATAAATGGACTTTTGCTTCATCAATAGAAGGTGCATCCCAAAGAGTTCAAGAGGATACTCTTAAATTTGCTAGAATAATGGAAGGCTTAGGCGCAGAACTTTTACGAAGTGTAATGACATTGATTGCATTTACCCCAATTTTGTGGGGATTGTCTAAAAGTATTACCGTCCTCCCATGGATAGGTGAGGTTAATCATGCTTTAGTATGGGTAGCTATTATCTCTGCTTTAGGTGGTACTTTTATACTCGCTGCCGTAGGGATTAAATTACCTGGTATTGAGTATGATATTCAAAAAGAGGAGGCCGCGTATAGAAAAGAATTAGTTTTAGGTGAAGACTTTAAAGAAAATGCACAACCGATGAGAATTGATAGTTTGTATGGTGGTGTAAGAAAAATTCACTATAAGATGTATTTTCATTATCTTTATTTTAATGCTGTTAAATGGAGTTACTTGCAAGGAATGGTAATTGTTCCCTATCTAGCGTTAGCACCAACAATTGTAACAGGTGCAATTACTTTAGGTTTTGTCCAGCAAATTATAAGAGCTTTTGGAAGAGTAGAGACTTCACTTCAATATTTAGTAAGAAGTTGGCCTATAATTGTTGAACTTATCTCAGTATGGAAAAGACTTAACGAATTTGAGAATAAACTAAAATATAATACAGAAAACATATCTAAAGAAAAAATTTAGTGGCTTTAAATAAAGAATTAATAAAAGATATAATAACAGTTACTTCAAAAGCAGCTATCTCTTGTTACGAATTTATTGGAAAAAATCAAAAAAAAAATGCTGATAAAGCTGCTACAGACTCCATGAGAAATGAAATTAATAGATTATCTATTAATGGAGAAGTTGTTATAGGTGAAGGTGAATTAGATAAAGCTCCTATGTTATATATAGGTGAAAAATTAGGTTCAGGCGGAAATTTAAATATCGATATAGCAGTTGATCCTGTTGAAGGAACAAATTTTGTTGCCAAAAATCTTCCTGGAGCATTATCAGTTATATCTATTGCAGAAAAAGGGAATCTTTTTAATGCTCCTGAAACTTATATGGATAAAATCGCAGTTTCAAATAAAATACCTTTTGAAGCAACTGATTTAGACTTTTCAATTGAAAAAAATATCAAAAATATAGCTGACTCTTTAAACAAAGATTTAACAAATATTACTGCTTGTTTATTAGATCGACCAAGGCATAAGAAAATTATTGATCAATTAAAAAAAATGAATGTTAATATGAAATTAATTTCTGATGGCGATGTATCTGGAGCATTAATGGTAACTGATGATAAATATGATGTTGATATTTTTTTGGGTATAGGAGGGGGACCCGAAGGGGTTTTAGCCGCCTCAGCAATTGATGCATATAACTGCAAGTTTCAGGGAAGATTTATTTTTGATAATGAAAAAGATATTAAAAGAGCTAAATTAATGGGTATTGAAGATTTAAACAAAAAATATGATTTAAAAGAAATTATTAAAGGTGATTCAATTTTTTGTGCGACAGGTATTACATCAGGTGATTTAGTGGATGGTGTAAATCTCAAAGATGATAAATATATCACTCAAACTCTGGTTACGCATAAAAGCTCAAATAGCTGTAAAATTGTTACAAGAGAAGACACTATAAAAACTTGATAAATATAATATTTTACAATAAAAGATCCAAATTTGGTCCCTTCGTCTATCGGTTAGGACACGTGGTTTTCATCCTCGAAAGAGGGGTTCGATTCCCCTAGGGACCGCCAAAATGCCATATTTTGTCTATTTAATTATCACTAAAGATAAAAATAACAAAAGGATTTCATACGTTGGTTATACTGGAAACATAAAAAGAAGACTGCATTTACATAACTCTGGTAAAGGAGCTAAGTTTACAAGAGGAAAAAAATGGAAGTTAGTTTATTATGAAAAATACGACTCAAGATCAGAGGCGATGAAAAATGAGTATAAATTAAAAAAAGATTATAAATTGAGAAAAAAATTAATTAAAGTTAAATGAAAATTTCAATACTGCTACCTTTAAAAGAAAATTTCTCACCATCATATGCAGGCGCTGTTTCACTGTTCATAAATGATACTTTAAAGTCAAGTAAATTTAGGAATGACATTATCGTTTTTGGACACACAAACTATAAAAAAAAATTTAGTCAGAAATATTTTAATATCGATATCAAAAAAAATTTTTTTTCAAGTCAAAATAAAGAATATTTAAAAAAATTTATTTAAATAGAAAAAAAAAACA
Source organism: uncultured Pelagibacteraceae bacterium (assembly GCA_902596515.1). Lineage (GTDB taxonomy): Bacteria > Pseudomonadota > Alphaproteobacteria > Pelagibacterales > Pelagibacteraceae > Pelagibacter. Next base: position 42,294 of record CACJUF010000010.1, read on the forward strand.
ACTCTAAGATCATAGAGTTACATAACAGACCAATTTATTTAAAATATCTGGTAAATGATTTAAAGAAGAGAGATTATATTTTATATTTTCATAACGATCCTCTTACAATGTCTGGATCAAAAAGTATCAAAGAAAGATCTTTTTTATTAGATAATTGTTACAGGATAGTTTTTAACAGTAATTGGTCAAAAAAAAGATTTTTGCAAAAAATGAAATCAGATGCAATTAATAGTGAAAAATTAATTGTAATTAATCAATCAGCTTCAAAAAATAAAATAAATTTTAATAATAAAAAAAAACTAATAACATTTGTTGGTAAACTTAATAGATCTAAAGGATATGATCTTTTCGGTAAAGCGGTTTTAAAAATATTAAAAAAGTACAAAGACTGGTCAGCTTATGTAGTTGGAGATGAACCAAGAGACAAACTTGACTTTAAACATGAAAGATTGAAAAATTTTGGATTTAAAGAACATAAAGAAGTTATAAAAATTTATAAAGAGACAAGTATAGCCGTTGTTTGCTCAAGATGGGATGAACCTTTTGGCAGAACAAGTTTAGAAGCAGCCGCAAATGGTTGTGCTGTAATCATTAGCAACAGAGGCGGTTTACCAGAAACTATAACTAATGGTAGAATACTTAAAAAATTAAATGTTAATGAAATTTATAAAAATATTGAAGATTTGATTAAAAATTCATCCATTAGAATTAAATATCAAAAGTTATCTTATAAAAACTTTTATTTATCTCACGAATATGTTTCTGACCAAATTGATAATATTAGAAATAATTTAAGCAAGATAAGTAAACCGTTTTTGTCTAATTCACAATTAAATCTTAGAATATTACACATTACAAATTTTAATGAGAGGCATAATGGCCGACTTTTCTTTAACACTGGAAGAAGATTAAATAACGGTTTCATCAGACTTGGACATAGTGTTTTAGAATTTAGTGATAGGGATATTGTAAGTAGAGGTAAATCTTTAAAAGATTTTTATGGATCTGATACATTGAATGATAAATTAATTAAGACTTGTTATCATTTTAAGCCAGATTTAATAGTTTTGGGGCATGCGGATATGATATCAAAAGATATTTTATATA
>CACJUF010000011.1 GCA_902596515.1 uncultured Pelagibacteraceae bacterium
TTTCTGTAATTATCCTCAACGAAAAAAAATTGTTTTTTAAACTTTACTGAGAACTGTACTCCATGAAACATGGAAGTTATCACATATGACGAATATTTAATCAATTTGATAAATTCCGAAGGATTAATACTTGGCAAATTAGTCTCACACCATTCATTTTTATAAACAATAGAAACTATTTTTATTTTGTTGTTATCACAATATTTTTTAAAACTCATAACATGTTGTAATTGTATTTTGCCGTAGATAATTGCGAATTTCTCCTTAAAAATTTCTTTATAACTATCCACTTTATAATTAAGCTCGTTAAGATATACCTTATCTTGAATTAAAAAAACTGGGTCTAAAACAATCGGTGGTTTTTTTCCAATCAATTTTTTTATAATTTTTTGCGAATTTAAATCTCTAACTGAAATTTTTTTAAATTTTCTTAAGAAAAATTTAATTTCATCTTTTTTTTTCTTATCAATATCTTTTAATAATGTTGATCCAAAACTTGCAGCATAGGCTATTTTTTTTGCTTTTCCGCTATTGCCTAAAAAAAAATTATTATATCCAAATATAGGATTCTTGATATTCCAAATTTCATCGCTTCCAAATACTTGTACTTTGTTGTCAACTGAATTTATCTTAATTGGAAAAATAAAATGTTCATTATTAAACCTCCAAAACAATATTTTAAATATACGCTTTAAACCAAGTAATAAATTAATGCTATTATAGCTTCTTAAAGCACTTTTGGTTTCTCTAAGGATTAATCTAGTCGGTTGATATGGATTGAAATTCACTTTAAAATTTTTATTTAAAAATTTTTTTAAAGCATAACTTTGCAAAAGAGCCCCATGATTAAAACTAAAATGAAAAGTGATTATTTCTAACTTCATATTTTATTTAAGATGGTCAATGATTATATTTTCTAATCTTGAATGATTGCCAATTTTTTTTTGAATTGATTTTACAATTCTAATTGCATGATCGCCGCTATTAGAACCTTTGTTTATAAGGCAATTAATTGTTTTTTCAGATAACGAAAAGTCGGAGTCCTTATCTATTTTCAGTAACTTAATATAAATCTGAACTAAAATTTTTCTAAATAAGAGAATTTTATTTTTAAAAAATCTACGTATTATTAAATTAATAATTTTAGAAAAATAATAAATTAGTTTAAATCTCAAATTTACTTTTGATAGATCTCTATATAAATCTTTAGTTGCAAAAAGACTTCCTAGATTTGGTAACCCTTTTTCTTGGAATTTTGTTCTATGATTTTGAATACTTAGTTGTGTTTTTACAATTGTATCTTTGTCAATAACATTTTTTTTTGGAATAGAGAAAAACGCTTTCACAATTAAATAATTTCTTTTTTGTAATTCAGAATATCTCCAAGAAAGATTAAGTTCTCTTTTATTGATGGACAATTTATTTCCTTTTTCATCAATTACTAAAATCCTAGTTAAATACTGACATAAACTACTGTTATAAGAAGAAGCATTCATGGTTACTCCTCCTCCAATTGTACCAGGTATTCCAACTAATCCTTCAAACCCTGTGATTGAATTTCTTTTCATTTCGTTTGATAATTTTGTAATTGATAAGCCACTTTCAAGTTCTAATAAGATATTATCTCCATTAAAATCATATATAATTTGACGCATTTTTCTCATATTAATCAATGGAGTAACAAAATTACCATCTCTAAAAATAATATTTGAAAGATTTCCAACTGGATAATAATTAATATTATGATCTAAAAAAAATTTTGTTACCAATTCGCACTCATTTAAATTTTGAGGAAATATCATAATTTCATTAATTCCTCCAGCTTTGAGCCAAGATAGACTACTTAACTTAACATTTTTCAGATAGCTTATGTTATATTCCTTAAGCCAAACTTCTAATATTTTATTACTAGGAGACACTTTTTATAGAATAAATTTAAATTCTTATTTTTAGATCAGGCTCAAAAGCTTTTATAAGATTATATCTAGCCGGTTGATACAAATTAATCAAATCATGATCTTTTTCAAATTTATCATTGAGCAGATCTTTTCTAACAAAAAAACAATTTACTCCAGTGATGTTACAGGATACTAGGTGATAATCTTTATCACTTAACATTTTACAATAAGCATTAAAAGAGGCTCCAAAATAATCTGAGTTATCCCACTCTTTTGTGTCATCATACTCTGCAACCCAATTTATTATTGGTCCAAACTTTGCATTATATTCTGTAACAATTACCCTAGGTTTTATCGATGTAATTGCTTTGAGCACATGAAAATTGTTTAACCCAATATCAATAGATAAGAGATCAACCTCGGTATTTTTAACATCATTGCCAATATTGCTGGTAATTAGTGCATCAATATTATCTATGTTTGCACCTTCGTTAATGACTTTAATACTTTCAGAAAATTTCTCAAAATTTTTTTTTGCAGCCTCTGCAAATTTTCGGTCTTTCTCAATCCAAATACCTTTCCAATTTTGTAAAAGCAAATTAGTTGTATTACACTCTTTTCCATCTTGAACTCCAATTTCAACAAAATATTTACTTTTCGTTGAGATTCTTTTGAAAATTTCATCAATAATTCCGTCCTCATCACTTTGTGAAAAAACTTTACGACCAAAAAGTATTAAATTATTTTCATTATTTTCTCTGATTTTTAGATAATTATTTTCTAAATTTAATATAGCTAAATTTTTATTGATTGATTTTATATTAAGAGCCTTCGAAAGTTGCCAACAAATACTATAAAATAGTTTTTTTATCATCGTTAATTTAAATTTTTTAATAATTCATGATTAATTGTGTGTCGATCATTATTGTCTAATTGATAAAAAAAATAGTTTTTAAAACTGTCTTTTTCTATATCATATATTTTCAATAGCTTTTCCGCATTTTTAAAAAAAGAAAAATCTAATTTTGAATTTATATCAAATTTAGGTATTAACGGAAGTCTAGTAAGAATTAATTTAGATAGAATGTAAGTATACACTTTAGACATTTCAATTTTTTTTAATGATGGTTTTGGTATGAAATTTATGTTTTTCAGAATATTTTCATATTCCTGTTTACTTTTTGGAACATCAATTATTTCTAATTCAGAAAATGGAGTTTTACCAGCAGTTACAACGGGTAACCCAAAACCAGTAAATTCAACAGCAACTGATCCTGTTGAGGTTATTCCTGCTAAACAAATCTCAGTTAGAGATTTTGGACTAATATCTTCCGGACAAAGTTTAATATTAGAATTATCATAATTTAAAATTTCCTTTTCTGTATTTGTGATTATTTTTTCATATGTCTTTTCGAGCGGGTGTGGCTTTATTAACCAATTCACTTTCTCTACTTTTGAGATAATTTTTAAAGTCTCTCTTAACCATGTAAGATTATCTCTATATAATCTCCAACCAAGCTCAAAATTATTATCAACTAGACAATGACCAAAAACACATACTATAGGCTTATTCACATCCCAATTATTTAAATTTGATATTTTTTCTTTGTCGTATTTTTTTAATTCAATTTGTTTAAATTTATCTCGACCGTAAAAAATTTGTCTATCCTTTCCTTGAAATCTTTTTTCAAGAATTTTAAATCCTTTTTCTGAAGCTTTTTTATTTCCAATCTTAAAAATTTTATCGAATAATTTTTTTGAAATTTCATATCTTGGGGTATAAGTTTCATTCACTGAAGAATATTTTCTAACGCTACAATCATCTGGTCCATTTTCTCGTGAAAATATCTCTACATTTTTTTCTAAAAAAAACTGAAATACTAATGATGATGGTATAAATTGAGTTTCAGTTTCAACTACTGCCTTGATTTTAAAATTTTTAAATTTTCTATGTAAGTCATCAATAATATACAAGCATTGAGATAAAAATAAAATAATTTTAAATGATACTCTTTCTGTAGTAGCACTGTTAGTAAATCTTAAAAAATGATCATAGGTTGATTTACCAACATTAATATTTTTAAATCTGAAGTTTATTAAATCATCAATATGTTTAATCCTGTCTATAATTAAAATTGAATTAAAAAAGTTCAAAAATCTTGTAAAAAAATTTTTTTTATTGAGTATTAAAATATTTTTAATTCCAAAACTTTTAAATATTAATTCTCCAAAAATATCTCCTTTGTCTAAAAACCCATATAGACTTGAATTGTGATACAATTCTAAATATTTACCAATTATACAATTCGGAATTTGATCACCTGGCAAGTGTACAAATCCTGTAACAATAATTTTCTCATCATTTTTTAGATTAATTTTAGAGCTCCAGGTTTTTTTATTATTTTTAATATAAGAATTGAAATTTTTATCTTTAAGCTCGAAACTTAATCCTAATTTATAGTAAACAAAATTTGTTAACGATATATATTTAAATATAGATAGAAATTTATAAAAAGATTTTATTATTTCTTTAATTTCAAAGAAAAAAAAATTAACTAAAAAAAAAGTGTAAAGAAAATATCGTGATAATTTATTGTCTGGAATAAAATTTGGCATAGCTCCGCATTTGGTAAATATGGTGTTTACCTTAATAATTTCATCAATTTTTTTATTTTAACTATACTAATGATAATAAATAATTTTTCTTTTTGACAACTAAACTATAATTACCAATTAATAAGTTAATTTTTTTACTCTCAACCTTGATGACCTCTGAGATATAACTAGTAAATGGACCAGTATTAAACTTTACTTTGTCACCAGTAATGACTTTAAAAAAATCTTGAGTCAGATACCCAGATGAATTTTCCAAAATTTTACAATTATTGATAAAATCTGAAATTTCATTTTGACAACTTTTAAATCCATCCAAAAAGCAATCAAGCCCTCTAGTAAAATTTATTTTATGAAAGATCATTTTATTTAGAATTTTTTTGTGATAAACAAAAATATAATTTCCCAATACAAAACAATCTTTTTTGACGTAATTATTTTTATATTTTTTATCTATTTGAATTTTAGGAGCATAAAATTTTACATCAGATCCAATTATATTTATTAATGATTTTTCTACATCAAATTTATTTTTAATATTTTTTAATTTAATTACAGCCCACATTATTTTGATCCTATCTCTTTTTTTAATTCATCATATTCTTGCATTTTCTTTTTCATGTATTGAAGAGTTAAAGAAATTCTAAGGTCTATACCTTTTGGCGTTAATACGTATTTATTAATGTAATGTAGTTTATGCTGATTTTTAGAAAAATTATGAATTTTAATTAAACCTTTATCTTTTAAAGCTTTAATACAATAATTAAGTTTACCGAGACTAAAACCTAAATCTCTAGCAAGAGTTCTCTGAGAATGCTCAGGTTTTAGGTAAATTTTCCTTAAAATATTAAGTAAGTCAGTTTTATTATTCATGTTCAATTATTGAACATATCGTTCAATATTTGAACTGTCAATACTCAATATTTTGTACAATCAAAAACTCTAAAGATCACGATTAAATTGATAATTTTGATGAGAAACAGAAGGTAATGAGATTATATCAATTTTATAAAAATTTTTTTCAGTGCATAAATCAAGCCAATTGAGCTATTAGTACTGGTTAGCTACATGCGTTGCCGCACTTCCACACCCAGCCTATCAACGTGGTAGTCTACCACGGCTCTATAGGAAGAACTAGTTTTGAGGTGAGTTTCCCGCTTAGATGCTTTCAGCAGTTATCTCGTCCATACTTAGCTACCCGGCACTGCAGCTGGCGCTACAACCGGTCCACCAGTGGTATGTTCAACCCGGTCCTCTCGTACTAGGGTCAACTCCTCTCAATTCTTCTACACGCATAGCAGATAGGGACCGAACTGTCTCACGACGTTCTGAACCCAGCTCACGTACCACTTTAATTGGCGAACAGCCAAACCCTTGGGACCTGCTCCAGCCCCAGGATGTGATGAGCCGACATCGAGGTGCCAAACACTGCCGTCGATATGAGCTCTTGGGCAGTATCAGCCTGTTATCCCCGGCGTACCTTTTATCCGTTGAGCGATGGCCCTTCCACTCAGAACCACCGGATCACTATGACCGACTTTCGTCTCTGCTCGACTTGTCAGTCTCACAGTCAGGCAAGCTTATGCCATTGCACTCTACGAACGATTTCTGACCGTTCTGAGCTTACCTTCGCACGCCTCCGTTACTATTTGGGAGGCGACCGCCCCAGTCAAACTACCCACCATACAATGTCTTGATGCCGGATAACGGCTATCAGTTAGATATCAAGAAAAACAAAAGAGGTATTTCACTGGTGACTCCACAAAAGCTGACGCTTTTGTTTCAATGTCTCCCTCCTATGCTAAATATGTTCTTCCTAACACCAATGTAAAGTTGCAGTAAAGGTGCACGGGGTCTTTCCGTCTAACTACGCGAACTCCGCATCTTCACGGAGAATTCAATTTCACTGAGTTGATGTTGGAGACAGCGGAGAAATCGTTACGCCATTCATGCAGGTCGGAACTTACCCGACAAGGAATTTCGCTACCTTAGGACCGTTATAGTTACGGCCGCCGTTTACTGGGGCTTCAGAAATGAGCTTGCACCCATCGCATTAACCTTCCAGCACCGGGCAGGCGTCAGACCCTATACATCCACTTACGTGTTAGCAGAGCCCTGTGTTTTTGATAAACAGTCGCTTCTCCCTGGCTTGTGCCACCTTTAATTAGTTGCCTAAATAAAGGTCTTCCTTATTCCGAAGTTACGGAAGCATTTTGCCGAGTTCCTTCAACATCATTCTCTCAAGCGCCTAAATATACTCTATTAATCCACCTGTGTCGGTTTAGGGTACGGTCTAATGATGGAGCTATTTCTTGGAACCTTTTCGCGGCAAATTCAATCCATTAAGAATTCACAACTTACAAGATCCGTCACTACCATCTGGTCAAGGAATATTAACCTTGTTTCCATCGACTACGGCTTTCGCCCTCGCCTTAGGTGCCGACTAACTCTGCGCGGATTAACCTTGCGCAGAAACCCTTGGATTTTCGGCGAAGAAGTTTTTCACTTCTTTTATCGTTACTTATGTCAGCATTCGCACTTCTGATACCTCCAGGATCCCTCACGGGTATCCCTTCACAGGCTTACAGAACGTTCCGCTACCAGTTATAATTTTCGAAAAAATTATAAATCCACAGATTCGGTATATGATTTTAGCCCCGTTACATCTTCGGCGCAGAAACTCTATTAGACCGGTGAGCTGTTACGCTATCTTTAAAGGATGGCTGCTTCTAAGCCAACCTCCCGGCTGTTAAGGAATTTCCACATCCTTTCACACTTAATCATAATTTTGGGACCTTATCTGGTGGTCTGGGCTCTTTCCCTCTCGACCATGGACCTTAGCACCCACAGTCTGTCTGCTGAGGAACAATGTTTAGCATTCGGAGTTTTATTAGGTTTGGTAAGAATCTCTTCCCCCTAGCCCATTTAGTGCTCTACCTCTAAACATTTATTTACTCAACGCACTACCTAAATAGTTTTCGCGGAAAACCAGCTATCTACGAATTTGGTTGGCCTTTCACCCCTTACCACAAGTCATCCAAAGACTTTTCAACGTCAACTGGTTCGGTCCTCCGGCAAGTGTTACCTTGCTTTCAACCTGCTCATGGTAAGCTCATTCGTTTTCGGGTCTAATTCATTAAACTGATCGCCCTATTAAGACTTGCTTTCGCTGCGCCTACACCTAGATGGCTTAAGCTTGCTTAATAAATTAAGTCACTGACCCATTATACAAAAGGTACGCCGTCACTCTAAAAAGAGCTTCGACTGATTGTAGGCATGCGGTTTCAGGTTCTATTTCACTCCCCTAATAGGGGTTCTTTTCACCTTTCCCTCACGGTACTAGTTCACTATCGGTCACTGAAGAGTATTTAGGCTTAGAGGGTGGTCCCCCTATATTCAAGCAGGATTTCACGTGTCCCGCTTTACTCAAGAATTTTGTTAAACATTACTCATACGGGACTATCACCCTCTGTGGTTAGCATTTCCAAACTATTCTAATTTTTTTAACAAAACTACTGGCCTATTCCGCTTTCGCTCGCCACTACTAACGGAATCTCAATTGATTTCTTTTCCTCTGGTTACTTAGATGTTTCAGTTCTCCAGGTTATCTCTTTAAACTTATGTATTCAGTATTAAAGTACCACATAAAGTGGTGGGTTTCCCCATTCGGAAATTTTCGGATCAAAACTTACATACAGCTCCCCGAAACTTATCGCAGTATATCACGTCCTTCATCGGCTTTCAGTGCCTAGGCATCCGCCACACGCCCTTAAACGCTTGATTTATGCACAGAAAAAAATTCTGTGTTGAATCAAATTTTTATTTGAACATCAGGCAATAACATTCCTAATGTTCGGATATAGATATTGATATTAATTAATATTATTTACAATTTCTGATAACTAAGTGTTTTGGTGGAGGATAGCGGGATCGAACCGCTGACCTCCTGAATGCAAATCAGGCGCTCTCCCAGCTGAGCTAATCCCCCGCTTAATTGTCTTTTGGTGGGCCGAGAAAGACTCGAACTTTCGACCCCACCCTTATCAAGGGTGTGCTCTAACCAACTGAGCTACCGGCCCCCATTCAAGAGAAACACTAAATTTTAAGAAGAGAAATGAGGACGGTCAACATTAACCTTGTGTATTATTTAGAATAAAATTTTATTTTATTCATCCTTAGAAAGGAGGTAATCCAGCCGCAGGTTCCCCTACGGCTACCTTGTTACGACTTCACCCCAGTCGCTGACTATACCGTGGTCAAGGATTTTAAACCTTGCCTTAAGGTAGAACCAACTCCCATGGTGTGACGGGCGGTGTGTACAAGACCCGGGAACGCATTCACCGTGGCACGCTGATCCACGATTACTAGTAATTCCAGCTTCATGCACTCGAGTTGCAGAGTGCAATCCGAACTGAGGTATATTTTGAGGATTTGCTTAACGTCGCCGTCTTGCTTCCTGTTGTATATACCATTGTAGCACGTGTGTAGCCCAACACGTAAGGGCCATGAGGACTTGACGTCATCCCCACCTTCCTCCAGCTTATCACTGGCAGTTCTTTCAGAGTGCCCAACTAAATGATGGCAACTAAAAGTGAGGGTTGCGCTCGTTGCGGGACTTAACCCAACATCTCACGACACGAGCTGACGACAGCCATGCAGCACCTGTGTTTCGTCCGGCCGAACCGAAAACTTTAATCTCTTAAAGTCGCGACGAACATGTCAAGTGTTGGTAAGGTTCTGCGCGTATCTTCGAATTAAACCACATGCTCCACTACTTGTGCGGGTCCCCGTCAATTCATTTGAGTTTTAACCTTGCGGTCGTACTCCCCAGGCGGTGTGTTTATCGCTTTCACTGCGACACTGAAAATAAATTTCCAACGTCTAACACACATCGTTTACGGCATGGACTACGAGGGTATCTAATCCTCTTCGCTACCCATGCTTTCGTTCCTCAGTGTCAGTAATGATCCAGAAAGCTGCCTTCGCAATTGGTATTCTTTCTAATATCTACGAATTTCACCTCTACACTAGAAATTCTGCTTTCCTCTATCATACTCTAGCTGAAAAGTTTTGATGGCAGTTCCAGAGTTAAGCTCTGGGATTTCACCACCAACTTTTTCAACCACCTACGAACTCTTTAAGCCCAGTAATTCCGAACTACGCTAGGTCCCTTCGTATTACCGCGGCTGCTGGCACGAAGTTAGCCGGACCTTCTTATTCGGGTACAGTCATTTTCTTCCCCGACGAAAGAGCTTTACAACCCAAGGGCCTTCTTCACTCACGCGGCATCGCTGCATCAGAGTTTCCTCCATTGTGCAAGATTCCCCACTGCTGCCTCCCGTAGGAGTTTGGGCCGTGTCTCAGTCCCAATGTGGCTGATCATCCTCTCAAATCAGCTATTGATCACAGTCTTGGTAGGCCATTACCCCACCAACAAACTAATCAAGTGCAGGCTCGTCCAATGGTGCATAAAGCTTTCTCTGTAAAGACTTATCCGGTATTAGCACAAGTTTCCTCGTGTTATTCCAGGCCAAAGGGTAGATACCTACATGTTACTCACCCGTCTGCCACTAAGTATTGCTACTTCGTTCGACTTGCATGTGTTAGGCGTGCCGCCAGCGTACGTTCTGAGCCATGATCAAACTCTCAAGTTTAAAAACGGCGCACACTAGCTTCCATATAAATTCTAAGAATAAAATTTATATGATGTTGAAGTGTGTACGACAAATTTTGGTAACCTTAACCGTCCACACTTCTCTTCTTAAATTTTTACACTTCATATAGCTAATTGAGCAAAAAAAGCTCAATAATCCACACTAATTTATTGTATTAACAATAATTTATTTGAGGAAGTTCAGTGCTTATAGGCTAAAATAATAGGAAATCAAGCAATTAAGACTAAAAATTCGATAAAAAAGCCTTAATTTAAGGGGTTTTTTTTGATTTTCTTTAATTGTTAAACTAATAATTGATAATTCAAAAACTTTCTATGCTAAAAAAATTATTTATAAAACTTAAACTAAAAAATGAAGTTGTAGCCCTAATCACGTTAATAATTTTAACTAGTATATTCACAGTCTATCATAATCAAACAAAAAATACAATTAACAACAATTATAAAAAAATTATTGAAAACTTCTACTTTAAAAAAACTGTAAACCATTTTTTTGAAAAATTTGAACCCAGATTTAAAAAAGTTTCACATAAAGTTAGAGAAGGAGAAACTTTTATGGGAATTCTTGAGTTCTATTCTTTAAATAAAGATGAAATTTCAATTATAAAAAATAAAATTAGTAAAAAGGTTAATTTAAACAAATTGAATACTAATCAGAAATTACTTTTTACTATTGATCAAACCGATAATTCAATACAAGAATTTATATTCCAAATATCAAATAAAGAAAGAATAATTTTAACCCTGGATACAACAAACAAAAATTTTAAACAAGAAATTGTTTTAACAAAATTAGAAAAAGAAATAATTTATAGTGAAAGTGTAATCTTAAATAGCCTTTATAAATCTGCTACAGACCAAAAAGTTCCAACCAATATAATAATTGAATTTGCAAGACTTTATGGTTTTCAGGTTGATTTTCAAAGAGATATTAGAAAAAGAGATAAATTTCAAATTATGTATGAGGCTTATGTCGATGAAAAAAAAAAATTAATTGAAACAGGAAACATTTTATTTGCAAATTTAGTTTTAAGTGGTGAAGATAATTCACTATTTTATTTTGATGGTGAAAAAAATACTGGACACTATGATAAGAATGGTAAAAGTATTGAAAAAGCTCTGATGAAAACTCCAATTAATGGGGCGAGACTTTCTTCCCCCTTTGGGATGAGAAAACACCCGATAGATGGATTCAATAAAATGCATAAAGGAACCGACTTTGCTGCTCCAACAGGAACACCAATAATGGCATCTGGATCAGGAGTAATTAAAAAAGCAGGTTGGTGTGGTGGAGGGGGAAATTGTATAGTTATCAAACACAATTCAAGTTATCAAACGATCTACGCTCATATGTCTAAATTTGCTAACGGGATTAGAAGCGGTGTTAGGGTAAAACAAGGGCAAACGATAGGATATGTCGGCTCAACAGGAAAATCTACAGGACCACATTTGCACTATGAAGTTCTTATTAATGGAAAAAGAGTAAATTCCCAAACTTTAAAGCTCCCCTCTGGAAAAATTCTAAAAGGAGAAAATAGAAAACTATTTGAAACAAAAAAAATTAAATTAAATGTTTTAAAATCTGAAAAAATTGTTGGACTAGATTAATTTTTTTAATAAATTTTTATTTAATTCGAGTTATTTTTTTTTCTTTATCGGTGTCTTTTTGCTCTTTATTCACCTCAATAATATTTTGTTGAGATTTAGGAGGATCATTATTTATTGAATTAAGCTTTCTTTGAGCATCCTGATCATTTAAAATTCTAGTAAAATGATCGGCATGTTGATAATAATTTTCTGATAAAATTTTATCCCCACTAGATAAAGCTTCTCTTGCAAGATTACTGTATTTGTCAATTAATTTTGACGCGTTATGATTATTTCTACCTGGTGACTTTCTTTGAAAATTCTCATTCTTTGAAAAATTGGAATTATACTTTGATCTATCCACACTAGATTTAAAACCTCTATCATTTCTTCTAAAGCTATTCCTTCTTGTGTTATTGTTATTTCTAAATGTGACCATAAATTTATTTTTTTGTACTAATTACACATCGATCATTTTTTGCTAAGTCTTTTGTAATTTTATTAATATAGAAATTATTCTCCTTTAACATTTTTTTGACCGGTTCTTTTTGACCATAACCAATTTCTAAAAATAGCTTACCTTGTTTTTTTATCAATTCAGACGATTTTTTTATAACTTTTCTGATTACTGATAAACCATCTATTCCTCCATCAAGAGCTAATCTAGGCTCATAATTCTTTACTTCCTTTTTAAGTTTATTCAAATCAAACTTTTTAATGTAAGGAGGATTAGAAATTACAAAATCATATTTGCGAAAAATTAAATTGTCAACATCTGATTTTAATAATTTTATTCTATTTGCAACACCAAGTTTATTTGCATTATATTTAGATATTTTAATACAATCTTGACTTAAATCCACACCTGTAGCTAAAAAAGCTTTTTTTTCTCTTAAAATTGAAAGTGCTATACATCCTGAACCAATACCAACTTCTAAAAAATTAAGATTATTTTTATTTTTAAAAATATCTAAAACTTGCTCTATTATTATTTCTGAATCTGGTCTTGGAATTAAAACTTTTTCATTAATTTTAAAATCATTGTTCCAAAATGACTTTATACCAGTTAAATATGCAAGGGGTTTTCTTTTTGAGCGTTTAATAATTAGGTTTTTAAAGCTTTCCTGATCACTTTGATTAAGTTTTTTATCAGGGTTCAACAAAATAAACTTTCTGTCTTTCCTTATTACTTTAGATAACAATAGTTCACTATCTAATAAAGCAGAATCAATTTTTTTTTTTTTGAGCTCCCTGTAAGCATTTTTTATTGCAATTTCTATATTCATTAATTTGAAATATTTAAACTTTCCTCTTGTGCCTGGAGTGTTAATGCTTCAATCATTTCATCAAAAACTTCACCCTCTAAAAATTCTTCAAGCTTGTGTAAAGTTAAATTAATTCTATGATCTGTAACTCTTCCTTGTGGAAAATTATAAGTTCTTATTCTTTCAGATCTATCTCCCGAGCCTATTTTACTTTTTCTATCTTTTGATCTCTGATTTTCGATTCTAGACCTTTCAAGCTCATAGATTCTGGCCCTTAAGATTTTCATTCCTTTTGCTTTATTCTTGTGTTGAGATTTTTCATCTTGTTGGGAAACAGAAATTCCAGTAGGGATGTGGGTAATCCTTACTGCACTATCAGTAGTATTTACTGATTGTCCACCTGGTCCTCCAGCTCTAAACACATCAATTCTTAAATCACTTTCATTTATCTTTAGGTCAACTTCTTCTGCCTCTGGCAGAACTGCAACTGTAGCAGCGGATGTATGAACTCTCCCCTGTGTTTCAGTATCTGGTACTCTTTGAACTCTATGAACGCCACTTTCATATTTTAAAGTAGAGTAAATATTATTTCCTTTTATTGAGGCAATAACCTCTTTTAAACCACCAGCCTCACTTCTAGAAATTGAGATCAATTCAAGTCTCCATTTTTTTTTGCTACTTACTTTTTCATACATTTTAAAAAGATCTGAAGCAAATAAACTAGCCTCTAAACCCCCTGTTCCAGCTCTTATCTCAATTATTGCATCTTTTTTATCTGCCTCATCTTTTGGTAACAAAAATAATTTTAATTTTTTTTCATTTTTTTGATTTTGGGTTTCTAAATCTAACAATTCTGTTTCGGCCATTTTAATCATATCCTCATCAGAATTTTTGTCCTCTAAGATTGTTTGAATTTCTTTTTTATTTTTTTCAAAAGAGATATAAAATTTTGCAATTTTAACTATTTCATTGAGGTCAGCATATTCTTTAGATTTTTCGGCAAAAGAATTTTTATCAATTTCTGCTAAGGAAAGCTCTTTCTCTAGTTGGGCATGTTTAATAATCAAATCGTTAACAGTTTTTAAAGGTATCATTTTGAATTCTCTAGTTCAGATGCTTTTTTTTCAACTTCACTCACTACCTTATCAATCATATCCCTCGTAAAAACTTTTTCAGACTGCACTCCAGATAAATAAAGCATATTATTTCCTTTTTTACCTCCGGTTATACCTACATCTGTTTGAGCTGCTTCTCCGGGACCATTAACTACGCAACCAATTACAGATAAAGTTATTGGAGTTTTTATATGAGAAAGTTTTTTTTCTAATATTTTTACAGTTTCAATAACTTCAAAGCCTTGTCTTGCACAAGAAGGACAGGAAATAATTTTGACACCCCTCTCTCTTAAATTTAAAGATTTCAGTATTTCATTTCCAATTTTGACTTCTTCAATAGGATTATCTGATAAAGAAATTCTGATGGTGTCACCAATACCCTCTAAAAGTAATGTTCCAAGACCAATGGAGGATTTCACACTCCCAGGTATAAAGCCTCCTGCCTCTGTAATTCCTAAGTGTAACGGATAATCAATGGATTTCGACAATTGTCTGTATGCTTCAACTGATAAAAAAACATCTGATGACTTAACACTTATCTTTAAATTTTGAAAATTTTCGTCCTCAAGTATCTTAATATTCCTTAAAGCACTTTCAACTAAGGCTTCCGGACAAGGCTCTTTATATTTCTCTAAGATATCTTTTTCTAAAGAACCTGCATTAACTCCTACTCTAATCGAACAATTATTATCAATTGCAGCTTTAACAACTTCTTTTATTTTATCTTTATTTCCAATGTTCCCAGGATTTATTCTTAAACAGCTTGCACCACTTTCAGCAGCTTCGATTGCTCTCTTATAATGAAAATGAATATCGGCAACCACAGGTATATCAACATGTTTGATTATCTCTTTTAGTGCTCTTGATGATTGCTCATCAGGACAAGAAACCCTCACTATATCAGCTCCTTCAGAGCTTATTTCATTAATCTGATTAATTGTAGATTTTATATCTGTTGTAAGAGTATTGGTCATTGATTGCACCGATATTGGATTTCCTCCTCCAACTTTAACTTTACCTACATTAATCTCTCTCGTTTCTCTTCTTTTAATATCTCTAAAAGGTCTTATGCTCATTTTTTTTGATCTAATTTAAATTCTTTATGTAGAGCAATCAAAGCTTTTTGTGTATTTTTTTTATCAATTAAAACTGAAATTTTAATCTCAGAAGTTGAAATCACTTTAATATTTATTTTCTTGTTTGCAAGTGATTGAAACATTCTGAAGGTTACTCCTGGAGTCGTTATCATACCTACTCCAATCACTGAAATTTTCGATACCCCTTTTTCAAAAAGTAATTTTCTGTAATTAATTGTTTTGTTTTGTTGAATAATTTTTTTTGTTTTATTTAAGTCATCTGTTTTAATCGTAAATGTTAAATCTGTTTCTTTGCCATTAGCAGAAATATTTTGCACGACCATATCAACATTTATCAAATTTTTAGACAATGGTTTAAAAATTGAAGCAGCTACTCCAGGTTTGTCCTTCACACCTATAAGAGAAACTTTTGAGTCATTTTGAGTTGAAGAAATTCCAGTTACAATTTTATTATTTACAATATTAGATCTTTTTGTAATCAATGTTCCAGGCCTTTTGAAGAAAGATGATTTTACCTCGATATCAATCCTATTTAATCTTGCATCTTGTATTGAAACTGGTTGCATAACTTTTGCACCTAATGATGCCATTTCTAACATCTCTTCATACGAAATTATTTTAATCTTTTTTGCTCTTTTCAATTTGTTAGGATCGGTTGTGTAAACTCCATCTACATCAGTGTAGATTATACATCTCTCTGCTTTAAAAAACTTGGCAATCATAATTGCACTTGCATCAGATCCACCCCTGCCTAAAGTTGTAATTCTATTTTCATCATTTATTCCCTGAAACCCAGTTACTATTGGTATGCCACCCTTTTTTAAATATTTTATAATATTTCTTTTATTTATTTGATTTATTCTCGAATATTTATGTCTCCCTTTTGTCAAAATCGGAACTTGCCAAGATAACCAAGATCTAGATTCATACCCTTCATGAATTAATCGTCCAGCTATTAATGAACATGTAACTTGCTCACCTGAAGAAACTAAAACATCATGCTCTGAATCTGAGAAATTGCCGCTTATTTCAAAAGATTTTTTTATTAATTCGTTTGTCACACCACTCATAGCCGAGGAAACCACAATAACTTTGTAGTTTTTTCTTTTGTAATCAATAATTATTTTAGCAACTCTTTTAATCTTTTTAATATTTCCAACTGATGTGCCGCCAAATTTTAATACAACAATTTTCATGATAATATAATCTTTAATATTTAAAAAATATTGAATAAATACATGTTGAATATAAAGTCAACTTACAAATGAAAAATAACACAATAAATAAAAAAGAAATAGAAAAATTTTCTAAAATTGCGGAAGAATGGTGGAATCCTGAGGGTAAATTTAAACCATTACATAAATTTAACCCAATCAGAATTTCATACATTAAAGAGAATATTATTCAGACATTTAAACTCGATTATAATAAGTCTCCACTTAAAAATATAAAAATTCTAGATATAGGATGTGGTGGTGGCTTATTATCAGAACCTATGTGTAGATTAGGTGCTAAAGTGACTGGAATAGATGCGTCTGATAAAAATATTAAAATTGCAAAACTTCACTCAAAAAAAAGTAATCTTCAAATAAATTATTTCTGTTCATCACCTGAAAAATTTAACACAAAAGAAAAATTTGACGTTATATTGAATATGGAAATTGTAGAACATGTTGAGGACGTATATTTTTTTTTAAAGTCATGCAGTAAACTATTAAAAAAAAATGGAATTATGTTTGTAGCAACTTTAAATAAAACATTAAAATCTTATATTTTTGCAATTGTGGGAGCTGAGTATATTTTGCGTTGGCTACCAATAGGAACACACGAATGGGAAAAGTTTTTAAAACCTGAGGAGTTAATTTCTATACTTAAAAAAAATAATCTTAGATTGGAGAGGATAGATGGGATGAATTTTAATTTAATAAAAAATAAATGGAGTGTCGGAAATGATAAATCGGTAAATTACATTGCCAAATTTATTAAAAATTAATTATTTTCATTCTCAAACCATGGAACCATTTGAGCATCTATACCCTCTTCCTTGAGTTCTTTTAAATCCTGCTTTGAAGCAGTTCCATATATACCCATATTTTTTTTCTTATTGTTATAATGTATTGATCTCGCTTCATAAGCAAAGTTTTCACCAACATAATCAAAATTATTCTTAATAAATTTTTGATATTCTCTTATTGTTTTTTTTATTTTTTGATATTTTATCAGTTCTTTTTTTTCATTTTTATTGCTAAAATTTTTACTTATCAGTTTTGGTGCCATTAAACTTTTTTCTACTTTTAAAGAACCACAATTATGACAACTGATCAATTTTTTTTTTTTAAGCTTGTCATATTCTTTCGAAGATGCAAACCAACTGTCAAATGTTATATCACACTTTTTACATAATAAATTATATTTAATCATAATGTTTATCTAATTACTGTTATAAAAATTTCAATATAGTTAGCTTCTATAATCTGAATTTATTTTGATATATTCATTTGTCAAATCCATAGTATAAACTGTGAAACTTTTTTTTCCATTTCCAATATCGATACTCAGATTGATATCTAAACCTTTCATATATTTTGCAGCTTCACTCTCATTATACTGATTGTGAATTTTTCCTTTGTTTACAATTACTAAATCACCAAATTTTATTGATAATTTATTTAGATTTATTTCTACATCAGATTTTCCAATTGCCATAATTATTCTGCCCCAATTTGGATCTTCTCCTGCGAATGCAGTTTTTACTAGTGGAGAGTTGGCTATAGAAAGACCAATTTTTTTTGCATCCTGCTCAGTTTTGGAATTAAAAACATTTATTGTTACAAATTTTGAAGCTCCCTCTCCATCAGCCACAACTCTTTTTGCTAAATTTAACAATAGACTGTTTAGGGCTTCATCAAATGATTTGATCTTTTTATCATTAATTGACTTTATTAAAGTGTTTTTTGCTTTACCAGTGGAGAAGATTGAGATCATGTCATTAGTACTAGTGTCACTATCACATGAAATTGCATTAAAAGTATTCTCAATATTTTTCTTAAGTAATTTTTTTAATACATCATTAGAAATATCAGCATCAGTAAAAACATAAGCTAATGTAGTTGCCATATTCGGTTGTATCATGCCAGAACCTTTTGCTACTCCATAAATTTTTACAGTAGTATTTCCAATTTTGCATTCTTCCATTGCTATTTTTGGCTGTGTGTCAGTTGTCAGTATTGATGAAGCAACCTTCATCCAAATATATTTATTTTGAGTATATTTAATATTTTTTATTAGCTCTGGAATTTTTAACTTAATCTTTTCTTCAGGGAATTTTTCCCCAATCGTTCCAGTGCACCCAAAAATAAGATTTTTTGGTTTAATAATTTTAGGATCATCTTCATCTTCTTTCTGTTTTTCTGTAAGTTGCTTTGAAATTATATCTGCAAGATGTTGCATGCTTTTATAACCATGTTCACCTGTGAATGAGTTTGCATTTCTAGTATTGACTATAAGTGAAAAAATTTTTTGAGTTTTTTGACTTAAATTCCATTTGATATTTTCTGACAAAATTTTAGACTGAGTATAAAGTGATGCAAAATTTGCACCGTCACGAAAATAGAACATTGCAAGATCATCCCTTTTAGAATTATATAAATTAGCACTAATCGAAGACACTGCTAAACCGTCTAGGTGATCAAGGTCTTGATATTGCCCCATTTTTCGATCATGTGATTTTGAGGCTAAAAAATTTGATAAATTGATTCCCATGATATTTAAAATTTAAATTAAATCACTATATTAAAAGTTGTTATTAAAATGTATATCAAAAACTAATGTTAAATCCTCTAAGCTTTATTTCTAAATTTATTAAATCTGGCAATAAAAAAGAGCTCGATAGGATTGGCAAAATAGTAGACCAAATCAATCTATTAGAGGAAAATATAAAAAAACTTAACGACAAAGAGTTTCCTGAGAAAACTATTAAATTAAAAGAGGAAATTCAAAAAGGAACTTCTTTTGACAAAATTCTACCTGAAGCTTTCGCTCTAGTAAGAGAAGCCTCTTTAAGGTCAAGAGGTGAGAGGCATTTCGATGTTCAAATAATAGGCGGAATTGTTCTGCATGAAAATAAAATAGCAGAAATGAGAACTGGTGAAGGTAAAACTCTTACAATTGCTTTAGCAGCATATTTAAATGCTCTGGAGGAAAAAGGAGTTCATATTGTGACAGTGAATGATTATTTGGCGAAAAGAGACTCGTTAGAAATGGGTAAAATTTTCAGTTTTTTAGGCTTAACATCTGGCTATATAAATAATGATCAAAACGATGAAGAGAGAAAAAAAAATTATGATTGTGATATTACTTACGCAACAAACAGTGAATTAGGATTTGATTATCTTCGAGATAACATGAAATATTCAAAAGAAGAAATGGTTCAAAGAGGACACCATTTTGCAATAGTTGATGAAATAGATTCCTGTTTAATTGATGAGGCAAGAACTCCTTTGGTAATTTCAGGGGCTGCAGAGGATAAAACTAATCAATATGTTGCGGTAGACAAGGTAGTAAAGCTCCTGAATAAAAATGATTTTGAGGTCGATGAAAAAGATAGGAACATTTTATTAACCAATGAAGGGATTAACCATATTGAAAGTTTATTCTCTAATGCAGGAGTTTTAAAAAATAATAATTTTTATGACCCAGAAAATCTTGATTTAGTTCATTTTGTTAATCAAGCTTTAAAAGCAAATCATCTATTTAAAAAGGATAAAGATTACCTTGTTAAAGATAATAGTATTAAAATTGTAGATGAGTTGACTGGCCGAATATTAGAAGGCAGAAGATTTGGTGATGGTCTCCACCAAGCTATTGAGGCCAAGGAAAAAATTGAGATACAGGCTGAAAATCAAACTCTAGCGTCTATCACTTACCAGAATTATTTTAAACTTTATAAAAAGATATCAGGATGTACAGGTACAGCTGCTACTGAGTCTGAGGAGTTTTTTGAAATCTATAATCTGAACGTAATTGTAATTCCAACTAATAAAGAGATGATCAGAAAAGATTTTAATGATCAAATTTTTCGAACTGAGACAGAAAAAAATAATGCAATCATTAAAAAAATTAGAGAATGTCATGAAAACAGTCAGCCTCTTTTAATCTTTACATCCAGTGTGAGTAAATCCGAGATATATTCCAAATTACTTAAACAGGAAAAAATTGAACACATAGTATTAAATGCTAAGAACCATGAGAATGAAGCAGAGATTATTGCTAATGCTGGTAAAGCTAAATCAGTAATAATTACGACAAGTATTTCTGGTAGAGGTGTAGATATTCAGCTGGGTGGAAAAAAGGGATCAATTCAGGACGATCAACTCAAAAAAAATAAAGATTATATTAAATCTATAGGTGGTTTATTTGTTATTGGAACTGAAAGAATGGAGTCTAGAAGAGTAGACAATCAAGCAAGAGGAAGATCAGGCAGACAAGGAGACGAAGGAAGTTCTATTTTTTATGTAAGTTTAGAGGATGACCTCATGAGAATTTTTGGATCTGAGTCTATGAACAATATTCTTAAAAAACTTGGTCTCAAGGATGGTGAAAGTATAGACCATCCTTGGATAAATAAGGCTTTAGAGAGAGCACAACAAAAAGTTGAGGCACGAAATTTTGATATCAGAAAAACTCTCATAAAATTCGACAATGTTTTAAATGATCAAAGGCAAGTGGTATTTTCTCAAAGAAAAGATGCTATGGATAATGAAAAAATTTTTAGTTATTCTGATAGTTTTTTATCAGAAATAGTTGACAACTTAATAAGCCTAAAAATTCAAAAGTTATCAAATCCTAAAAATAATGAGTTTAGTAATAGATTAAAGACTATTTTTGGAAAAAGTCTTAGCGATGACGAATATAATGAATTAATATCTTTAAGTGACACAAAACTAAGAGAAAAAATTTTTGAAAAATTCAATTTTGCTAGAGAAGAGAGATCTAAAATTCTTGGAGAAAATCAATCAAAAGAGATAGAAAAAAGAATTCTTTTACAATCCATTGATTTTAATTGGAAATCACACATCCAATACCTAGAGCAATTAAGACAGGTTGTAGGTCTTAGATCATATGGACAAAGGGATCCTCTAATAGAATATAAAAAAGAAGCATTTGATTTATTTTCAAATTTACTGGATAAATTAAAACTAGATTGTGTAAAAATATTGATGAATCTTAAAGTTTATAATGAACCAACCGAGAAAATAAACCAGGGACAATTAAAAGAAAAATTTAAAAACCTTGGTAAGAAAACAAGTAGAAATGATCCTTGTCCATGTGGATCTGGTAAAAAATTCAAGAAATGTTGTGGAGCTCTATAGAATAAATGAAGTCAATGCAGCCACGATAACTATAGTTACTAAAGCAATTGCAATATTTTTTTTAGATTTAATTATTTCTTTAAAATCTAATCCAGAGGTTTGAATTGCACTTAAACTTTCAGGTCTAGATACAAATCCTTTACTTCTTCCAATTTTTAAGAACTTATCTTTTCTATGATTGAGAATTTCTTCAGCAGTTAAAGTTTTAAAAAAATCTAAATTTTGAGAAATAGAATTTCTTATATTTTCAAGAATCATATCTCTGTCTCTATGAGCACCACCTAAAGGTTCAGGAATTATTTCATCAATAATATTTAACTCTAATAAGTCTTTAGCGGACAGTTTCATTGCTTTTGCAGCATCGAGCATTTTTTTTGGATCTCTCCACAATATTGTTGCGCATCCCTCAGGTGATATTACTGAATAAATCGCATTCTCAAGCATTAAAACTTTATTTGAAGAAGCAAGAGCTATGGCTCCACCTGAGCCACCTTCACCTATTACTATAGCTAAAGTTGGGACCTTAAGTTTCATACAACACTCGATTGACTTTGCGATTGCTTCTGCTTGTCCTCTCTCCTCTGCACCCACTCCTGGATATGCACCCGGGGTATCTATAAAAGATATAATAGGAATATTAAACTTATCTGCTAGTTCCATTAACCTAATAGTTTTTCTATAACCCTCTGGTCTCATCATACCAAAGTTTCTCTCAATTCTAGTTTCTAAGTTTTCCCCCTTCTCTTGACCAATTACTAATACTGATCGACCATGAAATTTTGCAAAACCAGTAATAACTGATTTGTCTTCTCCATAATATCTATCACCTTCTAATGAAATAAAGTCCTCAAACAAGTTATCAATAAAAAACTTTGATTTAGGTCTATCCTCGTGCCTTGCAACTAGTGTAATTTGCCAGGGATCTAAATTCTCATAAATGTTTCTAAGCTTCTCATCAATTTCTTCCTGAGTTTTAGAAATTTTTTTTGTATCAACTTCTGACAAACCCTCTTGATTATAAGGATCTTTTAATTTTTCCAATTCATTTTCCAGATTTTTAATATCTGTTTCAAAATTTAAATAATTCTTCATTTTTATATAATTATACTTATATAAGAAAAATGACAATAAAATGTCTATGATATTATTATCTAATTGACTTAAATAAGCTAGAGTTTAAATATTCTCTCATGACATCAAAATATCATTCAGTAAATAATTTAAAAGTAGCAGATGAATTATTACTCTTTGTTAATAATGAGTTATTAAATGGCACAGATATTTCTCCTGAAAAATTTTGGAAAGATTTTGACAAAGCGGTTCATGAATTGGCTCCTAAAAATAAAGAACTAATTGATTTTAGAAAAACACTACAAAAAAAAATTGATAAATGGCATATTGAAAACAAAGGAAAAGATATTCAAATTAATGAATACAAAAATTTTTTAAAAGAAATTGGTTACTTAAAAGATGAAGGTCCAGATTTTAAAATTGAAACAAGTAATATTGACGAAGAGATAACTTCAATAGCTGGACCTCAATTAGTTGTTCCAATTATGAATGCTCGTTATGCTTTAAACGCTGCTAACGCTAGATGGATGAGTTTATATGATAGTTTGTATGGAACAGATGTGATTGAAGAGTCTGAGGATAGTACTTCAGAAAGATATGATCCAGAACGAGGGGAGATTGTAATTAAGTATGGTAGAGATTTTTTAGATAAGTATTTCACTTTAAAAAATTTTAGCTGGAGAAAAATAACTGGAATAGCAATTCAAAATAAAGAATTAAAAGTATTAAAAGGTATTGATGTAACAACTCTTAAAGATGAAAATAAATTCGTTGGTCATCGAGGTGAAGCGGATAACCCATCAGCAATTATATTAAAAAATAATAATCTACACATTGAAATATTAAAAAATCCAAGAGCTTTTAGTGCTCAACAGGATCATGCAGGCATAAGTGACATAATACTAGAATCTGCAGTATCTACAATATGTGATAATGAAGACAGTGTTGCGGCAGTAGATGCTCAAGATAAAGTGATTTGTTATAAAAATTGGCTTGGATTAATGAAAGGAGATCTCATAGCAAGATTTGAGAAAGAGGGGAAAACATTGGAGAGAAAACTTAATCCAAACAGAAGTTATATTTCAAAAGAAGGGAAAGGATTAAAATTACACGGTAGAAGTCTTTTGTTAATAAGGAATGTTGGTCATTTGATGACAAATCCCTCAATAATATTGAAAGATGGAAGTGAAATTCCAGAGGGATTGATGGATGCTTTTATAACAACTGCAGCAGCTCTTCATGATAAGAAAAAAAAAGGTAATTCAAGAGCTGGTTCAATATATATTGTAAAACCAAAGATGCATGGTCCAGAGGAAACAGCATTTACCGATGAAATTTTTACTAAAGTTGAAGAGGTATTAAAATTAAAAAAATACACATGCAAAATTGGAATTATGGATGAAGAGAGAAGAACCTCATCAAATCTCAAAGAGTGTATTAGAACTTTAAAGCACAGAGTTTTCTTCATAAACACAGGTTTCCTTGATCGCACAGGTGATGAAATGCATACATCAATGGAGGCAGGACCAATGATTAAAAAGGGCGATATGAAATCTTCAAAATGGATCGAGGCTTATGAAAATAACAATGTTGATATAGGTTTGGCCTGTGGCTTTTCAGGTAAAGCTCAAATAGGTAAAGGAATGTGGGCTATGCCTGATAAAATGAAAGACATGTTAGATCAAAAAACTGGTCATCTTAAAGCGGGAGCAAATTGTGCGTGGGTTCCATCTCCAACTGCAGCAGCTCTTCATGCTTTACACTATCACGAGATAAATATTTTTGATGTTCAAAAAAAGTTGTCTAAAAGGGACAAAGCTAAAATTGATGATTTACTTACTATTCCTATTGCAGATAGACCAAATTGGTCAGTTGATGAAATTAATAAAGAAATCTCAAATTCTGCCCAGACATTACTTGGTTATGTTGTAAGATGGATTGATCAAGGTGTGGGTTGCTCCAAAGTACCAGACATCAATAATATTGGCTTAATGGAAGATAGAGCAACCTTAAGAATTTCTTCTCAACATATTGCAAACTGGGTACATCACGGTGTTACAACCAAAATGCAAGTTATTGAAATAATGAGAGAAATGGCAAAGATTGTGGATAAACAAAATGAGAATGATCAAAATTATGTTAAAATGAGCTCTGATTATGATAGGTCCATAGCATTTCAAACTGCATGTGAACTTATTTTTAAGGGAAAAGAACAACCTTCCGGATATACAGAGCCTTTATTGCATTTAAATCGATTAAAAAAAAAATCAGCTTGAATTAGAATTTATTTTGAATCTATTTTTAAAAGCAGAAAGAAGAGTGCCATCATCGAGACTCTCTATTTCACCACCAACAGGTAGGCCTTGAGCTAATTTAGTAATCTTAACATCGATATCTTTTAAGCTATCTTGTATATAAAACGCTGTAGTTTGACCTTCTACTGTTGCGCTAGTAGCTAAAATAATCTCATCAATTTTATCTTTCTTAACTCTCTCAATTAAAGAATTAATTAATAAATCTTCTTTTTTATTACCAACAGATGAGATTGTGCCACCTAAAATATGGAAATATCCTTGAAAGATATTTGAATTTTCAATTGACCACTGGTCAGCAATATCTTCAACTACACAAATTTTTGTAAATTTATTTTTTGTATTTTCACAATTTAAACATCCAGATGAATTAGACTTTAAAGTCCCACATAAATTGCATCTTACAACGTTTTTATAAACCTGAGCCAATGTATTAGCCAATGGCTTCACAAGTTCATTTCGGTTGTTTACCAGTTTTAAAACAATTCTTTTTGCTGATTTAGGTCCTAACCCTGGTAATTTTGATATCAATTTAATAAGTTCTTCTATCTCAGAGATATTCTGCATTTACTATAATGGCCATCTAAATCCAGGTATTCCGAGTCCACCTGTTGCTTTTGAAATTTCTTCAGCTGTTTTTGTTTTGAGTTGTGACTTAGCGCTATTATGAGCAGCAACAATTAAGTCTTCAATTATAGTTTTATCTTCCCTCAGAATTTCCTCTGATAATTTGATTGATTGCATTTCTCCCTCCCCATCAAGTACTAATGTAACTGAGTTCGAGCCTGAAATGCCCTCAACTTTTATTTCTTTTATTTTTTTCTGACTTTCTTTCATTTTTGACTCAAGTTCTTTTGCTTTATCTAAAATTTTTGTAAAATCAGTCATTAAGTTCATCCTTTCCTTTTAAATTAATATCAGTTAATTCAGCATCAGGAAAATTTTTTATTACATCTTTATAAATTTTTGAATTTTTTGCTTCATCCATTAAAGATCTCTTTATTTTTAGTTTTTTCTCACTCATTGAAATATCACCTTTTAATTGACTAAATGAAATAATCCATCTTTCACCTGTCCAATCAAAAAGTTTTGAGGAAAGGTTTTTAACGAAATTTTTATCTAAATTTTCATTAAAAGATATCTCAATCATATTTTTTTCAAACTTTACTAAATTTACATTTTTTTCTAACTCATACTTTAGTTTAATTTCTTTTTTATCGAGACAGGTCTGTGTTAATTTTTCTAAACTATTAATAAATATTTTTTTTTCTGATTTAACTTCTTTATGAATTTCTGGTTTACTTTTTTCCTCTTGATAAATATTCTTGATTTGATTTATTGGTTTTGATTGATTATTAATTTCTTTATCTATAGCTGGATTTTCGCTTATAGAATTTATATCAGTATTTTTCTGTAATTTTATCGAACTTAAATGCATCAACCTTAACAAAAACATCTCCATTGACAAATGTTGATTTGAAACTATGGCAAGTTCATCGAGAGTCGAAATTGTAAATTGCCAAAATAAAATCAATACGCTTGGATCAAGATTTTTATTTAAATCTTTGATCTTTTGAAATTCTTGATCATTTAATGAAAAATTTGTACTTTCTAAGGTTAAAGACTCAATATTTTTAAAGTAATAAAGTAATTCCAAAAAATCATTAATAAAAATTTTTGGTTCAACACCTTGGTCATAGATTTTTCTATAAATCTCTATAACTTTAATCTCATCTCCTTTAAGAATAAATTCAAATAAATCGATTAATTGTGATTTATCAAAAAAACCAAAAATTTTTTGTGCTGATTTTAAATCTAATTCAGTTTTTGGATTTAAAGTTAATAAAGCTCTGTCTAATAAGGATAGTGCATCTCTTACTGAACCCTCAGAAATTTTCACTATTAATTTTAATGCTTCATCAGTAATTTTACCTCCCTCTTTATTCTTAATTTTTTTAATGTAATTAAATAATTCAGATGATCTAATTCTTGATAAATCAAATCTTTGACATCTTGATATAACTGTAATTGGAATCTTTTTAATTTCAGTTGTTGCAAAAATAAATTTTAGATATTCTGGAGGTTCTTCAAGAGTTTTCAATAAAGCATTAAATGCTTGTTTACTTAACATATGAACTTCATCGATAATAAAGATCTTATACTTTGATGATGTTGGTCCATATCTAGAAAACTCAATTAATTCTCTAACATCGTCAACACCAGTTCTGCTTGCGGCATCCATTTCTAAAACATCAATGTGATTTGAATTAGTTATGGCATCGCAATTATCACATTTACCTTTACACTTATTTTCAATTCCATTTGGACAATTTAGTGACTTAGCAACTATTCTGGCTATAGTGGTTTTTCCAACTCCTCTTATTCCAGTGAATAAATATGCATTAGGAACTTTGTTAGCTATTATTGAATTAGTTATAGTTTCTACAACTACATCTTGACCAATAAGATCATCAAAATTTTGTGGTCTATATTTAAGTGCTAATACTTTTGAATCATTGCTCATATTTACAAGGAGACTAGAACCTGAAAAACTGTCTTTACGACTGCTTCCGTTAAGATCTGGTCGGGTTCAAGCAGCATCCACCTCTAGCCTCCAAAACTATTATAACAGTAATAATTTCTTATCTACAAGAAAAGTTATTTATTTATTTCTCTTTGTTTGTCAGCTTCAAAGACACCTAGGACGTGAAAATCTTGACAATGCAATCCTAAATCTTCTAGTGATTTTTGCACTCTTGGTTCTTCAATATGACCGTCTAAATCACATAAAAAGAAAAAAGAGTCGAAAGAATTTTTTTCAGGATAACTTTGCAACTTTGTTAGATTTACTCCATTAATAGCGAACCCTCCTAAAGATTGATATAAAGCTGCGGGTTTACTCTTTAATTTAAATAAAAAAGAAGTAATATATTTTTTTCCACTAAATTCTGGTTGTGATATATTTTTACCCATAACAAGAAATCTTGTTAAATTTCCTTTTTCATTTTCTATATTATTTTTTACGATTTCTAAATTATATGTTTTGGCGCTTAATGATGAAGCTATTGCAGCTTTAGTTTTGTCTTTACTTTTTGAAACCATTTCTGCAGATCCAGCTGTGTCCGCTCTTACATGTTCAGTAAGTCTATTTGATTTTATAAATTTTGAACATTGTGATAGTGCTTGGGCATGAGAATAAACATTCTTGATTTCTGAAACTTTTGTTCCAGGTAAACCCAGTAAATTATGTTCTATTTTTTGAAAATATTCAGCATAAATATTTAACCTATATTCGAAAATTAAATATTCAATTCCTATGTTGCCAGTAATTCTATTTGATTCTGGAATGATAATTTTTGAATTTATATCTTTTGAGGCTTGAACAAAACAATCATCAAAAGTTTTGCAGGGCACTACTTCAGCATCAGAGTCTATAGATAAAGCAGCTAAGTGGGAATATGCTCCGAAAGTTCCTTGAAAATAAATTTTACTCATTATGACTTATATTCCATTATTTTTTTTATAGCCATAAAATCTTCCTTAGTATCTACTCCAATCGGTGATGATTTTGCAAGAGCTACATTGACATTAATGTTATTATCTAATGCTCTTAACTGTTCCAATCTATATTCAATTTCATTTTGTGACTGTTTAAAAGAAATAAACCTTTTTAATATTTCTACATTATAACAATAAATTCCCAAATGATGATAAGCCTGATTATTTTCTTTATTCAATTTTCTCGTAAAATTTATTGCTCGAGGAAATTTTGTGTCATCTAAACTTTCCTCTGTAATTACCTTAACAATATTGTGATTTTCAAAAACCTTTTTGTTGTTAATTTTTGCTGCTAAAGTTCCTAAATCACGCTTGGTCTGGATCATATGCTTATTTAACTTTTGAATATCCTTAATATTCATCAGTGGTTCATCTCCCTGTAGGTTCATGATTAAATCTATATCTGTTCTACCTAGCTTTACAAAAGCCTCGTAAATTCTATCTGTTCCTGTTTTGTGATTACTGTTTGTCAAAATTGCTTCTCCACCATTTTTTTTTACATCTTCGATAATTTCTTGGTCTTCTGCAGCAACAAATACCTCTCCAATATTAGCTTCTTGAGCTTTTTTATAAACATGAGAAATGATTGATAATCCATTAATTTTAAACAAGGGTTTACCTGGTAATCTTGATGCTGATAATCTGGAGGGAATTATAACCAATGTCTTCATTTTTCTTTTAATTTTTTCATTACAATATAAATAGAGGCAAAAATGTACATTAAAAATATAAGCAATTTTATATTTATAGTGTTATATGTTCGAAATAATTTTAATAAATGGATTCTTTCGAGCTAAATAAAATAATAGCTGCAATATTAATGGTAGCACTTCTAATAATAGGTATTGGAAAGCTTTCAGATGTTATTTTTCATGTTGAAAAGCCTAAAACACCTGGCTACTCAGTTGAGATAGAGCAGGCTACTGTGGTAAGCTCACAAACAAGCTCTCAACCAACGGAGGACAAGGTTGATATAGCTGCATTAATCGCGTTGGGAGATATTGCTACAGGAGAAAAAGTTTTTAAAAAATGCGCTGCATGTCATTCTATTGTAAAAGGTGGAAAAAATAATATTGGTCCAGCATTGTATAATGTTGTTGGTAGAGATGTGGGTGCTGTAGGTGATTATAAATATTCTAAAGCTCTTGCCGCTTACGGGAAAGCCTGGACTTTTGAAGAACTAAATGGGTATCTACTTAAACCAGCTAAGTGGATTAAAGGAACTAAAATGGCCTTTGCTGGATTAAGAAAAGAAAAAGATAGAGCTTCTGTTATTTTGTACTTAAATCAAAATTCAGATAATCCTTTGCCATTACCTTAATTTTCCAAAACAATAAAGTAATATAGATTTTTGAACATGGACTCTGTTAAGAGCCTGTTGCCAAACTTTAGATTTCTCACTTAAAAAAACATCCTCCTCAACCTCTTTACCTCTTGGCAAGCAGTGAAGAAAAATGCAATTCTTTTTTGCCAAGCCCATTAACTTTTTATTTATTTTAAATTTTTTAAATTGATTCAATTTTTTTGATGTATTCACCTTATCATTCATGGAAATTACTTTGTCCGAAAAAATAACGTCAGCTCCTTTTGCTGCTTTTTTTGGATCGTGTAATATACTTATTTTATTATTATTACTTTTAATATATTTCATTATTTTTTTACTTGGTTGATATTTAGCTGGACACCCGATAGTTAGTTTAAAAGAAAATTTTATTGATGCTGCGATTAAAGAGTTCAAAACATTATTAGAGTCACCAATCCAAGTAATATTTAATCTTGATATTGATTTATTCTTAATCTCCTCAACAGTAAAAATATCTGATAAAATTTGAGTTGGATGAGAACTGGGGCTAAGACCATTAATAATTGGTATAGATAAATATTTTTCAAATTCCTCCAATTTTTTATCACTATCAGTTCGAAGCATAAAAGCATTGCCAAAATTTGATAAAATTTTTGCTGTATCTTGAATGCTTTCTCCTCCCTTAGACAAATGGAGTTCATCTGGTCTAAGTGTTAAAGTGCTGCCACCCAATTGCTTTATTGCTAAATAAAAACTTAATCTGGTTCTAAGACTAGACTTTTCGAACATTTGTATTAATAATTTTCCTTTTAGTGGTGCTCCTTTATCAATTTCAAGATTATTTAATCTTTTTCTCAATCTCTTTCGTCTTTTAGCATCAAAGAGGATTTTTTTTAAATCCCTTACAGGAATATCTTTTAAATTCAAAAAATTCCTCATTTAATTAAGCTCTTTACAAACCTTATTAATAATTTTTAAAGAAAGATCCAGCTCACTTTTTTTAACATTTAATGGAGGAAGAATACGAACAACGTTTTCAGAAGCTCTTATTGTAAGCAGTTTATTTTCCATGAGTTTTCTAATGAAAATCGTTTGATCTTTATAAAGCTGAACTCCGATTAAAAAACCTTTTCCTCTTATACTCTTGATTATTTGTGGGTATGCCTTTTGAATATTTCTTAATTCAAATAGAAAATATTTTGATAAATTTTCAACATTTTTTAAAAATTTTTTACTTGAAACTATGTCCATTACAGCATTACCAACAGCCATAGCCAAAGGATTGCCACCAAAAGTGGAGCCATGCGTTCCAGGTATCATTCCGGAAGCAACTTTTTTATTCATCAAGACAGCACCTAATGGAAATCCACCACCTATTCCTTTCGCAATTGGAACGATATCGGGTTTAATTTTTGATTTTTCAAATGAAAAAAAGGTGCCAGTTCTTGAAATACCAGACTGGACTTCATCTAAAATCAATAGTATTTTTTTCTTATTACATAATTTTCTTAATTCTTTTAAACACCAGTCTGGTATTACCTTAATGCCTCCTTCGCCCATTATAGGTTCGATCATTATAGCTGCTGTTTTTTTTGTAATCTTTTTTTTTAGAGATTTATGATCTCCAAATCTAAAATGGTCAAATCCTCCAACTTTTGGGCCAAATCCTTCTGTCATTTTTCTCGATCCACTAGCATAAATTGCGGCTAATGTTCTGCCATGAAATGAATTTTTTACACATAAAATTCTGTTTTTATTTGGTTTTCCAATAGAGTAAAAATATCTTCTAGCTACCTTTATTGCTGCCTCTGTAGCCTCTGCACCACTATTTTGAAACATAACATAATCTGCAAATGTTTTTTGGCATATTCTTTTAGCCAATTTTTCTCCCTCTGGAATTTGAAAAGCATTTGAAACATGCCAAAGCTTTTTCGATTGTTCATTTATTGTTTTTACCAGTTTTGGATGCGCGTGACCTAAAGAATTAACTGCTATTCCCTGAACAAAATCTAAATACTTTTTATTATCTCTTGAATATAAGTAGCTCCCTTTT
The DNA here is from genome assembly GCA_902596515.1 of uncultured Pelagibacteraceae bacterium. Classification (GTDB taxonomy): domain Bacteria; phylum Pseudomonadota; class Alphaproteobacteria; order Pelagibacterales; family Pelagibacteraceae; genus Pelagibacter. The sequence continues at coordinate 31,918 of CACJUF010000011.1, forward strand.
CCATACTTAAAGGCTATTTTTTTTCTGTTATAATTTTTTGCCAAATACGTCATATATTTATTTATACATCTCTATATTTGAAGATTATATTGATACAAGTCAGGATTGAAATTTTTTTAATTTTTTTTGTGAATAACTATAAATATCAACTTGTTATTTGTTAATTTAAACCTCTATATTGTACTTAAGATTATTATTAATACAATATGTAGTTATCAAATGAGTTGGACAGAGGAAAAAGTAGCAAAACTTAAGGAACTTTGGGGTAAAGGAAATACAGCCAGTCAAATCGCTGAAATTATTGGTGGAATTAGTCGGAATGCAGTAATTGGAAAAGCTCATAGACTTAATCTATCCGCAAAAATTAAAACAAGATCTGCAAATGTTAATCATGGTTCAAAAACATCTCAAGAAAATAACAAAATTAAACCAGCCAGAGGTAGAGGAAGTAAGTTTAAATCTTTGATAATTGAAAAAGATTTTGAGCCTGAAAATCCGAAACAGCTTGAAGAATTAGATGATAATTCATGTAAATGGCCCGTTGGTCACCCTGATGAAAGTTCTTTTTATTTTTGTGGACGAACGTCTTTAAAAGATTTTTCTTATTGTAAGCTTCATTTATTATATGCGTACCAGCCAAAAGGAAAGAAGGAAGATACAAATGTAAAAGATGATATCCAGGGGTATATTGAAAAAAAAATTAAAACTGGTTAGTTTTATTTAATTTTTTTTCATGTTTTTTAAATTATACTTTTCTGTAGAAAATTCACCACCATCTCTCCACATATAGGAATATTTTTTTACCTCATCTTTGAAATATAGCTTGCCGGGTAAACCTATATCTGAATTGGTTTTATATTTTCCTGAGGGAATATTATGATATTTCAATAACCTTAATTGATCTTCAGTCAATAAAGGGTTTGGAAGTAATTGGAAAAATTTTGCAGACAATTTTGCTATGGTTAATGGTAAAGGCACTAATAACCTTTTTTTGTTTATTAACTTTAAAAGAATTTCTATAATCTCTCTAAATGTTAATATTTCTGGACCAATACACTCTATAATTTGTGAGTCGGAACCTTTTGAAATTATATGATAAATTACATCAGTTAAATCCGTACAATGTATAGGCATAAATTTCGTTTTTCCTGAATAATAAAGCGGAAAAATTGGCAACCTATTTAATAATGTCATAAACTGTGTACTAAAATTATCAGAATTTGAAAAAACTATAGATGGTCTTAAAATTATACTTTTAGAGAAGTTGTCTAAAATATTTTTTTCACCGTGAAGTTTTGAAATTGCATACTTAGAGTCTATCGCCTCATTTATTCCTAAAGCTGAGATATGAATAAAATTTTCTAAATTATTTTTTTTACAAAGCTTTGCTAATAATGATGGGAATATTGTATGAATATTCTTAAAAGTATTGCCTCTTTTTTTTTCATACAAAATTCCTACTAAATTTATACAGTAATCTGCCTCTCTAAATAATTTTTCTATTTTCTCCTCTTCAAAAATATTTGCTTCTACAATATCTATATACCCAGCATTGCCTTGAGTTTTTATTTTCAAACCTTTTTGATGAATATTTCTTGTTACCACTGTAACTCTAACGTTATTTTTTGTTAGTTTTCTAATTAGAAAACTTCCGATTTGACCACTTCCACCAAATATTAGACAATTTTTTGCTTTCATATATACATGTTACATAAAATTATGGATATTAAACTTCATAAAAATGACTTACCAGATGATTTAGATTTAGGCAATTTAATAGCTGTTGACGGAGAATTTATGGGGCTGAACATAAGACGAGATCCATTATGCCTTATACAGATTTCTAGTGGTAATTCTGATGCTCACATAATCCAGCTCGACAGAGTAAATTATAACGCTCCAAATTTAATCAATGTTCTTAAAAACGATAAAATCACAAAAATTTTCCATTATGGTAGAGCAGATTTGGCTTTTATTAAATATTATCTTAAAACTGAGACAAATAATATATTAGACACAAAAATTGCCTCAAAACTATCCAGATCTTACTCAGATAATCATTCTTTAAAAACTCTCATTAAGGAATTTATAAACGTTGATATAAGTAAACAATTTCAAAGCTCTGATTTTGGTGGGGATCTTACGCCCGCACAATTAAAATATTGTGCAAATGATGTAATCTATTTACATAAAATTCATGAAGAACTTAATAAAATTCTTTTAAGAGAAAATAGATTTGAATTATATAAAGAATGTTTAAAATTCTTAAAGACAAGAGTCGACTTAGACCTTGCTTTATTTAAAGATGACATATGGGCTCATTAAATAAAAAGATTAACTTTAAAAAAATTGCACAGGAAGTAATTGATTTAGAAATCAAAGCTTTACAAAAATTAAAAAAAACCTTGAATAAGAATTTTGATAAAGCTGTAAATGCGATTGTCAATTGTCAATCGAAAGTAATTTTATGTGGAGTTGGAAAGAGTGGAATTATTGCGAGTAAAATTTCAGCAACTCTCTCTTCGATTGGAACACCCTCATTTTCACTTTCAGCAAATGATTGTTCACACGGTAATATGGGGAGTATAACTAGAAAAGATGTTTTAATTTTAATTAGTTATTCTGGAAGCTCTTTAGAATTAAAGAATATAATAAATTATGCTAACAGAAACAAAGTTTTATTAATTGGAATTACATCAAAAAAAAATTCAGATCTTTATAAAAATAGTGATATTGGTTTAATAATGCCAGAGGTGAAAGAAGCAGGCCTAGATATGATACCAACTTCGAGCACAATAAATCAGCTAAGTATAGGAGATGCTTTAGCTATTTCAACTTTGAAAAAGAAGAAAATCAATAACTTAGATTTCAAAAAATTTCATCCCTCAGGAAGCCTTGGTGAAAAATTAAAAACTGCTGAAGATTTGATGTTAACAAGAAAAAAAATACCCTTTATAAATGAAAATAAATCGATGACCGAAGCATTAAAGATAATGACTGAAAAAAAATTAGGCACACTTATTGTTAGAAATGAAAAAAAATATACCACAGGAATAATTACTGATGGTCAAATAAGAAGATTTAATTCAAAAAATATAAATCTTAATTTTCTTAAAGTTAAAGATGTTATGACCAAAAACCCTATAAAAATAGACAAGAATACCTTAGCTACTAAAGCTCTTGCAATAATGAATGAAAAAAAAATTACTAGTCTTTGCGTTTATGAAAAGAAAAAAAAATTCACAATAGGAATTTTACATATTCATAATATTTTAAATAAAAAAATTTACTAATATAAATGGATATTAAAAAAATTTTTCAATATAGTCTTTTTGTTTTACTTATCATAACAAGCTTATTGTTTTACTATCAATATTTTGCTGCTGATGTAAAAAAAATTGATGATAATATATCTGAAAATGTATCAGAAAAAAAAGATGCTGAGGTTAATTTAAATGAAGAAAATAAAAATATAATTGAAAATTTAAAGTACATTTCTGAAGATTTATTAGGAAATACGTATATATTAACCGCTCGATCAGCTACTTTAAAAGAGGATGAATTAAATGAAGTTCAGCTTTTTGAAGTAAATGCTGAAATAGCAAGGGAAAATCAGGAAATTATATATATTTACTCTGAAACAGCTAATTATAATAAAATAAATAATAATACTGTTTTTAAAAAAAAAGTTAATGTTAAATATGGAAATCAAAGAATAAACTCTGGAATTTTAGATCTTAATTTCAAAAATAATTTAATAGAAATTTTAGAAAATGTTTATTATGTCAATGAAAACACAAAAATTAAAGCTGATAAAGTGGAAATTGATTTAGTAGATAAAAAACTGAAAATATCTATGATTAACAAAAAAGATAAAGTAAATATTACTAGTAAATATTAATTATGGCGATCATTAAAAAATTTCGAATTAAAAACTTTAAGCAAAACAAAGAGCTATTAAGATTAGAAAAAATTTCTGTTTACTTTGGTAAGCGTAAAATCTTAGAAGATTTGAGTCTCAATTTAAACCAAGGAGAAATTCTTGGATTATTGGGTCCTAACGGGGTTGGTAAATCAACAATTTTTAATATAATTATAGGTCTATTAAAACCAAACTATGGATCAGTCTTTATAGAGGGGAAAAATGTTACTCAAGATCCCATATTTTATAGAACAAAAAATTATAAAATTGGATATGTGCCCCAACATGGTGGTTATTTTCATGATCTTACTTTAAGAGAAAACTTAAAGGCAATAAGCGAAATTGTAATAGAGAATAAAAAATTGAGAGATGAAAAAATAAACCTTCTTATTTCAAAATTTGAACTAGAGCCTTTACAAAATATAAAAGCTGAATTTTTATCTGGTGGTCAAAAAAAACGTTTAGTAATATCTTTAGCGTTATTGAGCAATCCTAAAATTTTATTACTAGATGAGCCATTTGCAGCCTTAGATATCATGACAATTAAAAACCTGCAGCAAATAATTGTTGATTTACAAACTCAAAATAATATTTCAATAGTTTTGTGTGATCATCAAGCAAGAGATCTCTTAACCTGTGTAGATCTGGCTATCGTTCTATCAAATGGCCGAGTAGTCGCGAAGGATACACCTAATAATCTAATTAAGAATATTGATGCACAAAACGCATACTTTGGTGACTCCTTTAAGATGAGTTAATTTATTTTAATGTCTAATTTTGTAAAAATAAGCAACAAGATAACTAAATTTAATAAAAAATTATCAATTGATGGAGATAAAAGCCTGTCAATAAGATGGGCATTATTATCCTCACAATCTTCAAAAAAAAGTAAGGCATCAAATTTATTGCTTTCAGAAGATGTTATGAATACTTTAAAATGTCTTAAGAAACTTGGAATAAAAATTAAAATCTCAAAAAATTTTTGTGAAATAATTGGTTTGGGCCTTAACGGATTTAAATATAAAGATAATTTAATTTTGAACGCAGGCAATTCTGGTACATTAGGAAGGCTTATACTAGGTTTATTAGTTCACTCCAAAAAAAAATTACTTCTTAAAGGAGATGCAAGTTTATCGAAAAGGGATTTTCTAAGAGTAATAAAACCATTGGAAAAGTTTGGAGCTGTATTTGAAAGTAATTATGGAAAGCTTCCAATTAAAATTCAAGGTACAAATAATACAAAGCCTGTTAAATATTATGAAAACAAAGGATCTGCACAATGTAAAAGTGCTGTGATGTTTGCCGCTTTAAATACTTTAGGTGAAACTATTATTAAAGCTAAGAAATCCAGAGATCATAGTGAGTTACTTTTTAAACATTTAAGACTTCCGATAAAAATTATTAAAAAAAAAAAGCATGATATCATTAAAGTCAAAGGAAAAAGTAAAATACCTGCTTTGAACTACAAGATTCCCTCAGACATAAGTTCTGCCGCTTTTTTTATTGTTTTGACCGCACTTACAAAAAATTCTAGACTAAAAATTAAAAATGTAAATATTAATCCATCTAGGATGGGTATGTTCTATATTCTCAAACTAATGGGGGTTAGAATAACAAAGTTAAATATCAGAAACTACAAAGGTGAAAAAATTGCAGACTTAATAATTAAAGGCACGAATAAAATCAAACCAATCAATTGTCCTATTAAATTTAACAGTTCAGCAATTGATGAATTTTTATTAATATTTTTGGTTGCAGCTAAAGCAAAAGGAATTTCGTATTTTAAAAATTTATCTGAACTAGATCAAAAAGAGAGTCCTAGGCTCAAATGGGGTTCAAAGATTCTCAATAAAATTGGTATAAAGAATATTATCACTGAAAATAGTATTAAAATTTTTGGAAATCCAGACTTAAATGTTAGTAAAAAAATTATCATAAAAAATTTTCTAAAAGATCATAGAGTTTTTATGACGAGCGTTATTGCCGCTTTATCATTCGGAGGTAAATGGCAAATATTTGATAAAGAGTCTATAAATACATCATTTCCCTCGTTTTTGAAAAAAGTTGATTATTTGGGTGCAAAAATAGACTAATCTCACTTTAAATTAAAATAATTAAAAAATTTAAATATTTCTTTGAAAAATAATATTTTTTAATGGTTTTTGCTTAAATTTCATTCTTGATTAAAACCATAATTTTATCTAAATATGCAGAACTTTTTTAAAAAATAATAATGATATACATAATAGGCATAGAAAATTAATGGAAATATACAAAGACCTTACAAACCCAGCATCTAAGGAGTTTGAAAAACTACTAAACAATCAGTTCACGAAGAATACTATTGAGGAAGGAAAAGTCATTGAGGGTAAAATTAACAAAATTACTGAAAAATTTGTTTTTTTATTTATAGAGGGATTAAAAAGTGAACCAGTCCTTGATATCAATGAGCTTAAAAGTATGGGTCTTTCAAAAAGCATTACAATAGGTGAAACAATTTCAGTTCTTCTTGAAAAAATAGAAGATAAAAATGGTGATGTTGTTGTGTCAGCAAGTAAAGCTCAAAAAATTAAAGGTTGGGATAAACTTGTAGAAGCATATGAAAAAAAAGAACCTATAATGGGAAAAATTACTTCAAAATGTAAAGGTGGATGTATTGTGGAGCATCTAGATACAGGATCTCTTATGTTTTTACCTGGATCACAAATAAGTGATAAACCTTTAAAAAATATTGACCATCTTATGAATGAACCACAAAAATTTGCTTTAATTAAATTAGATAAGGTTAGAGGAAATGCATGTGTTTCAAGAAGAGAAATAATTTCAACATTTAAAAAAGAAGATAAAGCAAAAATTATTGAAAAATATAAAGTTGGCGATATTATAAAAAATGCAGAGGTAAAAGGTTACAGTTCTTTTGGATGTTTTTTTAATGTAAATAATGAACTTGATGTTTTGGTCCATTTGCAAGAAATTTCATATAGTCGTGTAAGTCATCCTGATGAAATATTTAACATCGGTGAAAAACATGATTTAAAAGTTATAAGTGTTGATAAAGAAAAGTTACAGGTTGGTTGCTCCATAAAACAGTTATCGCCTGATCCATTTGAACATATTGAAAATTATGAATTAAAAAAAATCTATAAAGCCAAGGTTGTTAAGATTATGGACTTTGGAGCATTCTGCGAATTAGAACCTGGATTAACAACATTGTTGCACTCTAGTGAACTTAGCTGGACAAAAAAAAATACCTCTGTAAAAAAAATGTTCAAAGTTGGTGATGAAATTGACTGTGTAATAACTGAGATTGATAAAACAAAAAGGCGTGTCGCTATTTCCCACAAACTTACAAAGGAAAATCCTTTTGAAATTTTTGAAAAAAAATATCCTATTGGAACTGAAGTGAATGGAGAGGTTGTAAATAAAAATGAATACTCTTTATTTATCAATATAGAAAACTTAGATATTGATGCTTTTTTACATTGTAATGATTTAACTTACCTAGATAATGGTGAGGAAGAATTAAAAAAATTTAATAAGGGCGACCAAATTAAAGTAAAAGTTTTAGAGATAAAGATTGATGACCAAAAAATAAGAGTTGGTTTAAAACAAACTCAGCCAGATCCATTCAACTGGTTTAAAGACAAAGAAGTAAACAATGTAATAACTGTAAAAATTGTTTCAACAGATAGTAAAGGATTAATCGTAAGACCAGAAGGATGTGAAATGGATTTTACAATTAGGAAGAATCAAATAGCAATAAATCCTGCAGATGCGAGAACTTCAAGATTTACGGGTGGTGAAAGAATAGACTGCGCTATTTCAGAAATAGATTTTAATAAACGAAAAGTGAGCTTAAGTATTAAATTATTAGAGGAATTAGAAAAAAAAGAAGCATTGGAAAAATACGGGTCGGAAGGTTCTGGAAAGAATCTTCCTTTTTCAACACTTTCTGAGGAATTAAACAAAAAAAATAAAAAATAAAATTGGCGATTGTAAAATCAAAGCTTTTAAAACAATTATCAAAAAACTACCCTAACTTTTTAAAAAAAGATTTAGAGAAATTTACAAACATTATACTTAAAGAAATAAAAACCTCTTTAAAGAGAGGAGAGAGAGTTGAATTAAGAGGATTTGGAGCTTTTTCTACTAAAATTCAAAAAGCAAGAATATCAAGAAATCCTAAAACAAATCAAAAAGTTGATACTCCAGAAAAAAAAACAATTCACTTTAAAATGTCAAAAGATTTATTTAAGATTTTAAATGATGAAAAAAAATAAAATATTTATTGCTTGTGATAGCGCTAATATTTTAAAGATAAAAAAAATTATTAAAGAATCACAAAATAAAAAAATTCAAGTAGGATATAAGTTTGGTCTTGAGTTTTTAAATTCAAAATCTGGAAGAAATTTCTTAAATAAATTAAAAAATAAAATAATTTTTGCTGACCTTAAAATTCATGATATTCCTAATACTTGCGTGTCCACTATAAAGGCAATAAAAGATTTAAAAATAAATTATTTAACAATTCATATTAGCTCAGGTCTTGAAGCCTTAAAAGCTTGTAAAAAAATATCTGGAAAAATCAAGCTAATAGGCGTCACAACATTAACTTCTTTGAACAATAAATCTCTAAAAGAAATTGGTTATAATAAAAATATTGGTCAGCTAGTATCACATCAAGTGAAATTAGCAAAAAAGGCTAATTTAGATGCCATTGTGTGTAGTGCACATGAAGTCAGGACTGTTAAAAAATTTTTCAAAAAAGAAATCATTACCCCGGGAATTAGATTTGATACTAAAACAGACGACCAAAAAAGAGTTGTTACTCCAAAACAAGCTTATAAAAATGGGAGTGATTGGCTTGTGATTGGAAGGCCTATTACAAAAGGTAATATAAGAAAAAACGTTCAAACATTAATTGATCATTTGGGTCAATGATCAAAAATTTAAAAATTTGTGGGATCTCAGATCCAAAAACTTTAAATTATATTTTAAACCATCCGTATTTGCCAAAGTTCATTGGTTTTGTCACAAATTATAAAAAAAGTAGAAGATATGTTGAATATAAAAATTTAAAAAATCTAATAAACATTAATAAAAAACAAGTTAACTTTGTTTCAGTGCTTGTGGATCCATCGGATGAATTATTAGAAAAAATTAAAGATCTCAATTTTGATTATTATCAGCTTTATGATGTTAATCCTGTCAGAACTATAGAAATTAAAAAAAAATACAAAATTAAGATAATTTCAGCTATTACAGTTTCAAATAAAAAAGATGTAGATAGATATAAAGATTATTTAGAAATTTCGGATATAATTCTTTTTGATTCAAAGGGTTACCACAGATCTGAAAGCTTTGATCATAACCTATTAGAACAAGTGCCTAAAGAAGTAAATAAAATGATTGCAGGAAATATTCAAATAGATGATATTTCTAGTCTTAAAAATAAAGACTTCATAATTGATTTATCTGGATCGATTGAAAATAATGAGGGGAAGAAAGATATAAACAAAATTGATAGATTGTTAAAATTATTTGCAAATACATGAAACTTAAAAAAGGAATACCAGTTATAGATCAAGGTGATAAACTTGGATTTTGGGGAGGTAAATTTGGGGGAAACTTTGTCCCTGAAACTTTAAAAAAACCTATCGAAGATTTAGAAATTCTTTTTAATAAACTCAAAAAAGATAAAAAGTTTATAAATGAAAGAGATAAGTATTTTAAAAATTGGGTTGGTAGTCCCACTCGTTTCATTAAATTAGAAAATTTAACAGAGCATGTAGGGGGAGCACAAATTTGGTCTAAAGTTGTATCTGATGCAAATGGGGGAGCACATAAAATTTATAATGCAACTGTCCACTGTTTACTTGCAAAGCGTTCTGGAAAAAAAGTTATTTGTGGAGACACTGGAGCTGGGTATGCGGGTAAAATGTTAAGTATGGCAGCAAAAAAATTTGGTTTAAAATGCAAAATTTTCATGGGTGCGAAAGATATTCAGAGGCAACAACCCAATGTAAGAGCGATGAAAAAAAATGGGGCGGAAGTTGTTCCTGTATACTCTGGAAGTCAAACTCTTGTAGATGCAGTGTCAGAGTGCATGCGTTATTGGGTTGCAAATTGTGATAAAGTGGCGATGTGTGTTGGCAGCACTGTTGGCCCAGCTGTCTTCGTTCGTATCTGTGGATGGAGCACAAGTCAAATATCAAGAGAATTAAAAACTCAATTAGTTGATGAGTTTGGGTCAGTTCCAAAGAAACTAAAACTTTATAATTGTGTTGGGGGAGGAAGTTCTAGTTTTGGTTTTTGGAATGAGTTTATGGATTACGATAAAAAACAGTGTGAATTTATTGGTGTAGAAGCTGGTGGACCAGCAAAAAGTAAGAAACACGCAGCACCACTAACATATGGATCTAAAATAGGAATTCTTCATGGTGCAGCCCAATATGTAAATCAAAATACTGATGGTCAAATAGAGGAAACAGAGTCGATTTCTGCTGGACTAGATTATCCAGGTATTTCTCCACTTCATTGTTTTCTTAAAGATACAAAAAGAGCAAGATACACTGCAGCAAGTGATGAGGAAGCTTTAAACGCTTACAAACTCGTAACAAAGTTTGAAAAATTAAGACCTTCTCTGGAACCAAGTCATGCTTTTTCAGTTGCAATCGCAGATTCAAAAAAATTAAGCAAAGATACAATTGTTGTAGTCAATAGTTGTGGAGATGCTTACAAAGATCGAGGAATCTTAAGGCAAAGATTGGGAAAAAAATATGTCTAATCCAATTAGTTACGCTTTTAGGAAAGCTAAAAGTGAAAAAAGGCCTGCATTATTAACTTATACTGTTGCTGGAGATAGTTCAAAAAAACAATCTTTGGAAATACTAAAATCAATTTCGGAAGGG
>CACJUF010000012.1 GCA_902596515.1 uncultured Pelagibacteraceae bacterium
AATAAATATTATCGAATACCTGATTATAAAAATGAAATATTAATTCAGGAGGCTAATTTATTTTGTGAGTGGTATGTGAAAAAAAACTTGTCAAAAAATAAGAGACAAGACTTTAATAAAAAGTTTAAAAAAATAATTAAAACCTTATCCTTATGCCTTAAGATGAAAAAAAATGTATTTGTACATAGGGATTTTCATGTATCAAATTTAATGCTTGTTAATAACAGAATAGGTGTAATTGATAGTCAAGATGCTTTGATAGGAAATAGAGCTTATGATTTAGCTTCTTTAGTCGATGATGTAAGATTAAAAACCTCAAAAGTTCTAAAAAAAAAGATTTTTAATTTTTATATAGGTACTCAAAAAAAAATTGATAAGAAAAAAATAAAAAATGATTTTGAAATTTTATCTATTTTAAGAAACCTGAAAATAATTGGAATATTTACACGTCTCGCAATCCGAGATAAAAAAAAGGATTATTTAAAATTAATACCTTATGCGTGGGAATTGATTTCTTTAAGAATCAATGAAAATGAAATTTTCTTAGATTTAAAAAAATTACTAAATAATAATTTTAAAAAAAATTTATGAAAATTAATAATGCTTTTATTCTCTGCGCTGGATTTGGCAAAAGACTAAATCCCTTAACACTTGAAAAACCCAAACCATTACTTCAAATCAAAAATCAAACAATTTTAGAGGATTGTATTAATATTGTAATAAAGCTGAAAGTTGAAAATATTTTTTTAAATACTTTTTATTTAAGTGACCAAATTATTGACTTTTTTAAAAATAAAAATTTTTCAGTAAAAATAAAAATTATAGAGGATGGTAAAGAAATTTTAGATACTGGTGGAGGAATTTTAAATTTGATCAACCACTCAGGTTGTGAAGATTTTTTTGTTTTTAATCCTGACACTATTTGGAATGAAAATCATGTGAGTGAAATTAATGATATGCAAAAATATTATTTTCAAAATAAATTAAATAATATTCTTTTATTAGTTAATAAAAAACTAAGTTTTGATAATAACCTAAAGGGCGATTTTGATTTAGAAGATAATATAATAAAACAAAGTCTTGAAAAAAACTTTATATATACTGGTTGTCAAATTTTGAATAAAAACTTATTTAATGAATATGAGGTAGAAAACTTCTCAGTTGCTAAAATTTGGAATAAATTATTAATGAAACAAGAGTTAAATGGATTTGAGAGCACAAATAAATTTCACCATTTAACGAACTTAGAAATTTTTAAAAAACTAAAAGGTCTTTAGATCTCTCTTTATCTAGATATTTACATTCATTTATTTTCAAATTTTCACCAAAATTAATTATTAAGGGATTTCCTGTTGGAATTTCTAAACTTGTGATTTGATTGTTATCTAAATTGAATAGATATTTACATAAAGCTCTTATGGAGTTTCCGTGTGCTGTAATTAATATATTTTTATTTATTAGTTTAGGCTGTATTTCTTTTTTGAAATACTCAAAAACTCTATTGTATGTATCTTTTAAAGATTCTGTGTCAGGAATTAGCTCTTTGGGTATTTTTTCGTATGTTTCAATATTTAGTGGATGATAAGAGCTTTCTCTACTTAGTTTTCCAGGTTTGATATCCCAAGATCTTCGGAATTCAAAAACTTTATCTTCACCAATTTTTTTTGCAGTCTCAATTTTATTTAACCCTGTAAGCTCACCATAGTGTCTTTCGTTTAGCTGCCATGCTCTTACAAAATCGTTTTTTGATTTTAATACTTTTTGTATTATTTTAAGAGTATGGTTTGCCCTCAATTGAAACGAAGAATAATAAAAATCTATATTTATATTTTGATTTTTGATAAGTAGACCAGCTTTCTCAGCTTCTATTTTGCCTTGATCTGTAAGATCAACATCAACCCAACCGGTGAATCTTTTTTCAAGATTCCAAATACTCTGACCATGTCTTACTAATATTAAAAAACTCATCTTGTCATATCTAAAAATTATTTATAAAAAAATCATTTAACTAAATGTCAAAATTTTTTTCTACATATAAAGTAATATTTTATATAATTAATGTCCTTTTAATTATTTTATATTTATATCCTGGAAGTCTATTAGGCTGGATAATTTATGACAATAAAAGTACACAACCTCAAATAACGCCAGATTTTATTATATCATCAAATCATTTTTATGTATTTGTTTTAATTTCAATTATTGGTTTTTTAACTTTTGCTAATTCCAATAAAAATATCTTATTACTATTATATTTAATTTTTCTTTCTATAACGCTTGAAATTTTTCACCTATTTATACCTGAAAGAACTTTTCAATGGTCTGATTTATTTGGAAATTTATTGGGTGTTATTGTTGTAATTCTTCTTAATAATTTTATAAATAAATATGGTAGATTTAAAAAATAAATTATTAATTTTTATTTATTTTTTTACAATCGGGTGCTCATCAATTCCATCAAACACTTCTAACAGTTGTTCAATTTTTAGCGAAAGATATCTATGGTATAAACATACAAAAAAAGTTGAGCAAAAGTGGGGCACACCTATTTACATTCAATTAGCTATAATAAAAATGGAGTCTGATTTTGATTGGCTTGCTAAACCGGCAAGACAAAAAATTTTTAAAGTGATACCTTATAAACGACCTTCTAGTTCTTTTGGTTATTCGCAAGCAATTAAAGGAACTTGGGAGCAATATAAAAAAGAAACTGGTAATAAATTAGCAATGAGAGCAAGATTTAAAGACAGTGTTGACTTCATTGGATGGTATACAAATAAATCAGAAAACATTTTAAAGATATCAAAGAAAGATGCTTTCAAACAGTATCTTGCATATCACGAAGGATGGGGAAATTATAAAAATTATAAGAAAAATAAAAAAGTAATTGGACTAGCTAAAAAAGTTGAGAGACAATCTAATAAATACAAAAATCAATTATTGAAATGTAAAAGTAAATTAAATAGAAAAAAATATATTATTTTTTAGACAATTCTTTTTTTAGTTCTAAGTCAACTATATCAATCCTTTTAGTATTTTTTGCTAATGCGAGATACATTGAAGGAGTGACATATAAAGTAAAGAAAGTTGAAATAATCATTCCTCCTAATATTGTAGAACCAACTGCTAATCTTGAACCCTCTCCTGCACCTGGGCCAAAATTTCCAATCACTAAAGGCATCATTGCAATCATCGTACTCAGTGATGTCATTATAATTGGTCTAAACCGAACAGCGCACGCTTCTTTAACAGCTAATTCAATAGTTTTTCCACTAGATCTAATTTGGTTTGCGTAATCTACAATTAAAATACTATTCTTAGTTGAGATACCTATTAGTATAATTAATGCAATTTGAGAAAAAATATTTACTGAGCTATTTAAAAATAAAATAAACACTAATCCTCCAAAAATAGCTAAAGGCACAGTTAATATTATTACAAATGGATGAATGAAAGAGTTGAATGTTGCAGCCATAACTAAGTAAGCAGTTAGCAAAGCTAAAGCAAATATTATAAATAGTTCATTACTTGTCTCTTTAATTTCTTCTGATTTTCCTTTCCAAGTAATTTGGTTTTCTGGTGCTAAATCAACCATCACATTTTCAAAGTATTTAATCGCTTCTGTTAATGTATACCCCTCACTAATATTTGCAGAAATTGTTACAGCCCGTTGTCTATTATATCTAGCAAGTTCCTTTGCTGAACCTTCTTCCTTAAAACTAACAAGATTTGCTAAAGATATTAATTTTCCATTGGTTTCAGAGCGAACAAATATTTTCGAAACACCCTCTTTATTTCGTCGATCAGATAAATATTGTTGAACAATTATTGGATATTCTTTACCCAGTTTATTAAAAGTTGTTATTTTTTTACCCCCATAAAGTGTTTCAAGTGTTTCACCAATCGATTTAGTCGAAACACCTAAATCTTTGGCTTTATTTTTATTTATTATTAACTTTACCTCTGGTTTGTTTCGATTGTAATCAGACTCAATTCTTGAGAGATTTTTATTAGATCTGAGTGTTCGTATTACTTTTTTTTGTATCGCTTCAAGTTCTTCGTAAGTATTTCCATAAATGACCATTTGGACTGGTTTGTTGTAATTTGATACTCTAATAGATTGAGGAGATATAGGAAAAGCTAGGGCTTGGGGTAAAGTCACTATTTTTCCAATTGCTTCTCTAAGAACAACTTGTTGACCTTTTTTACGATTTTTCCAATCATCAAGGAGAGCGATTATTATAAAACTATTATATGAATTAGCTGAATTTCCAAAACCTGGAACACGCATTATAAATCTTGAATATGGACTATCCTCAGCTTGTAGCAAAGGAATAAGTCTTGCCTCTACTTTTTGGGCTTGTTCTTGAGTATATTCAAAAGAACTTCCTTCATCAGTTGAGCCAATTATTAGATATGCTCCTCGATCCTCCATAGGCAAAAGTTCTTTTTTTGAGAAACTAAATAAAAGCACTGAAGCAATTATTATAAAAACAATAAAAAAACTTACAGTTTTAGTTTTATTAATAACGTTAACTAAAGTTTCCTCATAAAATTTTGCGAAGTTGGAAAAAATTTTCTCAAATTTTTGAATAAAAATTTTTTTTGATTTTTTTTTGTATAAAAATTTACTTGCAAGCATTGGTGACAAAGTTAATGCAACAAAAGAAGAAACTACAATCGAAAAAGATAATGCAATCGCTGTCTCTCTAAATAATGTTCCAGAAATTCCCTCAATAAATATTAACGGTAAGAAAACTGCTACTAAAATTAGTGTTGTAGCAACGATAGCAAAAGAAATTTGTTTAGAGCCTTTATAAGCTGCAACGAGTGGGGTCTCACCATTCTCTATTCGTCTATATATTGCATCAGTCATAATTACTGAGTCGTCTGTGATTATACCAATCGCTAAAATAAAACTTAAAAGGACAAAAATATTAATAGAAAGACCAAATATGTATAAGCCTAGAAAGGATGCAATTAAACTCACGGGGAGTGCAATAGCAGGTACGATGACTGCCTTTAAATTCCCTAAAAATAAGTAAATTATCAATACAACTAAGATAAACGCAATGACCAAAGTTTTATATACTTCTTCAATTGCAGCCTCAACATAGTTAGCTCTATTGAACGAAACCCTTAAATCCAATTCTTCTGGTAAAGATTTTTTTACTTCAACAATTTTTTTTTTGATATCATTTGAAAGTTCTACTGTTGAAGCACCACTTCTTGCATAGATACCTATTCCTACGGTTTTCAAATTTATTTGATCTTTAGTTTGAGCTTTAAAAAGAGTTTTCTCTGATACTGGACCGAATTCAACGTTTGCTACGTCTGATAACTGAATTACACGATTACTAGTTTTTTTGATGGGTATTTGCTTTATAGTTTCAATATCGTTGTATGATTTATCTAGATTTAGTGTTAAGTCGATATTATCTGCTTCTAAAGTTCCTGCAGGCAAACTTACATTTTCTCCACGAATTGCAAATTCAACTTCTTTAATGGTTAAATCATTAGCTGCAAGTTTAATAGGATCAATCCAAACTCTAATGCTTAATTCTCTTAATCCACCAACCCTTATTCTTCCAACATTTTTAACACTTGAAAATTGGTCTACAAGATATCTCTCCGCGTAATCTCCTAACTCAAGGTCACTCCATGAAGATGAGGATAATGACAGCCACATTGTTGTTGTAAACCCTGCAGCTCGTTTAAGTATTTGTGGTGGATCCGATTCAGTTGGCAAGTTATCTACAACTCTTGCAACTCTTTCTCTTATATCATTGGCAGCATTATCTAGATCAATACTCGTATCAAACTCGACATTAATTGTACTTCTTCCATTTTCAGATTTGGAGTCTATATTTTTTATACCCTCTGCCCCACCAATAACATCTTCAACAACTTGTGTGACCTCTTGATCTACTATTGAAGCTGATGCAGACTTGTAGTCTACTTGAACTTGAACAACAGGTGGTTGAATTCCATTTGGCAATTCTCTAACGGGCAATTTCCAAAAAACAAATAAACCAAATATGATCAGTATCAGTGACATAACCCAAGATACCGTTGGTCTTTTAATACTTAATTCAGTAATAAACATTATTTATTAATAGGTTTTATTTTTCCACGAGGTCTTACCTTTTTAAGACCCTCAGCTACAATTATATCACCCGCAGTCAAGCCCGAAATTATTTCAATGTTGCTATCGCCTCTAAGGCCAGTTTTTACCTCAGTTTTATTTGCAATATTTTCTGCATTGATTTTGTAAACATATGATTTATCGCCCTCTATCATCACGCTCGTATCGGGTACACTTAAAGAATTTCTCAAATCAAATTTAACTTTTACCTCTAAAAGTGAACCTGAAATTAATTCTAAATTTTCATTTTTCACTTTTATTCTTGATAATAAACTTCTGGTGTCTGCATTTATTCTGCTTGAAACAAAATCTATTTCACCTGAAAAAGTTTTATCTTTAAAACTAGATAAGGTAACTTCAACCGGCAGACCTTTTTTTATAAATGTAGAATAACTTTCTGGAATTTTAATATCTGAGTAAATTACTGAGTTATCATCAAGTGTAATGATAAATATGTTATTTGAAACAAGAATGTCTTCAGTTAAACCTGTGTAGCCAAGAACACCACTATACGGAGCCAATATATTCCCACTTTTTAATTTAATTAAAACGTCTCCTTTTTTAACAAAATTTTTAAGTTTTAAATCCTCAAAAAGATCATCTTTTTTAATCTTAAAAGTTTTTGATTTTTTTGAAATTGCTGTACCGTAAGTTTCTATTTGTTCAGAGAATTCTTTTTCGATAACCTCAGTTACAATTATTCCTGGTGGTGGTCTCTTACTGAATTTTTTTTTAAAATGATTGCCAATCATTGATCTTCCAACAATTACAATTGTAATTATTAAAAAAAACACAAATATTATTGAAATTGTTTTTGTAGATCTTTTCATATTAAATTTAAATTAATCCGTATTCGGCCCAAGAGCCATCATATATACATGGAAGATATTTATCATTAATTAAAGAATAAGCTAGTGCCAAAACACACGCTGTAACACCTGAACCACATGAAAAAACAATCTTTTTTTGCTCTAAATTTTCAATGCTTGTTTTAAAAATTTTTTTAAGCTGATCTTTATTTTTAAAAGTTTTATCGTCATTCAGACAGTCATTAAATGGTATACAAAAAGAGTTTTTTATACATCCGCTTCTAAGACCTTTTCTGGGTTCAGGGATTTTACCTTCAAATCTTTCTCTACTTCGAGCATCAATTAATGTGAATATTTTTTCGTCTATATTTTGATCAATTGCTTTTTTACTCTTAACAAGATCTTTTCTCTCGCTACCTTTATAATCTGATTTATCTATATTTGAAATTTCATCAGTTACTTTCTTTTTTTCTTTAAGCCATTTTTTTAAACCACCATTTAAAACATTTATTAATTTTGGATCATGTCCGTAATAGATAAAATTAAACCAGCCACGACACGAGCTTATAACATCTGAATTATCATAAATGACTATTTCATCATTTTTTTTAATTCCCATATTTGAAACAATTTTATTCCAACTCATTTGGTCAACTAACATATGTGGTAAAGCAGTATCTTTTCTTGAATTTTCATCTATATCAAAAAAAATTGCGCTTGGTATATGAAGAGATTTATATTCCTCAAATCCACTTCTTTGTGTTTGAGGCATATGCCAAGAGCAGTCAATAATTTTCACCTTAGGAAGGTTTTTTTCTAACCAATCAGTTTCAACTAAAGGCATGTTATCGTTTTTCCAAGTATTTTTGATGATATTCCTCAGCTGGACAGTAATTTTTTAGTAAAGATATTCTTGTTACAACTTTTCCAGATAAACGCGCATTCACTTCATTTAATACCTTCTCAGCTATCATTTTTTGATTGTCATTAAGATAAAATATTTCACTTCTATACTGAGTTCCAAAATCTGGTCCTTGAGAATTTAAAGTAGTTGGATCATGAATTTGAAAAAATATTTTTAAAATTTTTTCGTATGTGATAATTTTTTCATCAAAATCTAACTTTACCACTTCAGCATGATTTGTATTTCCAGTGCAAACCTCTTTATATGTGGTAATAGAGCTATTACCTCCACAGTAGCCAACTTCTGTTTTGATTATGCCATCTATTTTACTGAATTTAATTTCAGGTCCCCAAAAACATCCAAGTGCTAAAACAGCTATTTCCATTGAATAAGATTTAATTTAATTTACAAATTATTCATATGCTAAGTAAAAATCAATTGGGATTTTTGTACATGTTTTTGTCCATTTGTGCATTTTCATTAATGGATTTAATTGTAAAGTGGTCTGTAGATTATCCTATTGGGCAGGTTTTGTTTTTTAGAGGTTTTTTTGGAATAATCTTTTATTTTTTTATAATTCCAAAAGAAAGATTTCATAATTTTTACAAAACTCAACGACCAGGATTACATGCTTTAAGATGTGGCTCAGGATTAATAGCTCTAATTGCAATATTTATTGCTTTAAGGCAGCTGCCATTAGCAACTGTTGTGAGCATTTCTTTCGCTGCTCCAATATTTACAACAATATTGTCTATTTTTCTATTAAATGAAAAGGTTGGAATTTTTAGGTGGTTAGCAGTGATCATAGGCTTTGTTGGAATTCTCATAATTACAGAACCTGGCATCACTGAATTAAATATTTATTATATTTTTCCAATTATATTTTGTTTAGGTTTATCCTATGTAGCCATAACTATTAGACAACTGTCAACAACAGAACCAGTGTGGCTAATTTCTTTTTATTTTTCCTTAGCAATTACATTATTAAGTTTTTTAACTATCCCTCAGGGCTGGGTTTTGCCTACTTTAAATCATTTCATACTTTTATCTTTGATAGGTATTTTTGGAGGTGTTGCAAACCTGTGGTTAAGTCAGTCATATAAATTTTCAGAGGTTTCTTTAGTAACACCCCTTAAATATTTGGCTTTAGTTTTCGCTATCATATTTGGATATTTCATTTGGGACGAGATACCCACTTTTAAAACGTTAATAGGGGCTTTATTAGTAATTGTTTCAACACTTATAATTTTTAGAAGAGAGATTTATAAGAAAAAAATTATAACATCCAGATCAATAAATGACTAAAGTACCTAAATATTGGAACAAAGCAAAAAAATATTTATCTAAAAAAGATCAAACTCTTTCTAAGTTAATCAAAAGTTACGAAAGTCCCTCAGAAACTATTTTAACTTCAAGGAGAGATATTTTTTTTTCGTTATGCAAGAGTATAATTGGACAACAAATAAGTGTTGCAGCAGCGAATTCTGTCTTTTTAAAATTTAAAAAAAAATGTAAAAATAAAATTCACGCAAAAACAGTATCTAGACTTACATTTGCTCAATTGAAAAGCTGTGGATTAAGCAGACAGAAGGTATTAGGCATAAAGAGTTTAGCGAAGCAAACAATTGAGAGAACATTTAATCCTAAATTGATTGATAAGATGTCTGATGAGGAGGCAATAAGTTATTTATCACAATTAAGACAGATAGGAAGATGGTCAGCTGAAATGATTTTATTATTCACATACAATAGATCAAATATTTGGCCAATTCAGGACATTGGTCTTCTAAGAGCTATTTCTAAAAATTATAAAAAAAAATATTTACCACCCAATAGATTTGTATCACTATTAAAAAAAAGGTTTAGTCCTTATTGTTCTGTGGCCACGTGGTATTTATGGAGAAGCATAGATCCTGAGCCTATTCAGTACTAAACCCCTCAACCACTTGCATATGTCTTTTTGTAGTTTTTTTTGCTACTGCCCAACTATCTTGATATTCTTTAGAAGAATGACACTCTAAAGCTTTGGCATAACTTGGAAATTCCCATACAACAGTTCTACTAAAATCATCACCGTTAAAAGTGTCATGCTTACCACCTCGTATTAATGGCACACCACCGTAACTTTTAATAACTGGTGTAGCTAGCTCTGAATATTTTTTCAGATTTTCTTGATTATCTATTTTAAAATATAAACTTACCCAATATCCTTTTTTCATTTCAATCAATCCATTCTTTATAATCATTTAAGTTATCTTGCAAAAACTTTGGTAATTTATCTGTTGGATATTTCTCAAGTTTGCTACCATCCCCAATCTTGTTAACTCTTTTATCAACTTTTAGATCATAAATAGCTTGTTTGTTTTTGATTAAACTATCTATTTCCTCTACTGACAAGGGATTTTCATCAAATTCTCTATGATGGAGATATGATTTAAGTTTGAATTCAATTTCAGAGGCAGTCTTTAAATTAGAAAAGTGCCATCCCCCGTTTAATATGATTTTGATGTCAATATACTTTGTATCAGAGAAAAAAGTATCCAATCTGTAAAAAGGATATTTTCTGTCTTTAATATTTCTCAACCATTGGGGTGATTTAAGAAATTTTTTTCTACATCCTTTTGTACCAGTCCAATCAAGATTTGGTAATTTAAGATTAAATTTATAATAAAACATATCTTGTTTAAAAAGAATAATCTTTTCACGTATTTTTGATAAATCTAATCTTTCTAAATTTGGAATCTCATCAACATCTGAAATTAAAATTATGTCATCATCTTTTGCTAAATCTAAACTTTTTAAAATATGATTTCTCTGACCGTTTTCTCTTAAGATAGCATTCTCAATATATTTAAATGATTTTTTAGCCTTATTGTCTTTTTCATTGATAAGGTTTTTTCTTATTTCTGGCGGTTCTTCATCATAAGTAATATAGATTAACTTATCTTTGAATTTTTTAAATTTTTGATGATTAAATTTTAAGTCTCTTTTATCACCTTTGTGAGTAAAAGAACTCTCTACAATCACAAAATAATCTACATATTTATCTAAAATGTTCAGCCTTAATTCTAAAACTGTTTCTTCATCAAAATACATAAAACAATCAAAAATTTTCATAACAACTTTTTAATCTTTTTTAATTTTTTTTATATGATAAAAAAATCTATGGCAGATAAATTAATAGTTAGTTTTGAAGAATATATCAAAATAGTTGAAAAATTAGCTATTGAAATTCATAATAATTACAAACCTACAGTTTTAGTTGGAATAATGAGAGGAGCAGCACCTATAATTGATATTCTCTCACGGATACTAAAACTCCCAATAGCTTACATTGTTATTCAAAGTTACACGGGAAAAGGATTAGAAGACCAACAAGGCCAACTGATGTTTGCTAGAGAAATAAGCTCATTAGCTAAAGAAGAAGATTTTAAAAAAATCCTTTTAATCGATGATTTATCAGATACAGGACTGACACTTAATAAAAGTATTGAATGGCTAAAAAGTTACGAACCAACAAAAAAATTTATTCAAGAAATTAAAACCGCTTGTTTATGGAAAAAAAAATCATCTTCTTTTGAACCAGACTTTTGTGCAATTAAATTAAACTCAGATCCTTGGATCGTTCAACCCACAGAACATTATGAAGAACTTTCTATTGAAGAAATTATAAAAAGAAACTAGTTAACGGAGCTAGAAAACTAGCCCCGTTAAATCTTATTTAACTTACAGCAAAACTCACAACACTAAGTACTGCAATAACCCATATTGCTGGAGAAGTGCTTGAAAATTTTCCAGTAAATATTTTAATCAAAGCGTATGAGACAAATGCTAAAGCAATTCCATTACTGATACTATAAGTTAATGGCATAGCAATCATCGCTAAAATTGCTGGAGCTGACTCAGATATATCATTCCACTCTATGTCGGTAATATTTCTAATAAATAAAACAGAAACAAAGAGTAAAGCCGCACCATCAATTTGTTTAGGTAAACTAGTTGCAAGTGGTGCAAAAAATATACATGCTAAAAACAATATACCTATGACTAGAGAAGTCATTCCAGTTTTACCACCAGCTTTTACGCCAGCACCAGACTCCACATAACTAGTAACAGTTGTCGTTCCCATCATTGCACCTGCAACAGTTCCTACACTGTCAGACAACATTGCTTTGTTAATATCTTGAACTTTTCCTTGTTTATCAACTTTACCTGCAACGTTTGCAACAGAAGTTAATGTTCCAGCTGTATCAAAGAAATCTATAAATAATAAAGTAAATATTACTGTAGACATTCCAGCAGTCATGGCAGCGGACAAGTCAAATTCAAAAAGGTATGTCATTGGAGGAGGTGCGCTTGCTAAACCATTAAATTTAGCTAGACCAGTAGCCCAAGCAACAACACTAAAAAACAAAATACCTATAATGATATTTCCTTTTACA
This sequence comes from uncultured Pelagibacteraceae bacterium, assembly GCA_902596515.1. Taxonomy (GTDB): domain Bacteria; phylum Pseudomonadota; class Alphaproteobacteria; order Pelagibacterales; family Pelagibacteraceae; genus Pelagibacter. Next base: position 12,301 of record CACJUF010000012.1, read on the forward strand.
TTCATTTTCTCAAGTACAATAATTGCAATAAAAGTTGCACATCCAAGAAGAACTAATGGGTCACTTAAGTTTCCAAGCTGTACTAGTGTTACAGGATTATCAACTACAACTTCCATAATTTGTAGTCCAATAATTGCAAGAAACAATCCAATACCCGCACCTATTCCTAGTTTTAAACTTTTTGGAATTGAGTTAATTAACCAGGCTCTAATAGGAGTAAGTGATATAATTAAAAACAATACCCCTGCAACTAAAACTGCACCAAGAGCTTGTTGCGGCGTATAACCCATGCCAGCACAAACTCCAAAAGCAACAAATGCATTTATACCCATACCTGGGGCTAGTCCAATTGGCCATGTTTTTCCGTAAAAAGCCATTATAAAACAAGCCAAAGCTGTTGCCAAAATAGTTGCTGTGTACACTGCGCCGAAATCAAAGAAACCTTTTTCAGGACCGGCGAATTCCCCTGATAAGATGAATGGATTTAAAAACATTATGTAAGCCATTGTTAAGAACGTAGTTGTTCCAGCAATTACTTCAGTTTTAAAATCTGTTTTATGTTTTTTATATTCAAAATATTTTTCAAGCATTTATCCTCCTATAAATTGCAAAATATTTGATTCTTTCCTGTATTACCCGTCAAAACTAATTCTTATTAACAATTTTCAACTCACAAGTTTATATTTATGCCATAATTAGGTTGTTATTATTAAATTATGAAAAAAATTAAGATCTCAATTCTAAGTGTATTTATAATATTTTCTTTATTAGGTTGTCAGACAATAAAGCAAAAAACTGACGCTATTGTTGAAAAGGAAAATAAAAAATTAAGTGCATTTATAGGTAAGTCCTCTCAGGATTTAAAAAGCAGATTAGGTAGTCCAGATGAAGATTTTAAAAATGAAAAAGGAAATTTAGTTTTAGTTTATAACACAAAAAAATACGGAATACCTTGCGAAAGAAGGTTTGAAGTAAACGCAAAATTGATTGTTATTGGATTTGTTTCTAACGGTTGCTTTTGATTACCTGCGGAGAATTTATCTCCGCAAGCAAGGTATACTTATTTAATTTCAATAAGTTTTCTTTTTTTATGCTCTGGAACAATCCTCTCACAAGATATTGTTAAAAGACCATCTTTTAATTCAGCACCATTAACTTTCACATCATCAGCTATAGTAAATGATCTGGCAAATTGTCTTTGAGAAATACCTTTGTGAATTATTTCTCCATCAGCATTATTATTTTCAGATTTATTAACTTGTTTAGTTCTTACAGTTAATAAATTATCTTCAAACTCAACTTCAACATCGTTTTTATTAAAACCAGCTAAAGCAACTTCAATTGCATAGTTATCCTTACCAGTTTTTCTGATGTTATAAGGCGGGTAGTTTGACTGCATAGTCAAAGAACCATTACCAAGCATATTTTCAAATTGGTCAAACATATCGTCAAAACCAATTGAAAAAGGTCTTAGTGAGTTGAATATAGATAAATCCTTACTTGTCATAATATCCTCCTTTGTTAAGCAAGTTTATTTATTGTTAGCCCCATTAGGCGACCAACATTATTTATATGGGAACTATTTGTTTTTTTTCAAGATATCAAATTTAAATTTTTTCAGAGATCTTTAAAATAAATGCGTAGTCAAAAGCTATTTCTTCAATGGCACCATCTCTACCTGACTTACCTCCGTGGCCTGCGTTCATTTCAGTTTTTAACAAAAGCAAATTATTATCAGTTTTTAAATCTCTAAGTTTGGCTGTAAATTTTGCTGGTTCATCGAATAGCACTCTATTATCACTTAAGCTTGTGGTAATTAACATGTGAGGGTAATCCATTTTTTTAATATTATTATATGGAGCATAAGAATAAATATAATCAAAATGGTCTCTTTTATCTTTTGCATTTCCGAATTCATCAAATTCTCCAACAGTAAGGGGCAAAGAATGATCCAAGTTAGTTGTTAATGAGTCAACAAACGGTACTGCCATAACCATTCCAAGAAATAATTCTGGGGATTGATTGACTACTGCTCCCATTAACAAACCACCAGCTGATCCACCCATACCAATAATTTTTCCTTTCGATGAATATCCTTTTTCAATCAAAAACTTTGCTACGTGTATATAATCTTCAAATGTATTTTTTTTATTTAGAAGCTTTCCTTCTTTCCACCATTTCATTCCTTTTTCCATTCCCCCTCTAATATGTGCAGTTACCCAAATAATATCTCTGTCAATTAAACTCAATCTAGTTGAGGAAAAATCTGGAGTCATTGAACTTCCGTATGACCCATAGCCATATAAAAGTAAATTTGCTGAACCATTAATTTTTGTTTTTTTGTGTCTGGTAATTGTAAGTGGAACTAATCTTCCATCATGAGAAGGGCACTCTAGTCTTTCGACTATATAATCATCTGGATTATGACCAGATGGGATTTCTTGTTCTTTTACTAGTTTTTTTTCTTTTGTTTTTAAATTGTATAAATAAGTTTTACCTGGTGTTTTTGGGGACGAGTATGACAAGTAAACTAAGTCAGTATCTTTATTTCTTTGTATTAATGAAACACTAGGCACAATCACAGATTCGTTAGTAAATTTTAATTCTTCCTCGATTCCTGTTTGTCTATTTCTTACAAATAATTTTCCTAATGCATTTGATTTTTCTCCTCTGATAATCCAATCGTTTAAAAATATTAATCCTCCAATTAAAACCTCCTCTTTGGCAGCTATATAAATTTCCCACTTTTGATTTGATAAATCATCACATCTTTCGATTTTGAAATCCTCAGCATCATCATTAGTATGACAATAAAAATATCCACCCCAAGAATTGACTGAATAAATTACACCTTTTTTTCTTTTTTTAATTAATTTTGGTTTTGGTTTTTTTTCTGTTACTTCAAAGTAGTATTGTTCGGAAGTATTATGATCTGATGTTGTTATAAAAAAATATTTTTCGTCTGAACTCAAACTTATGCCCACAGTAAATGCTTCACTTTTCTCTTCAAAAACAAGCTCATCATCTTTGACTGATGATCCAATTTTGTGTCTAAATATTTTTCTTGGTCTATGAAATTCATCAAGCTTTGAGTAAAAAAAATATTGGTCGTCTAAACTAAAAGTAATACTTCCACTTGTTTCTTCTATTTTTTCGGTGACTAATTTTTCTGAAGCAATATTTCTTATGTAAATTGTATAATATTCTGATCCTTTTAAGTCTAAAGAATAACCTAAAAGTTTGTCATTATAACTTACCTCTAAATCACCCACCCCGAAATATTCAGTTTTTAATTTTTCTTTTTCTACATCACCATTCCAAAATTCTTCAACTGCATTACTTCCAATCTTCTTTCTAAGTTTTATTGAATAATTTCCTACTGCAGTTGTTTTAGTCCAATATTCATATTCTTTGTCTTTAAATTTTAATGATTCATCATCTAACTTTATTCTACCTTTAATTTCATCAAATAAGATTTTCTGACATTTTTTTGTGTCTTTTAAATTATGTTCTGTAAAATTGTTTTCTTCTTCAAGATATTTCCTTACATCTGGAAGTAGCTTGGAACTATCTTTTAAAACCTCGAGAATATTATCCTGATGGATCCAACTATAATTATCTTCCCACGTGGTATTGTGACAAGATTTAAGCTCTGGTTTTTTTTTAAGTTGTGGTATTTTCATCAGATCAAAAATATATGAATATAATAATTTATACAGTGGTTATATTAACCATTTTTTATTTTCTATTACGTTTAATAACCAACATTTCATCTAGGAAAATTTCAAAAGGCCTAAGATTTTTTATTATATTGGGATTATTTGCTTTAGCAGTATTGTTTGCCATTGGCGGAAAACTTTTATTAACCCTACCTCTTACTTTGGCAAGTTTAGCTTTATTAAAATTAAAAGGTTTATCTATTTTTCAATTAATTTCTCTTTTTAGACTTATTCAGACATTAAGAAGATCTGGACGCTTTTCTTTTAACCAAGCAGGCACCAATAACGTATCGTCTATATCAGTTTCAGAGGCATACAAGATTTTAAATTTAGATATGAATAAAAAAGTAACCAAAGAAGATGTTAATAAAGCATATATAAAAATCCAAAAAAAAATTCATCCTGACATATCTCCTGAAACTTCAAGATTATCTTCAATTGTGAATGAGGCTAAAGATATTGTGCTAAACGATATTTCTTAAGCAATAATTTCTAAAAATCTCTCAAAAATTTTTTGTGGATTAATTTTATCTTTACCCAAAGTATTATGCGTGACTGTGCTTTCTCCCTCTGGAATTATTGGGAACATTCTTGAACTATAATTTCCATAAATTAAGGGAGTATCAGCCATTAAAGTAATCGTTTTAATACCTAAAGCTGAAGATAAATGGCTAAAGCTCGAGTCATTACAAATGGATACATCACAATTCTTAATTAATGGTAAAATTTCTCTGATAGTAAAATTATCTAAACGAGTACAAAAATTCTTAAATTTAGACTGTAAAATTTCGTTTAATACTTCCTGTTCTTCAGTTGCCTTACCTGTTGCAAGAAAAAATCTGCAATCTTTTATATTTGATATTTTATCAATTACACTTAAGAAAGTTTTCGCAGGAATTCTTTTTGTAGGTCCAGAACCGCCTATGCCCAAGAGAATATTTGTAGTATTTTTATCTATCTGAAATTTTTGTGCTGCTTTAGAAATTGAATCATTATCAATTTGTACTTCAGGATCTTCATTAATGTCTAAATTTAAATTTTCTTTTAAAAATTTTTTAGGAGCCTCAATTATGTGTTGTTTGTTTTTTGTGAACAATGGATATTGGTAAATTTGTGGAATACCTGATATTTTAGCAATTAAGTTAAATCTTAAAGATGAATTAAAAATAAAAATTTTATCGAAATTATATTTTTTTAAATCGGTTGCTAATTTAAAAATACCAAAAAAACCACCATGTCTATTATTCGTTTTATCATCTCTCTCCAGGATGAGAATTTTATCAATATATTTTGTTTGGTGTAAATATTGATTAGCTTTTGAATTTTCTTTTACCAATATATTTATTGGTGAATTAAATTTTTTGGATAAAGCCTTTATAAATGGCAAGAAAATTATGGTATCTCCAATACCCATTCTGCTCTGAATTGCTAATATTTTCATATAGTATTTATAAACTTTACTGAGTATATTTTTATATAAATTTTTATTATGACAAAAATAAGTGGAATTTTTGCTGCTTCGATGTCAGTGCTTAACAATGATTTAAGCTTGAATGTTGAAAAAACAATAATGCATGCTGAGAAACTTATCGATCAAGGCTGTCATGGCACGGTAATATTTGGAAGCACAGGTCAGTCTCAATTAATACCTATTTCAGAAAAAATCGACTTACTTAACAATCTCTCAAAAAGCAAATATCAGAATAAACATATAATTGGCACAGGTCTAAACTCTTTAGGCGAAACAATAAATTTTATGAAGATAGCAATTTCATTGAATCTAAATAAATTTTTAATCATGCCTCCCGCTTATTATAATTATGGTGATACAGAGGTTTTGGATTTTTATTCTAGAATAATTAATTCAGTGCCAGATTGTAAAATTATTCTTTATAATTTTGAAAAACTTAGTGGTTATAAATTTAGTTTAAGGTGTGTAGAGACACTTGTTAATAAATTTCCAGAACAAATAGTTGGAGTAAAAGATAGCTCTTACAATTTATACGAAAATTTAAAACTTAAAAATTTTTCAATTTTACCTGGTTCAGAAATTAAATTGTTAAAAGGTTTGGAAATGGGATGTTCTGGTATAATAACTGCAACATGCAATGTTACAGCAGAATTATCTAGGCAAGTTTATGATGATTTTTTTGCAGGCAAAAAGCAGTTACATAATGATAAGTTATGTGATGTTAGAAGCACTTTTGATAAATATAATCTAATTTCAGGTTTACATACTTATTGTGCCCAAAATGATAAAATATATAAAAATATTTTACCACCACTAAGTCTTTTAAATCGAAATGATGAGGAAGAATTAATGAATAGATTAAAAGATTTAGAATTTTATAACAAATCAACCTTGGCTGCATAAAATGCAATTAGCAAGATTTCTTAATAAAATTTTTAAAAAAGGTGGTTTTGTGTTAACTGATGCTAATTCTAAAGACTATATTATTGGAGAACCAGACAATGACCCTATTAGACTAAAAATTTTAAATAAAAATCTTCATTATAAATTGTTATTTCATCCTGATTTATATTTTGGTGAGGCATATACCAACGGTGAAATTGTAATTGAAAACGGCACACTTACAGATTTTTTAGATCTTGCCTTAATGAATTTTGGAAGGGGAGAATTAAACTTTTTCAGTTATTTAATCAATAGATTAAGGGGATCATATAGATATTTAACTAACTTTAATTTTATTAAAAAATCCAAAATGAATGTATCTCACCATTATGATATTAAGGACGATTTGTATGACTTATTTTTAGATCCAAAAAGACAGTATTCTTGTGCATATTTTAAAAATGAGAATGACAGTTTGGAAACAGCTCAAAATAATAAAATTCAACACATAATTAAAAAATTAAATATAAAACCCAATCAAAAAGTTTTAGATATTGGATGTGGCTGGGGTTCACTTGCCATCGATATAGCCAAAAGTGCTCAATGTGAAGTAACAGGTATTACTTTATCAGAGAACCAACTTAATTATTGCACCCAAAAAGCTAAAGAATTGAATTTAGAAAATCAAGTAAAGTTTAAACTTATGGATTATAGAGAATTAAATGAAAAATTTGATAGAATAGTAAGTGTTGGGATGTTTGAACATGTTGGAAGGAAATTTTATAAAAAATTTTTTAAACAAATCGAAAAAATATTGAAAGAGGATGGGGTTTCACTGATACACACCATCGGATCTGTAAATCCTCCAAGAGATCCTCATCCATGGATTACAAAATATATTTTTCCTGGTGGTTATACTCCGAGTTTAAGCGAAGTAACCAACCCTATTGAAAAAGCTGGCTTAATAGTGACAGATATTGAGGTTTTAAGGCTTCATTATGCCCACACGTTGAGACATTGGAAAGAAAATTGCTTAAAAAATAAAGATAAAATTATCCAAATGTTTGATGAAAAATTTTTTAGAATGTGGGAGTTTTATCTTGCTGGTTGTGAAATGGCATTCAAGTGGGGAGATCAAGTTGTATATCAATTTCAACTTACAAAAAATTATAGATCAACACCTGTGACTAGAGACTATATTTATCAATAAATTATTGATAGGGTCATTTCTTCTTAGAAATGAAAAAAAAACAAAAAAAATCAAAAAAAAAGTCAAAAACTAAAAAGAAAAATAAAGTTAACAGAGCTAAAAGAAAAATAAATAAAATTAGAAAAAGTTCTAAAAAACAAAGAAAAAACAAGTTTGTTAAAAAAAAGAAAAAAAATAAGTCTAAAAAACTCAAAAAAATAAATTACCAGCCAAAAATAAAAAAAAAACAGAAAGATAGCCTAGTCTTGAAACTAGTTAAATTTCAATTATCTCTCAAACCTCAATTTAATTTCAAATTTAATTTTGGTTTGGAAAAAAGCATTCAGAGTTTTTTTGACAAGATTTCAGAGACAATTTCTAATTACAAGGTGTTAAAAACCTTTGAAAAAAGAAGAATAAAAATAGAAAAAATTGAAAGAGAAAGAAAAGAAAAAATCGAAAAAGCAGAGAAGAAAAAAGAAGAAGAAAATTTAAGATTAAAGCTGAGGGAGCAAACGCTAAAAGAAGAGGAAAGATTAGAAAAACAGAGAACGAAAGATATAAAATTATTTTTAAGAAAAGAACAAGCACTTTTAAGAATCGAACAAGCAGAAAAGCAAAAACAATTTTTAAAACAATTAAGATTAGATAAACAAATTGAAAAATTCAGAATAAGAGAAGTTAAAGAACTAGAAAAACTTGAGAAAATTTCCCTAAAAGAAAAAAGAGAAGATTATTCTGGACTACAAGAGAGAATCGATAAACTTAGAGAAAAATACAGATTACTCAGAGATCAAAAAATCAAGGAAAGAGTTGAGGCGCTAGGTGTTAAACTTCAAGGTGACGAAGACAGAGAAACCTTATTAGAAAAAGAAAAAGAATATACATTAGCAAGACAAAAAGTTGAATTTGCACTTGAGAGCTTTTATAGAAGTGCAAGTAGTTTAGTATTTCAACTCAATAAAAGACATATTACCCGAGACATGTCTATTTTTCGATGCATAGATAGACGATTTGAAACTGGAGAGGTTTTTATTAAATGGGACGAATCATCAGATGATGATTGGTTATTATTAATTTATATCAAAAATAATTCTCCAGATGAAGGAATTGTCATTGAGGATAAAACAAACCCTGAAAAAAATCTTTCCCATGAGTTTAGAAATGTGGACATCTTTAAAGCTTCAGACACTATGGTAGACTCTTTAACACAGCTTATTGCAAGGAAAAGAGCCAAAAATAATAATTAAAGATTTATAATTAATTAGATATTATCTTAAATGATTTTAGGATCTGCTTTTTTAATAATTTTATATTTAATTTTCAGATACATTATTGCGTGGATCACATATTATAATAATTTAGACCCAAGACTTGGTGAAAGCACGTGGCGATTTACTTATGATTATCCGGTAGTCGGCGAGAGAGATATTTCTGATCTGGATGATAAGGATTTTGTTAGATTAAGAAGAAAAAAAAATAAAATTATATTACTAATGTACTCAATAGTCTTAGTAATGTTTGTATCCTCCATGTCTTTATTAAGTAAATTTCTATTATTTTTCACAAGTTAGATTTTTTCAGTTGCTTTTTATTTTTTAAGTAAAGAAAAAAGGCTACTATTTCATATGCAACTGAAAATATATTAAAGATGATTGGTAATTTAAAAAATTTATAGAGAAATTTATATTTGGGCATTTTTTTCCATAATAATAAAAATGCCTCTGCACCTCCTAAAACTTTCTCACCATCTTTGACATGAAGCCTTCTTAAAAGTTGTTTACTGTCTTTAGAAGTTTCCTTTTCAGCCAACTCATTATCTGTAATATCAACCCAATCGATTTCATCTATTTTTTCTTTTTTATAAAGATCAATTTCGGCCTTACAAATTTTACAAGAATTATTAAAATAAACTTTCATAATAAGTGAATTTATTACTAATTTGTCTCAGATATGTACATGCGTAAAATACTCTAGTTGAAAATTTTATGAAACAATCTATTTAATGTCTCATATGAGTAATTTCTTTGAAAAATCTGACGTATCTAGAAAAGAGGCTGAAAGTATTATTTCTGACACTTTGCAAAAATGTGATGATGGCGAATTGTATCTGGAAAATTCAAAATCTGAGTCGATACTATTAGATGATAACAAAATTAAAAATTCTAGTTATAATTCAGATTTAGGATTTGGTTTTAGAGCTATATCTGATGAAGTGGTCGCTTATTCTCATTCTAATGAGATTTCTAAGAACTCTTTAAAACAATCTTCAGAAAATTTAAAGTCAACTTTAAAATCTGTCAAAGGTACTTACAACCATGAAATTCCTAAATCAAATAAAAAGTATTATGACAATATTAATCCTATTGAGCAAAAATCTCTTAATGAAAAAATAAAAATATTGAACGATGTAAATGATTATTTACGATCTAAAGGTGATAAGGTTAAACAAGTTACAGCTAATTTTTTGGGAGAGCAAAAGTCCGTAGAAATAATTAGATCTGGTGGAGAGACTTTGTCAGATGTCCGTCCTTTAGTAAGATTTAATGTGTCAGTTATGGTGGAGAAAGATGGCAGAAAAGAAACAGGCATATACGGTGTTGGTGGAAGACAATCTTACGACTCATATTTAAAAGATGAAAATTGGAAAAGTGTTTGTGACGAAGCTTTAAGGATAGCATCAGTAAATTTAGAGAGTAAACCCGCGCCAGCAGGAGAGATGAAGGTTGTACTCGGACCTGGGTGGCCAGCAATATTAATTCATGAGGCTGTTGGTCATGGTTTAGAAGGAGATTTCAATAGAAAGAAAACTTCAGCATTTCATAATCTGATGGGCCAAAAAGTTGCAAGTGAAGGAGTTACAATTATTGACGACGGTACCATTGATAATAGAAGAGGCAGTCTTACAATTGACGATGAGGGAACACCAACAGAAAAAACTGTTTTAATTGAAAATGGAATTTTAAAAAATTTTATGCAAGACAGGCTCAATGCACGTTTGATGAAAACAAAATCTACTGGTAGCGGAAGAAGAGAAAACTATAGACATATAGTTCTACCAAGAATGAGAAATACGATGATGCTAAGCGGTAAGCAAACCCAAGAAGAAATGATTAAGGCAGTCGACAAAGGTATTTTTGCAGTAAGTTTTGGTGGTGGACAAGTTGATATTACATCTGGAAAATTTGTATTTAATTGCACTGAAGCTTATGAAATTGTTAATGGCAAAATTGGATCACCAATTAAGGGTGCAACATTAATTGGAGACGGTCCTTCAATTTTAAAAGAAGTTTCTATGGTAGGCAATGATATGATGATGGACCCTGGAATTGGAACATGTGGTAAAGCTGGACAGGGTGTCCCCGTAGGTGTAGCACAGCCATCTATATTAATAAATAAGATGACTGTGGGTGGTACGAAACTTTAAATGGTTAAAGATCAAGAATTTTTAGAAACAAAAGCATCATATTGTTTAGGTTTAGCAAAGAAATTAGGTGCAACAGACTCAAGCGTGATTGTAAAGAACTCGATTTCTGAAACTGTAAATTTTAGAAATAAAAATTTAGATGAGTCTAATAGATCAGATGATCTAGGCCTAAGCATCACTACGTATATTGGTAAAAAAAAATCATCAATATCTTCCTCTAATTTGCTTAATGATAATTTAAATATTTTGATTGAAAAATGTATTGAGACTACAAAAAATACACCTGAGGATGAATTTAATTCTTTACCGGATAGAGACTTATTTGCAAAAGAAGCTAAAGACCTAAATCTTTATGATGAAACTCATATAGAAAATAATCAAAAAATAGATTATCTAAAAAAATTAGAAGCCGCAGCTTCCAACGATAAAAAAATTGTTAATACTGAGTCTAGTTTTACTCAAAATAAATCTAATTTTGTTTTAGCTAACAGCGAAGGTTTTTGTGATGGTTACAAAACATCTTCATTTACAGCTTCAAGTGTAACAGTTGCAAAAGATGAAAAAAGCATGGAAAGAGATTATGAATACTCTAGTAAATGTTTTCTTAAAGACCTAGATGATGCAGATGAATTAGGCAATTTAGCTGCTAATCAAACCATTAGAAAATTAAGTCCAAAAAAAATTGGGAGTGAGAAAATTGCTATAATTTTTGATAAAAGAATAGCTAAGGGAGTATTAAGTACTTTTGCAAGCGCTATTTCCTCATCAGCAATATCAAGAGGAACTTCTTTTTTAAAGGATAAAGTTAATCAAAAAATATTCTCAGATAAAATTAATGTATTTGACAAACCTGATATGCTCAAAGGATTAGGCTCAAGAAATTTTGATAGTGAAGGGGTAAAAACCGACACACTTAAATTAGTGGATCAAGGAATTTTGAAACATTATCTGATTGATACTTACAATGGAAAAAAATTAAATCTTAAATCTAATGGAAGATGTGGAGGAACAAGTAATCTTTATTTTGAAAATGGAAATATTAATTTTAAAGATTTACTGAATTCACATTCAAAAAGTCTTTATATTACCGAAACCATAGGACATGGAAGTAATATTGTGACCGGAGATTATTCAGTTGGAGCAACCGGGTTTTTAATTGAAAATGGTGAGTTTAAATATCCAATAAATGAAATTACTATAGCAGGTAATTTTAAAGACATGTTTCAAAATATTACCTTAGCAAATGATTTGGAGTTCAAATATGCAACTAACTCACCAACCATGTTAATAGAGGGAATGGTTGTTGCTGGTAAATGAGTGAATTTTGTATAATTGGTTCTGGAATATCTGGATCCACAATTGCAAATCTTCTTAATAAAAAATATTCAGTAATTTTGTTCGATAAAGCAAGGGGTCCTGGGGGTCGTGCATCTTTTAAAAGAATAAAAGGCAAAACAGGTTTTGATCATGGTACTCAGTATATTTCACCAAAAACTAAGGAATTTAAAAAATTCACTAAAGATTTAATAAAAAAAAGAATTTTAAAAGTATGGAAAGGCAAACATGTTTTTCTCAATTCAAAAAAAAAAGAGGATAAAAAACATTTAAAAGTAATTGGTAAAAATGGAAATAATGATATTAGCAAATATTTGCTAAAGAAAATTAATTGCAACTATCACAGTGAATTAAAAAAAATCTATTATAAAAATAAACTCTGGTATTTGTTATTTGACGATGGAAAATTAAGATCCTTTAAAAATTTAATTTTGACTTGTCCTTTTCCACAATTAAAAAAACTTTCTAAGAAATTTATTCATAACTCTTTTTTAAGAAAATCAATAAAAATGGATGCAAATATTACTACTATGATTGCAATAAAAAAAAACAAGAATTCAAATAGTAGTTATCTTTTTGAAGACCCAATTCTTGGTTGGGCAGGAAATGAAAACTCAAAAAAAAGATTTAAATCAAAATATGATTTATGGACTCTTCAAAGTACATTTAAATGGGCAAATAAAAAGATTAATAAAAACAAGAATAACAAAAAAGAAAATTCACAAATTATGATCGATAAATTTTTTAAACTTTCAAATATCAAAAAAACAAAAATTTATTATTCACTTAATCATGGTTGGCGATACTCTTCAAATTCAAGACCATTTAAAATTAAAAGTTATTGGGATCCTAAGAAAAGATTAGGTGTTTGTGCTGATTGGTTTGTAGGACCTAGATTAGAGTCAGGATGGATAAGTGCACATGACTTATTTAGAAAAATCTCAAGAGGAATTAATTAAATTTTTTTAATTTATATTCCCAGTTACCCATCCTTGAATAGGATACTTTTAATATCATTAAATTTTTACTATCATACCAAATGTCAAAATCTAATCTTTTATCTTTTGGTATACTCATGTCTTTAGACTTCAGTGTAAAATGATCAACATCATAAACTTTTCCATAAATATCTATTTTTTCTTTACCTAAAAACGTTACAACTTGATCCTTAATACTCCCTGAGATAGGACTTATTTGAGAACTCGCTTGTAAAATTTTGTGATTCCACCAATTTCCAATCACGTTATCAGCTGAGGCTTCTCCATTATATGAAGAGCCTTTGATATCAAATTTTTTATTTTTTGGGTCAAATGTTAAATTAACAAACTTCTTTTTGTCATTTTGTAAAGTTTTAGAGTTATAAGAAACTAATTGATCTTTGAAATATTTTTCCTCGCTATAACCCTCAACTTGGAAAACTGTTGCTCCCAAAAGTTTAACTACAAACTTAATTTGATTAGTAACAATAGTTTCTGATCCATTTCTATTGAAAAAATAATGATTATAGCCAATAAGTTCACCATTTCGAAAAATCTCCATCTCGATTTTGTTGTATTTAATGTAGTGTCCAATATGAGCGATTGAATTTGTTGGATAAATAAAAAGAAATAAAATAACTATAATTTTTTTCATTTAACAACTAGTTTAATAGACTTTATTAACAATAGAAATAACTTATTAAAATGTTTTTAAAAATTAAGAAAATACCAAGGGTCAATTGGAGTTCAGATAAGCCTTATAACTTTAAACCAAAATTCTCCACATTCTTTTTTTTATGTTTTGGCTTGATGTTATTTGGTCTTGGAGAAGGTCTATTAATTGTATCTTTTACTGGTGCTTCTCCATGGAGCGTATTAGCTCAAGGTATCTCTTTAAATGTTAACTTGAGTATAGGAACAATAACATTTTTGATTAGTGTTGCAGTTTTAATTTTGTGGATACCGCTTGGTCAAAAACCAGGGATGGGAACAATACTTAATGCAATCATTATTGCATTAATGATTGATCTTTGTATAAAATTTGTTCCAACCCCATCTAATTACTTTTATCAATTAATTCTGGCAATAATTTCAGTAATAACAGTTGGGATTGGTGGAGGTATTTATCTAGTTTCTAATCTTGGAGCTGGACCAAGAGATGGTTTGATGATTGGTCTCCAAAAAAAAACAAATTTACCAGTTGCTGCCGTAAGAGCATTCTTAGAAATTTCTGTTGTAAGTATTGGATGGTACTTAGGTGGAACTGTGGGTGTGGGAACTTTATTATTTGCTTTTGGAATCGGTCCTTGTGTTGCCTTAGGCCTGTATTTAGTTGATAAAATTTTCGATTAGGCTACAGCGCCAGATTTTTCACTTCTTTTTCTTTCGTGCGGATCGAGAATGGCTTTTCTCAATCTACAAGAGTCTGGAGTTATTTCCAAAGCTTCATCAGTATTTAACATGCTTAATTGTTCTGCGATGGACATTTTTCTTACTGGTGTTAAAACGACATTTTCATCTGTACCTTGTGTTCTCATATTAGTTAATTTTTTGCCCTTCATAACATTAATAATCATATCTCCAGGTTTAGGAGATAATCCCACAATCATACCTGGATAAACAGGATCATTATGAGTTACAAACATCTCTCCTCTAGCCTGTAAATTAAATATTGCAAATGCAACTGCTTTTCCTTGTTCCATTGAAATAAGTGCACCATTTCTCCTACCTTCCATTTCACCCTCAAATGGCCCATACGCATGAAAAATTCTGTTAATTACACCATTACCTTTTGTAAGTGTTAGAAACCGACTTGTGTATCCCATTAAACCTCTTGTTGGTGCATGAAAGATTAATCTTTTTTTATCTTTACCAGTATCTTTTAATTCAATTAATTTGCCTTTTCTTCTATTCATGGAGTCAATAATCTTTGATGAATGTTCTTCATCGAGATCCATAGTTATTTCTTCTATTGGTTCAAGTTTGTTACCATTTTCATCTTTTTTATAGAGGACTTTTGGGGGACTAACGGTCATTTCAAAACCTTCTCTTCTCATTTGAGTAAGTAAAATTTCTAACATTAATTCACCTCGACCACTTACAACAAAAGAATCATTACCCTCATTTTCTGTAAAAGTAATTCCAACATTATTCTGTGCTTCTTGAAGCAATCTATCTCTTATTTGAGTACTTGTAAGTTTTTTACCCTCAGTTCCTGCAAGAGGAGATGTGTTTACAGTAATGGTAATAGACATTGTTGGTGGATCAATTGGAGTAGCTTTAATAGGATCATTTACCTCAAGATCACAAATTGTGTCAGCAACATTTGCTTTTTCTAAGCCAGCGACAACTACAATATCTCCCGCCTCACCAATTTCGATTGGTACTTTTTTTGTACCCTCATATCTAAAAATTTTAGTAAGTCTTCCTTCATCCACTTTTTCACCCTTTAGATTTATTGCCTTGATCGATTGATTAGCTTTTGCGGTTCCTTGCGCAATTCTTCCAACTAAGCTTCTCCCTAAGAAATTATCTGCATAAAGAAGAGTAGACAGCATTGCAAAGGGTTTTGTTTTATCAAGTTCAGCAGATTTTACATGATCAATAATCTGATCTAATAAAGGATTTAAATTTTCTCTTGGGCCATCAATTTCTTTATCAGCCCAACCAGATCTTCCACTTGCATATAAAACAGGAAAGTCTAGCTGTTCTTCATTTGCATCTAAACTTACAAATAAATCAAAAGTTTCATCTAAAACTTCATTAGCTCTTTGATCTGATTTGTCCAATTTATTGATTACAACAATTGGTTTTAAGCCTTGTTTAAGAGCTTTAGATAAAACGAATTTTGTTTGAGGCATAACTCCTTCAGCAGAATCTATTAAAAGCAATGCACCATCTGCCATGCTTAAAACTCTTTCAACTTCTGCCGCGAAATCTCGGTGACCTGGTGTATCAATAATATTTATTCTTGAATCTTTCCAATTAATAGATGCAGGTTTTGCTAAAATAGTTATTCCTCTTTCTTTCTCAAGTTCACCTGAATCCATTAATCTTTCGTCAACAACTTCATTTTCCCTAAATGAACCACTCTGTTTCATTAAATTATCAATTAAGGTAGTTTTTCCGTGATCAACGTGTGCGATTATGGTGATGTTTCTAATATCTTTGCTCATAAATCCTGGCTCTTATACCTTAAAAATTTTTTTTGAAAACTTTAAAAAAACCAATAAATATTGGGATTTTAATCAAAAAATGTCGTTATTTTGTTTTTTTTGCCTTTTCTCTTTTTAATCTTCTTTTTTCTTTTAGAGTAAATTTTGGTTTTTTATTAAGACTAGAGTCCTTGAACGATTTCCCACTATATCTTTTTGACATTAAATTATTTTAATATTTCTAAAAAAAAAGGCCATCAAAAGATGGCCTTTAAATTCTTTATATTTGAGATTGGGTTACATTCCCATTCCACCCATTCCTCCCATGCCGCCCATGCCACCCATTCCTCCGGGCATTCCAGCAGGAGCTGCATCTTTTTCTTCAGGTTTATCAGCTATCATAGCTTCAGTTGTTACTAATAATCCTGAGATAGATGCTGCGTCTTGTAAAGCAGTTCTAACAACTTTTACAGGATCAATAATTCCTTTAGCGAACATATCACAATACTCTTCGTTTTGTGCATCATATCCATGTGTCTTTTTATTCTGTTCCAAAAGTTTGCCAACGACTACCGATCCATCCACACCAGCATTTTTCGTAATTTGTCTTATAGGAGCCTCTAATGCTCTTCTTACCAAATCGACACCAGCTTTTTGATCTTCACCCTTAGCTTTGACTTTTTCAAGTTCTTGAGCAGCATACAATAATGCACATCCACCGCCAGTAACGATACCTTCCTCAACAGCAGCTCTTGTTGCATTTAAAGCATCTTCAACTCTATCTTTTCTCTCTTTTACTTCAACTTCCGTTGCACCACCAACTTTGATTACTGCAACACCACCAGCTAATTTTGCTAATCTCTCTTGCAGTTTTTCTTTATCGTAGTCTGAAGTTGTTTCATCAATTTGTTGTTTGATTGAGGAACATCTAGCTTCTATATCTGATTTTTTACCTGAACCATTAACTATAGTACTATTATCTTTATCAACCTTAACTTTTTTACAAGAACCAAGATCTTCAAGTTTAACATTTTCAAGTTTAATTCCTAAGTCCTCAGAAATAACTGAACCACCAGTAAGAATTGCTATATCTTCAAGCATGGCTTTTCTTCGATCTCCAAATCCTGGTGCTTTTACAGCTACAACTTTTAAACCACCTCTTAATTTATTTACTACTAAAGTAGCTAATGCTTCACCCTCAACATCTTCAGAAATAATCATTAATGGTCTTCCAGCTTGAACAACAGCCTCTAAAAGAGGAACCATTGGTTGTAGGTTTGTTAATTTTTTTTCGTGTAATAGAATAAAAGGATTTTCTAATTCAGTTGTCATCTTATCACTATTCGTAATAAAGTATGGAGATAAGTATCCTCTATCAAACTGCATACCTTCAACAACATCTAGTTCTGTCTCAATTCCTTTATTTTCCTCAACCGTGATTACACCCTCGTTACCAACTTTTTGCATTGCTTTCGAAATCATGGTACCAATTTCTTTATCACCATTAGCAGAAATAGTTCCAACTTGAGCAATCTCATCACTATCTTTTACTTTTTTAGCTGAGGATACAAGATTTTGTTTAACTACATCTACTGCAGCATCAATTCCTCTCTTCACATCCATAGGATTCATTCCTGCAGTAACATATTTTACACCTTCTTTTACAATAGCTTGTGCAAGAATAGTTGCTGTAGTTGTTCCGTCACCAGCTTCATCATTTGTTTTGCTAGCAACTTCTTTAACCATTTGAGCACCCATGTTTTCAAATTTATCTTCGAGATCAATTTCTTTAGCAACAGAAACACCATCTTTTGTAATTCTTGGAGCACCATAAGATTTGTCCATAACTACATTTCTTCCTTTTGGTCCTAATGTAACTTTAACTGTATCAGCTAGGATGTTCACTCCTCTAATCATTGCTGCTCTTGCTTCAGCATCAAATTTTACTATTTTTGCCATTTTATTTTCTCCTTTAAATTAAATTACTTGCTTGAAATACCCATAATGTCTGACTCTTTCATTATGCTGTATTCTTTGCCATCAATTTTAACTTCAGTTCCTGACCATTTGCCAAATAAAACTTTGTCTCCAACTTTTACATCCATTGGTATCGTTTTGCCGTCCTCAGTTTTTGCACCACCACCAACTGCTACTACTTTACCTTCTTGAGGTTTTTCCTGTGCTGTATCAGGTATGATTATTCCACCGGCAGTTTTTTCACTGCTATCTAAAACTTCTATTAAAACTCTATCGTGTAACGGTCTAAATTTCATAAATTCTCCTTATTAATATGACCTTCATATAGAGATTGGCCTTACTATTTCAAGATATAGTTAAAAATTAGTTGGTCAAAAAATAAAGGAATTTGTGGGTTTTATGGTTTATAGATTAATTTGATGACTAAAAATTTAGATAAAGAGGGTCTAAGTTCTATTGCAGACAATTATCAGCTATTTTATGTTGATTTGTGGGGAGTAGTCCATAACGGGGTTACTTTACATTTAGAAGCAATAAAAGCGCTCAAAGAAATCAATAAAAAAAGAAAGGACTATATTTTACTCACAAATGCACCTAGACCTAATCATGCAGTTAAATCTTTTCTAGAAAAACTAGGCATGGAAAAAGAAATTAGAGACCATGTTTTTACCTCTGGTGAGGCAGCTCTCATTTATTTAAAGAAAAATTTAATTGATAAAACTTTTTTTCACGTGGGGCCACCAAGAGATTTTGATTTATTTAAAGATTTTGCAAAGATGAAATTAAATAACATAGACAAATCTGATTATATTTTATGCACAGGATTATTTGATGATCATTATGAAAATTTAAAATATTATAAAAATTTGTTTGAAAAAAATATTAAAAAAAAAATGATTTGCACAAATCCTGACCTGATCGTTGACAGAGGAAACACTAGAGAATTTTGCGCTGGTTCAGTTGCAATGATTTTTGAAAAAATGGGTGGAGAAGTTGTGTACTTTGGCAAACCTTATCCCGAGGTTTATAATCAATCTACCAATAATAAGAATAAAAAGATTCTATCTATAGGTGATAATTTAAATACTGACATAAAAGGGGCAAATCTTTTAAATTATGATTCTTTAATAATTTCAAATGGAATTCATAAAGATGAGATTAAAGAAAAAGGAATTGAAAAAGTTGCAAAATCTTACGAAGCAATTTGTAATTATATTCAATCAGAATTGAAATGGTAAAATCAAAAAAAATATATAAAAATTTCAATATTAATAATAGATATAAAGATTCAATTATCTTGATTGGTAACTTTGATGGGATTCACAAAGGGCATCAAAAATTATTCTCATTAGCTAAGAAATATAAAAAAAAATATTCCTCAAAAATTGGTGTGTTGACTTTTGAACCAATGCCAAAAATGTTTTTCAATAAAAATTTTGCTAATTTTCGAATTTCTAGTTTACAACAAAAAATTGATAATCTTAAAAATCTTAATGTAGACTTTATAATTATAAAAAAATTTGATCGAAAATTCTCAAAAATAAAATCTACAATTTTCATTAAAGAAATTTTAGGCAAAAAGTTAAAGCCAAAATTCATTTTTGTAAGTAATAATTTTAAATTTGGTAATAAGAGAGAGGGTAACGTTAGACAGCTGATTAAATTTGAGAGAATGTGTGGATTTAAGGTGGTAAAACCACAACCATTGTTAACCAATAAGAAAATAGCATCTTCATCGTTGGTTAGAAAACTTTTACAAAAAGGAAAATTAGAAAAAGCCAATAAGATTTTGAATAGAAATTGGTCAATCGTTGGAAAGGTTCAAAAGGGAAGACAGCTAGGAAAAAAAATTGGTTTCCCAACAGCAAACATTGATATAAAAAATTATATTTTAGCCTGCCCAGGTGTATATGCAGTAAAAGTAAAAAGGAGTGATAAAAACAATTATTTAAAAGGAATCGCTAATTTAGGTTATCGTCCAACATTTAATGGAAAAAAAATATTATTAGAGGTTCATCTATTTAATTTTTCTGGAAATCTTTATAATAAGTATTTAACAGTAGAGTTTAAAAAATTTATTAGAAAAGAAAAAAAATTTAAAAATGTTGAACAGCTTAGAAGACAAATTAAAACTGATTTATTGATAGCAAAAAAATAAAATGAGCAAATCACAAATTAATCTTCCCAAAACTGCTTTTTCAATGAAAGCAAATTTGCCAACACGGGAACCAGAAATTTTGAAATTTTGGCAAAAAATAAATCTTTATGATGAATTAAGAAAATCCAGGAAAGGAGAAGAAAAATTTGTTCTTCACGATGGTCCTCCCTATGCAAATGGTAATATACACATGGGAACAGCTTTAAATAAAATTCTTAAAGATATAATTGTGAGATTTCATCAAATGGATGGAAAAGACTCGGTCTATGTTCCTGGATGGGATTGTCATGGATTGCCAATAGAATGGAAAATTGAAGAACAATACAAAAAAAATAAAAAAAACAAAAATGAAGTACCAATTGTTGAATTTAGAAAAGAGTGTAGGGCTTTTGCAGAAAAATGGATAGATATTCATAAAGACCAATTTAAAAGGTTAGGAGTTGTTGGAGATTGGGATAATTACTATTCTACAATGAGCTTTGATGCCGAAGCTCAAATAGTAAGAGAATTAGGTAAATTTTTAAAAGAAGGAAGTTTATATAGAGGATTTAAACCTGTTTTGTGGTCAACTGTTGAAAAAACAGCTTTGGCAGATGCAGAGGTTGAATACCAAGATCATAAATCAGATACTATATATGCATCTTTTCCGGTCAAATCATCAAACATTAAAGAATTAAATAATAGCGAAATAGTGATTTGGACAACTACCCCATGGACTATTCCAGCCAATAAAGCATTAGCTTACAATGAAAGCTTAGAATATTCGCTAATTGAAGTAAATGACGATGGAGATTTTAAAAATAAAAAGATTATTGTTGCAGATGCATTAATAGACTCAGTTGTAAAAGATACAAAAATTCAAAGTTTCAAAAAATTAAAAAATTTTAAAGGTAAAGATTTAAAAGGAACAATATGTAATCATCCTTTTTTAAAACTTGGTTATGAATATGACATACCTATGCTGGAAGCACGTTTTGTTACTACAGAACAAGGTACTGGAATTGTTCATTGTGCGCCAAGCCATGGTCCTGATGATTTTAATTTGTGTATGAATAATGGAATTAAAGCGATTGAAACAGTTGATGGTGATGGAAAATATACAAAAAATGTGGCCCTCTTTGAAGGGATACATATTTTTAAATCTAATTCAATAGTCATTGAAAAATTAAAAGACCAAAAAAAATTATTATCGAGTGGTGAACTAGTTCACTCTTATCCTCATTCATGGAGGTCTAAAGCACCATTAGTCCACAGAGCAACTCCTCAATGGTTTATTTCTATGGATAGTCATAAGCTTAGAAACAAAGCTTTAAAAGCAATCGATGAAACAACTTTCTATCCTAGCAAAGGAAAAGAAAGATTAAAATCGATGATTGAAACAAGACCTGATTGGTGTGTTTCAAGACAAAGAGTATGGGGAGTTCCATTACCTATTTTTATTAACAAGAAGACAAGTGAAATTTTGGTCGATGAGGAGGTTTTTGATAATATTGCAAAAATTTATGAAAAAGAGGGATCTGATTGTTGGTTTTCGGATGATCCACAAAAATTTCTTGGAAAGAAATATAAAGCTGCGGATTTTGAAAAGTTAAGTGATATCGTAGAGGTATGGTTCGATAGTGGATCTACACATTCATTTGTATTGGAAAAAAGAAAAGATTTAAAGTGGCCTGCATCTATGTATCTCGAGGGCTCTGATCAACATAGAGGCTGGTTTCATTCATCTCTTTTAGAGTCTTGTGGCACAAGAGATCGTGCACCCTTTGAGTCTATTCTTTCTCATGGTT
This sequence comes from uncultured Pelagibacteraceae bacterium, assembly GCA_902596515.1. Classification (GTDB taxonomy): domain Bacteria; phylum Pseudomonadota; class Alphaproteobacteria; order Pelagibacterales; family Pelagibacteraceae; genus Pelagibacter. Next base: position 34,378 of record CACJUF010000012.1, read on the forward strand.
TTGTAGTTGATGGCAAAGGTTTAAAAATGTCAAAATCTTTGGGAAATGTAATTGCGCCCGAAGATATCTTAAAAAAATATGGAGCTGATATACTTAGAATTTGGGTTGCTTCATCAAATTATGCTGAGGATCTTCGAATAGACTATTCAATACTAGATCAACATGCTGAGTCTTATAGAAAAATAAGAAATACATTTAGATATTTGCTTGGAAATCTTAATGATAATTTTGAACAAATGGATTTAAAAAAAATTAAAATTGAGAATTTACCCGAACTAGAGCAATTTATGCTTCATAAAATTTACAATTTAAATTCTAAATTTGATATGTATTTCAAAGATTATGATTTTCATAATTTATATAAAGAATTATTAAATTTTTGCACCGTAGATTTATCTGCTTTTTATTTTGATATAAGAAAAGATACTTTGTATTGTGATCCAATAAATTCTGAAAAAAGAAAATCTACACTTATATTGTTAAATATTATTCTTAATTCTTTAATAAGATGGTTTGCACCAATATTATCTTTTACAACTGAAGAGATTTATCAACTTATTTCAAAAAATAAAAAGAGTATTCATCTTGAAAAATTTTTAAATTTTCCTGAAAAATTTAATAATTCAAACCTTAATTCCAAATGGGAACAATTAATCAAAATAAGGGATATTTGTAATCTGAGTATTGAGCAAAAACGAGCAAGTAAAGATATAGGATCTAGTTTGGAAGCAGCTTTAATTGTGAAATTAAATAATGAGAACCAGAAATTTTTGAAAAATATTGACCTTTCAGAACTTTGCATAACTTCATCAGTCAAAATTGAGATTAGTGATACAAATGAGATAACTGTAGAAACAAGCAAAGCAAAAGGTGAAAAATGTCCAATATGTTGGAAAATCAGAAGCGCACCATGTGAAAGACCGAATTGTAAATAGAATGTTAAAAAAACATTTAGTGGATCTTTCAATTATTATTTTTATTTTTTTAATCGATAGAGTTAGTAAATTATTGATCATTAATTCTCCAGAAACTTATGAACAATATGGCATTAGTGTTACATCTTTTTTAAATTTTAATTTGATTTGGAATGAAGGTATTGCTTTCGGCTTATTTTCTTTTGATGAAAAATTATATTATAATTTTTTGACAATCTTTATTTGTCTAATAACTGTCGTTATTATTTGGTTAACCCTTAGATCTAGTGGATTTGAGAAATTAAGTTATATTATGATTATAGGAGGTTCTCTTGGAAATATCTTTGATAGAATATTTTACTCCGCGGTGCCAGATTTTATAGATTTTCATATTAACAATTTTCATTGGTTTATATTTAATGTTGCTGATATATTCATTACTATAGGTATAATTTTTTTAATAAGTTTTGAAATATTTGGTAAAAAAAATTAAATGAGATTTATTTATAATATTTTAATAATTTTGACATTGTCATCATTTTTGTTTTCTTGTGGAGGCTTTAAGTTGAAAAAAAAAGCTGACTCAGGTGAGGAATTTTTAATAGAAAAAAAGGATCCACTAGTTTTACCACCAGATTTTTCAAAATTACCAAAACCCGATGAGCAACCCAAAACTTTAGATGAAGAGGTTAATATCAAATCTATATTTGACGGAGAACAAAGTATTACTGAGGAAGATAACGATGAAAACTCTTCAAAATCTAATATTAAAAAAAGTATTTCCGATAAAATTCAAAAACAGTAATGCTGACAAAGAATCTCACTTTTGAAAACTTTGAAAATAAAAAAGTAAACTTAAAATTAAAAAATTATTTGAAAGAACTAATTTCCTCAAAAAATGAAGTTATTAATTCTTTATCAAGAGGTTATAAATACAGTTACACCAAAAAATCAATCAAAAAATTAAAAGGATACAAGGATGTTAGAATTTTCGGTATGGGTGGATCTTCTCTAGGAGCAATGGCAATTTATGATTTTTTAAGACATAAAATAAATAAAAATTTTTATTTTCTTGCAAATCTAAATCAAAAGATAAAATTTCCAAAAAAAAAATATCTTAACTTAGTAATTTCGAAATCTGGAAATACGTTGGAAACAATCGTTAACAGCAATTTATATATTAATAAAAACGATAAAAATGTTTTAGTCTCAGATAAAAAAGAGAGTATTTTAAAAGAGATAAGTATGAAGTTAAAATCAGATATTATACATCATAACAACTTTATTGGTGGAAGATATTCAGTTTTATCAGAGGTTGGTATGTTGCCAGCAGAATTAATGGGGTTGGACTCAAGGAAATTTAAAAAATTTGATAATTTAGTAGCTAATAAGAAATTTTTAAATTCACTAATAATTAATGTTTCAAATATTTTAGAATTAATTAAGAGAAAAAAATTTAACTCGGTAATTCTAAATTATGATGAAACCACTGAAAATTTTTTAAAATGGTATCAACAATTAGTAGCAGAAAGTTTAGGCAAAAAAGGAAATGGCATTTTTCCAATAATATCAAATATGCCTAAAGATAATCATAGTCTAATGCAATTATATCTAGATGGTCAAAAAAATAATTTTTACACATTTTTTTATACAAAAGATCAAAATTATCAAAAGTTAAATCAAGATAATATTCCTGACTCTTTAAAATTCTTAAAAAAAAAGAATTTGGGGAATATTCTTCGCTCTAAGATTCTAGCAACAAAAAAAGTTTTTCAAAAAAAAAAGATACCTTTTAGAAGTTTTTATTTAAAATCTAAAAATGAGGAAGTCCTTGGTGAATTATTTACATATTTTATTTTAGAAACAATTCTTCTAGCTAAAGCTTTAAAAATAAATCCTTATGATCAACCGGCTGTTGAACTAATTAAAATAGAGACAAAAAAAATTTTAAAAAGTTCTTAATTTGCAAAATATATTTTAGAGACTCCATAGGTCCGGGTATCAAGAATATTAATTTTCTTGGTTATTACTATTTTATCTTTTTTATGTCTGTGAATAATTAAGGTACCATTTTTTTTAAGAAGTTTTCTATAAATAATTTTTTCAATTAACATATTAATTTTTATTTCTTTGTAAGGGGGGTCAATAAAGATTATATCAAATTTTTTATCAATCTTTTTGTCAGAGTCAAAATATTCAAAACAATCATTTTTAAAAATTTGAAATTTTTTTTCATTTTTAAAAAGAAGTAGATTTTTTTCTAATACTTTAATTGCCTCAAAATAATTTTCAAAAAAATACACGCACCCAGACTCTCTTGATAAACATTCTATTCCAAAAGATCCGCAGCCAGAAAATAAATCTAAAATTGTAGAACCTTTTAAATTTACATTAATTTTTTTTGAGTGTTCTAGAAGATTGAAAATTGACTCCTTTACTAAATCTTTTAAAGGTCTAGTGTTTTTATCTTTAGGTAATAATAACTTTTTTCCTTTAAATCTCCCAGAAATTATTCTTATCATGTTATAATTTTATAACCAATATCTTTTCTAAAATATCCATTTTGCCAATTTAATTTTTTAATTAAACTTATGGCTTGATCTCTACCAATTTTTAAATTGTCTGATTTAATTACAAAATTTAATACTCTCCCACCATTAGAGTGTATTTTTGAATTATTTATTTTAGTTCCGGCGTGAAAAATGTATTCATTATTCTGAAGCTTAATTTCTTTAAGACCATTTATTTCTAAATCATTTTTATATTTATCTGGGTATCCTTTTGAAGCTAAAACAATGCAAATACTCTTTTCTTCAAACCATTCTAAATTTATATTTTTTAAATTTTCATTAACAGTGGCAACTACTATTTCTAAAAAATCGGTTTTGAGTCTTGGAAGTATTGTCTGACATTCAGGATCCCCCATTCTTACATTGTATTCAATCAAAAAAGGCTCACTATCTATAATCATTAATCCTGCATATAGAAAACCTTTAAATTTATTATTTATATCTCTTAAGCCTCTTAATGTTGGTTCTATTATTTTCTCTATTATCTTTTTTTCCAGTTTTTCACTTTCCAATCGAGAAGGTGAGTAAGCTCCCATTCCTCCCGTGTTTTTACCCTTATCTCCCTCTAAGGCTCGCTTGTGATCTTGAGCAGTTCCAAAAATTTTATAATTGATGCCGTCAGAAATTATAAAAAAACTCATTTCTTCACCTTTTAAAAATTCCTCAATTAAAATTTGTTTTGCTTCTCCAAACTTACCTTTAAAAATTTCCTCAACTGCTTTCTTTGATTGATCATTGGTTTCACAAATATAGACACCTTTTCCTGCTGCTAAACCATCAGCCTTAACAACTATAGGAAATTTACATTCATTTAAGAATGAAAGACTGTCTTGAATGCTATTGAAGACACCAAATTTTGCAGTAGGAATATTATATTTTTTACATAAATTTTTTGTGAAAATTTTTGAACCTTCAAGTTGCGAAGAAATACGATCTGGACCAAATACTTTAATTTTGTTTAGTTCCAAGAAGTCGACTATTCCATCTACCAGTGGTTTTTCAGGACCTACTATTATTATGTCTATACCTAGTTCTTTTATAACTCTTTTTAATTCCTCAAAATTATTCAGTTCAATCTCAATATTTTTTGCGATAAAGCTAGTGCCTGCATTTCCTGGAAAACAGTAAATTTTGTCAATATTTTTTGATTTTTTTAAAGATATACATATGGCATGCTCTCTACCACCGCTTCCTATTACTCCAACTTTCATATAATTATATATAAACTATAAATCATGAAAAAATTAGCTAAATTAAAATATTTACCAAATAATTTCAAAATAATTGAAAATGGTGACCATGTTATATGTGCAGTCTCAGGTAAAGAAATTTCTTTAGATAATTTAAATTATTGGAATGTGGAAACTCAAGAAGCCTATTATTCTTATAAAGAAGCCCATCAAAAAAGAGAATCAAAAACCTAAATCATTATAATTTCCACCTATTATGTGTCCAAATCCATTGTTTTGGATTTGCAATAATCATTTTTTCTAAAATTCTATTAAGATCTAGTGTAATTTTTTCAATAGAGTCATTTTCAGAAAATTGAATGTTATCAAAAATTCTAATTTTAAAATTATCATCTATTGATCTTTCTATATTAATAGGAACTACTTGAGCATTAAATTTTTTGATGAATTGAGCCGGTATTGTAGTAGTGAGAGCTTCTTTACCAAAAAAATCACATTTTATTCCCTCTGATACTCTTTGATCAATCATCAAAGCAATAGATGTCCCACTTTTGAACTCTCTAAGCAACTCCTTGGTTCCAGAAATTCCTTTTTGAATTTGTTTTTTACAAATATATTTTTTTCTTATTTTTTCCATAAGTGGATTTAGAAATTTATTATTCAGGGGTCTATAAATTGCCGCTAAATCGATACCAGACTTTTCAATATGCATTGCCATTAATTCAAAATTATCGAAATGTCCTGATATGAAAATTACTGGTGTATTTTTTTGCTTTATTTTTTCCAAGCCTTTTTGATTTTCTATAATAATTTTTTTTTTAAATTTAGGAGATTGTCTAAAATTTTTGATAAAAATATATTCAGCAAAGATTTTACCATAAGTTGCCCACATACTGTTTACAATTTTTTCTTTTTCATTCTCATGTAATTCTGGGAAAGCTATACTTAAATTAGAATGTGAAATTTTTTTCGATCTAAAATGAGGTCCAATTGTTTTGAAAATAAAGCTTGAAAAAGATTTTGATAACTTTAGTCCTAAAATTTTAAATAATAAAAATAAAAAAATAATAAAAATAAACTGTATAAAATATTTAATTAATTTCATTTATCTTGGCTTTTAAAAATTGAACAAGCTTATTTTCATCTTTAATTTTAATGTCTATTTCT
>CACJUF010000013.1 GCA_902596515.1 uncultured Pelagibacteraceae bacterium
TTTATTTTCTATTATCTTATTTAGAGTTTTTCCTACTTCTGAATTGTTTAAAATGTAATTTATATTTATAAATCTAATATTTTCATTAGCATTTGAAGCACCTATAAAAAAAACTAAAATGAATACTTTAGCAAAAAAAAATTTCATTAAAATTGAGTTCCTAAATTAAATCTGAAAGTTTCAGTTTTATCTGTTGAAGCTTTTGAAATTGCGTTCGCGAATGAAAAACTAAGAGGGCCTATTGGTGTCATTAAATTAAGTGCTACACCAGTAGATGATCTGATTGTGCTTTTATCATCAATAGAATTATCATAATCTACACCCCAAACATTAGCTGCATCAACGAAAACTCCGAGATCAAGATTATCTAATCCTTGAACTAAATTTGGTAGAGTTGCAGAAAAATTTAATGATGAAACATAATTTCCACCTATATAATCACTATTTTCGACTGGTCCAACTTTACCCCTCTGAAAACCTCTTAATCTAGAAGCTGGTACATTTAATCTTTTAGAAATTCTAACATCATCACTTAAACCTGTGATAGTTTTCCCAAAAAAACTTACTTTTCCAACCATATCTGATCTAGATGAAAGTTTTTTATAATTAGTTATAATAAATGAATTAGATAACTCTGAATTGTCTGATACTAAAGGTAGTTCTTGTGAAAAAGTTGTCACATATCCACTTTCTGTTCTAAATCTCTTATCTCTTAAATCCTGATTAATTGAATAATTAAAATACAAATCTGTATATGATCCCTCTTGTTTTTTTAAAACATTTGAGGCTTTATCTGAAGTTTCCAAATCTTCAATAAGAAAGTCTATTTCTGGACTAAGGAATACATTTTGAAATTGTTCAAATTCAGTTCCTAAAGAAAAACCAATTTCAGAAGTTTTATAACCGGAATTTGTTAGTAAATCAGTTGTAGAGCTTTTGACTGAAGTAAATAAGGTATTATCACTATAGTTGAAATTAGGTTTTGCGTAAATAAATTGACCCTTTATTGAATCTGCTGTTAATTCTAAATTAGTATTCAATTTAATTCCTTTACCTAAAAAATTATTCTCTTTTATACCCGCACCAATAGTTTCTCCTGTGGTACCAAACCCTGCTGTTAAAGAAATTTCACCTGTGGGTCTCTCTTCTACATCAATATCAATTTCTTTAAACAACTGATTTGAACCATCTTTGACATCAGTTTTTACTTTTTTAAAAATTCCTAGGCTTTGAATATTATTTACGGATTTATTAAATAAAATCTCATTAAAAGGATCTCCCTCATCAACTATTAGATTATTCCTGACAACCTCTTCTAATGTGTTAAAGTTTCCCTTAATATTTATCTTTTCAATGTAAAATTTATCACTTTCAGAAATATTAATATTAAAATCAATCTTATCACCATTAATCTTTTCTACAATTGAGGCATTTATAAATTCATACTGTTTTGATAGCGCTATATCATTAATATCATCTAGAAGATCATTAACTTTTAGAAGAGAGTATGCATCACCTTTTAGTTTAGAAAATTTTTTCGTTATTGTTTTAAATAATCCTGGGTCATAATTAGATGGTAAATTTAATGAAAAATCATTAAAAAAATATTTTTTACCTGGTGTTATATTGAAGATTAGATTAAAATTAGAATTTTTATCAAACTCAACAAAAGAATTTTCTATTTTTACACTAAAATATCCATTGTTTTTAAAATAATTTGATAAAAGTCTTTTATCAAGATCAATCAACTCTTGGTTGATATAAACATTTTTTGATATAAATTTCCAAAATTTATGTTCCTCTGAAACGATTACCTCTTTCAATCTTTTTTCTTTAAAAACTTTTTCTCCAAGAAAAATTATCTTTTTAATCTTTGCTTTTTCCCCCAGCTCAACATCTATTTTTAAATCAATTGTATTTAAGTTATCATCTAGACTTTTAGAGCTTGTTATATCTGCAAAATAATATCCATTAGTTTTCAAAATATTATAAATTAAATTAATGTCTGCAGATAACAATTCTTGATCAAAAGATTTCATTTCTGCAAGTTGTAATCTTCCTTTAATAAATTCAACTAGTGATTGTTTTTTAATTCCTGTTATTTGTAAATTTTCTATTATTGGGTTTTCTTCAACTTTTAAAAACAAAGTTTGATTATCAAAACTTAAATTTATATTTCTAAAAAAATTGGTTTGATAAAGTTTTTTTATCACTTTATCTAATTTACTCTTTGTAATCTTTTCGTTAATTTTAAGTTCAGAAAAAATAATTATCGTTTGATCTGAAATTCTTTTATTTCCTGAAATATCAAATTTTTGTAAAGTCTCAGCTTTCGCTAAAGACAAAGAGAAAAAAAAGAATACAACAATTTTTATAAATAACTTATTCATAAATACTTGCTTTATATACCTAAAGTATTTAATTTTAAATGAACATAATCTCTTATATTATAGACTTGTTTTATATTTCTGGGCTTTATTTTCTTAAATTTTTGAAATTCTTTTAAATTAGAAATTTTGTTAATTAAATTAATAAGTTCATAAAAATTAATCTTTTTATCTAGAAATTTATAAACTAAATAATCATTAACTGTTATTAAAACTGTTTCAAATAATGATGGATACCTTGGTAATTTATTAATTAATTCTACTAATGGAAATTTGTTTTTTTTTACCTTTTGAAAACTTAAATCATTAAGTATTTTAAAATCTAAAGGACTTGACTCAATTTTTTTATTTTCTTCAAAGTAAATAGAGTTATGAATTGGTATTTTCATATCTGGTTCGTGTATTAAAAATTTACTTAAACCATTTTTAAATTTAATTATTGTGTGAACATATGACTTTGGATGAGTGAGAATTTCAATTTTATTGTAATCAACATCAAATATATTTTTGGCTTCAATTACCTCGAAAACTTTATTCATAAGAGTTGCTGAGTCAATTGTGATTTTTTTTCCCATTCTCCAATTAGGATGTTTAAGAGCATCACTTAATTTAATTTTATTAAATTTACTTTTAGGTAAATTTATAAATGGTCCACCAGATGCAGTAATATAGATTTTTTCAATTTCATTTTTTTTTTTATCATGTAAGAGAGAAAAAATTGAAAAATGTTCAGAGTCAACAGGAATAAATTTAGTCTTATTCTTTTTAAGTTCTTTTTTAATAAGCGGCCACCCACACACAATCGCCTCTTTATTTGCTATAGCAATTAATTTTGTTCGATTTATAATTTTATATGTAGGTAATAATCCACCTATTCCTGAAATAGCGCTCATTACATAATCAACTTTTTTCGGCAATATTTTTTTCAAACTCTCGAAGTTTTGAAAAAGATTTATTTTTTTATTTTTACAAAAATTTTTTATTTTTTCAAAGCTTTCTGGATTAGTTATTACGATGTTTTTAACTTCAAATTTTTGTGCCTGACTTATTAAATCTTTATAATTTGTATTAGCTGTCAATAATTCTATTTTGAAATTATCTTTATCCTTTTTAATTATATTAAGTAAAGATTTACCAATGGAACTTGTTGAACCTAAAATTACAATTTTTTTTTTCATAAGATTATAATTGGATAGAGAAATGGAAATACAAAAATCATACCATCAATTCTATCAAGTAAACCTCCATGACCTGGTAAAATTTTGCCTGTATCTTTTAGTTTTGCCTTTCTCTTGAAATAAGAAATTATTAAGTCTCCTATTTGACTAATAAGAGAAATACACAGAATAAATATAAAAAGAATAGAATCTTTATCAGGAAATTTTTCACCACTATATATATGGTGACTAAAAACTAAACCTGCTATTAAAGAAAATAAGAAACCACCGAAAACTCCTGAATATGTTTTTTTTGGACTAATCTTGGTTAATTTGGGTCCTTTAAAAAATTTGCCAAATACATATCCACCTATATCTGTGAAAATACAGATTGTTATTATAAATAAAAAATCTCCATAATTTTCATTTCCTCTAATTTCATATGCTGAATAAAATGAAAAAAGTAGGAAAATTATTCCTAAAAATTTCAAAAAATTATTTTTTCTACTCATTATAACCCACTCATAACTTGTAGCTAAAAACAAGATACTTAAAAAAAATATAAAAAAGATTGAACCTTTAATAACAAAAAATATTAATATAGGTATCAATATTAATGATGTTATAAATCTTTTTTCTAGTTCTTTAATCATTAAATATTTCCAAAATTTCTCTTAATAGTCTTATATTTACTGATTATTTTATAGTAGTCTTTTTCTGTAAAATCAGGCCATAATTTTTTTTCAAAAAAAATCTCTGAATAAGCTAATTGCCATAATAAAAAATTACTTAATCTTCTTGTATTTCCTGTTCTAATCAAAATATCTGGGTCTGGTATGTCTCTTGTTTGTAAATATTTTTTTAAATTTTTTTCATTTATTAATTCTTTATTTTTTCCAAGTTCTTTAAATGCATAGATTAATTCAGCTTTTGACCCGTAGTTTAAAGCTAAATTTATTTGTAGTCTTTTATTCTTTGATGTTTTTTTTTCAGATAAATTTAAAAGACTATTTAATTTATTAGAGAAACTTTTTTTTCCGATAATCTTTAACCTGATTTTTTGTTTATTTAATTCATCAATTTTTTCTTTAAGAAAGTTTTCCAAAAGATTAAATAGAAAATTGATCTCTTTTTTAGGTCTTTTCCAATTTTCTGTTGAAAAAGCGTATAAGGTGAGAAATTTAATATTATTCTTGATAGTTTCCTTAATGATTTTTTCTACTGTATTCAAGCCAGCTCTATGACCAGCATTTCTTGAATTTTTATTCTTTAACCCCCACCTTCCATTACCATCCATGATAATGGCCACATGTTTCAAAGGGTTCATATTGTCATTATTTCTTTTTCTTTAGTTGAAATTTTTTCATCAACAACTGCTACATGTTTATCGGTGATTAATTGAACATTTTTTTCAAAAGATTTTTCTTCATCTTCACCAATTTCTTTTGATTTTAAAAGTTTTTTTAATTCCTCATTAGCATCTCTTCTAATGTTTCTAATTGAAATTTTACATTTTTCGCCCATAGACTTTATTATCTTTTTAAGTTCTGTTCTTCTTTCTTCATTAAGTTCTGGTATTGGTAATCTTATTAATTGCCCGTCAATTTGTGGATTTAACCCAAGCTCTGATTTTTTAATTGCAGCATCAACCAAATTCACATTGTTTTGATCCCAAACTTGAATATTAATTATTCTCGGTTCAGGTGTTGTTATGCTACCAACTTGATTGATTGGCATTTGTTGACCGTACACATCCACTTTAACAAGATCTAGCATTGCTGCATTAGCTCTTCCAGTTCGTAAAGATGATAATTCTTTCGAGAATACCTCAATAGCTTTATCCATTTTTAAGCTATGTGATTTTTCATCAAACATTTATTCACCTATTTTTATTCTACTAAATTCCTTAATTTTCAGATCATTTACAGCAAGTTCATTTAAAATATCTTGAACTTTCTTTTTAGGTTCCATCACCCAAGCTTGTGTCATGAGGGCATTTTCCTCTTTAAATTTATTCATTTTTCCTAAACTTATTTTTTTAGCTATATCCTCTGGTTTACCTGAATTTTTTAGTTCTTCTGTTATTAATTCTTGCTCTTTTTCAATGATTGCTTTGTCAATTAATGTGGATTCCAAAGCTAAAGGATTTGAAGCTGCAATATGCATTGACAATTGTTTACCAAATGTTTTCACTGTTTCAGAATTTTCTTTAGTTTCCAATGAGACAATTACAGCTAGTTTTGCCAAGTTATCCTTAACTACTGTATGTAAATATTGGTAATTAGTTGAAGAAGAGTTTGAAATAGTTTTTGTTTGTCCAATAGTTATTTTTTCTCCAATTTTAGCAATTAACGCAACCAAATTATCATCTACAGAGGAACCATTTTTCATTTTAACTTTCTTTAGTTTGTCAAGATTAGAATCATTTTGGTTGTTCAATTCACTTAGTTCTTTTACAAAATTTATAAAGTCATCGTTTTTTGCAACAAAATCTGTTTCACAATTCACTTCGATTATTGATGTCTTTTTTTCATCACCGCTGATGGCTACTACACCCTCTTTTGCATCCCTTGTCATTTTTTTTGATGCTTTTGAAATTCCTTTTACTCTTAAAATTTCTACTGCCTTATCTAGATTACCATTAGCCTCTTTAATTGCTAAGTTGCAGTCTTTAAAACCAGCTCCTGTAGCAACTCTTAACTTTTTTACTTTTTCAACATCACTCATATTAATTTATCGTTTCCTTCTTTTTTTCACTAAATTTTTCCTCTAATTTTTCTCTATCTTTTTCTTGTACAGTTTTAGATGATTTGGTCTCTTTTTTTACATTATCTTTTTTTTCAACTAGAGGAATTGAACTTTTTGCAGAAACAATTGTCTCTTTAATTAAATTACAATATAAATCTATTGCTCTTCTTGCATCATCATTTCCAGGAATAGGATAATCAATACCATCAGGATTTGAATTACTGTCCAATATTGCAACAATTGGAATTCCCAATTTAACTGACTCCTGAATGGCAAGTGACTCGTAATTTGTATCTATAATAAATACTAAATCAGGAACTTTTTTCATTTCTGCTATGCCACCCAATGATCTTTGTAGCTTATCTTTTTTAACACTCATTTTAAGAAGTTCTTTTTTGGTAAAACCTCTATTTTCTGACACTAAATTTAATTCTAATTGTTTAAGCTTTTTTATTGAATTTGATATAGTTCCCCAATTAGTTAGCATTCCTCCTAACCATCTATAATTTACAAAATATTGATCAGTTTCTTTAGCAACTTCAGCTATCGCCTCTGATGCTTGTTTTTTTGTTGAGACGAATAATATTTTTCCGTTATTAATTATAACTTCGTGAATTTTTTCCAGTGCAACTTTAGTAAGTTCTAAAGTCTGAGTTAAGTCTATAATGTGAATGGAATCTCTTTTACCAAAAATATATTTTTTCATTTTTGGATTCCATCTAAGTGTTTTGTGTCCTAAGTGAACACCTGCTTCTAATAATTGTTGAATTGTAATGTTAGGTATTTTCATATTTATTCCCGGTTAAGCCACCACAGTAATTTCCAATAAAGGACCGGAGGTATAAAACCAAAAACTGTGTGCGTTTTTGTTAATTTAGATGACTGTTTACAAAGATTTTTTTTATTTAACAAGCTTAAAATTATCGAATTATCGCAGAAATCTCTTTATTTCTAATTAAATTTAACATTTTTCTGTCAATATTTCTCTTATTCTTAAGTGTAAAATCCAATTCATTATTTTGGTCTCGTAATTTAATTTTAACAATTGTATTTCCATCGTCAGGGATAATTTTTGAGATTTCATTCAATTCATTTAATGATTTTAAGTTAAAAACTACCTCTTCGATTGGTTTATTCATCAACTCTGAAAGTGAGGCTATTTTCTGAACATTTATTCTCTTAAAACGATTTTCTTCATCCGAAACTGATTTGGCCAAAGTTAATATTATTGATGATCCTTCTTTCAATATTTCACGATTTTTTTCTAGAACTTCAGAAAAAATGAATAATTCAAAAACACTAGTTAAATCAGTTAATTTTAAAACAGCATAAGGATTTCCTTTGGCAGTTTTTCTTTCTTGTATTTTTAATAAAGTTGCAGCAATATTTGAGTTAATTATTTCATTATTATTATTAAAACTTAGGTAATCTTTTATATTATAGTCTTCAAATATTTCTTTAAATTGATTTAAGGGATGATCTGATATAAAAAAGCCCACTGACTCAAATTCTTTGGACAATCTTTCTTCAAACTTCCAGTCATCAATCTTCATAATTACTTCATCATCTGATGCATTTTTTTCACCAAATAAATCAATCTGATTGGCAGATTTATTTTCATAAACATTTTTTGATTTTGTTATAAAGTTTGGTATTGAATTAAATAACGATTTTCTATTTAGATTTATATTATCAAAAGCTCCTGCTTTTACTAAACCTTCTAATTGTAACTTGTTAATATCTTTTGGATTTACTCTGTTTAAAAAATCATTAATAGAACTAAATTTTCCATTTTTAATTCTTTCCTCAACAATATTTGAAACTGCTTCATAGCCAACAGCTTTAATGCCACCCAGTGCATAAAAGAATTTTTCTCCATCTGTTCTAAAATCAGCATAACACTCATTTATATCAGGTCTTACTATTTCTATATTTAATCTTTTTAATTCCTCATAAAATTCACTTAATTTATTTTGATTAGAAATATCCATTGTCATTGATGCAGCAATAAACTCTTTTGGATAATATGTTTTTAGATATGCCGTTTGATAAGAAATAATCGCATATGCAGCTGCATGACTTTTATTAAAACCATATTCTGCAAAAGGCTCTATTTTCAAAAATATTCCTGCAGCAACATCTTTGCTAATACCATTGTTTACTGCACCAGAAATGAAATTTTGTTTTTGTTTTTCTAATTCTGCTCTTTTCTTTTTACCCATTGCTCTTCTTAGAATATCTGCTTGACCAGCAGTAAAACCAGATAATTTTTGTGCAATTTGCATTACTTGTTCTTGGTAAATTATCACTCCATAGGTAGGTCGTAAAATATCTTCAAGTAAAGGATGTAAATAATCGGGTGTCTTTTTTCCATGTTTGCAATCATTATAGATTGGTATATTACTCATCGGACCTGGTCTATAAAGTGCTACCAGTGCAATAATGTCTTCTATGTGATTTGGTTTCATTTGCATCAATGCTTCACGCATTCCAGCACTTTCAATTTGAAATAAACCAACAGTTTTGCCAGATGACAATAGATCAAAAACTTTTTGATCTTCAAAATTTATGTTTTCAATATTAAATTTTTTATCTTTTTTTCTTATTAATTTTTGAGTGTTATTTATAACAGTTAAAGTTTTTAATCCCAAAAAATCAAACTTGATTAATCCTGCATTTTCAGCTGAGTACATGTCAAATTGTGTTGAAGGTAATAATAAGTCAGATGTTGCGTCCTTGTATAATGGTACCATCTCAGTTAACTCTTTGTCTGCTATCACTACACCTGCAGCATGAGTTGCAACATTTCTATTTAGTCCTTCTAATTTTAATGAGAGATCTGTAAGTTTTTTTACTCTACTATCCTCATTTATTAGTTTTTGAAGTCTTGGTTCTCCAGCTATACATTCGGTCAGATTTTGTGGCCTTGATGGATCAAAGGGTATCATTTTCGATATACTGTCAACAAAACCATATGCCAATCCTAAAACACGTCCAACGTCTCTAATAACCATTCTGGCCTTTAATTTTCCAAATGTGATAATATGAGCTACACTATTTTCATATTTTTTTGTTAAATATTTAAAAACTAAATCTCTTTTTTCTTCGCAAAAATCTATATCAAAATCAGGCATTGAGATTCTGTCAGGGTTCAAAAATCTCTCAAAAATTAGGTTAAATTTTATTGGATCAACATCAGTTATTGAAAGACACCAAGCGACCAGAGAACCAGCACCAGATCCTCTACCAGGTCCAACTGGTATATCATTTTCTTTTGCCCATTTAATATAGTCAGATACAATTAAAAAATAACTTGCATAATTCATTTTAATTATGATTTCTAACTCATGATCTAATCTATCTTTATATTTCAAATAATTCTTGTTAGATGCAAAATCTTTATTGTATAAGTTAAATATCTTTATAAATTTTTCATTAAGGCCATCTAATGAGTTTTTCTTTAAAGTTTGGTCTGCGCTAATGCCTTTATCAGAACTGATATTAGGTAGTATAGGTTTGGATGATAAAGGTCTAAAATTACATCGAAATGGAAAGTTATAATTATTTTCTAATGCCTCAGGTATATCAGCAAATAAATCAATCATTTCTGAATTAGTTTTAAGATAATGCTGATTGCTAAATCTAACTCTGTTTTTTTCGTTTACATAAGTTTTGTTTTTTATACATATCAATGCATCGTGTGCCTCATGCATATCTTTATCTATATAAAATACTTCATTAGTAGCGATTAGAGGAATATCTAATGTTTTTGAACTTGTTAAATTAAATTTTTCAAACTCTTTTTCATTTAAATCACCATGACGCTGTATTTCAATATAAAATCTATCACCATAAGAATTTTTTAATTTTAAAAAAATTTCTTGAATTTCGGCAAATTTACCTTTGTTAAACAATTGTCCAAAAAAACCATTAACCGTTCCAGAAAATATTGCTACTCCTTCATTTTTATTTAGCAATTCTTCAAAATCTAAATGAGGTTCAGAAAGCTCGTCATTTTTTAAAAAAGATAATGAAGATAACTTTATTATTGTTTTATATCCATCTTCATTTAATGCGAATAAAGGTATAAGACCTTTTGTATCATCTAATTTAAAATTAATTTGAGTTCCAATTATTGGTTGAGATCCAGATTTAGATAATTTTTCAGCAAACTCTAAGGCGCCACATAGATTGGAGGTGTCACACAAACCTATTGCCTTTAGTTTATTATCTTTAGAAATATTTTTTAAATCATCTATCTTGATTGCGCCTTCACAAATAGAAAATTGAGAATGTATTTTTAGATGATTAAAATTTTCAGAATTAGACTCTTGCATTAATGGTCCTTATATTACCATTAACTATTTCCAACATGCAATCAGCCTTTTTGGCAAAAAATCTATTATGAGTTGCAAAGATTATTAGTCGGTTTGTATTAATTTGTTTTTTTAAAAGATCAAAAACACTTTTTGCAGTTTCTAAATCTAAACTTCCTGTTGGTTCGTCGGCTAAAATAACTTGAGGATCATTAATTAGAGCTCTAGCTATTGATACTCTTTGTTTTTCACCTCCAGAGAGTTCTGCAGGATAATGGTAAATTCGATTCGACAAACCAACTTTTTTTAATAATTTTTTTGATTTTATTTCTGAAATTTCTTTTTTTTTTTCAATAGCAAGATTAGCCAAATATACATTTTCTAAAGCTGTAAAATCTGGAAGTAAATTATCCTGTTGATATATAATTCCAATTTTATTAGCTCTTAAAACGTCATTATAGTTAGAATTTTTATAATCTATTTGTTTATTTCCATATTTCATTATACCACTTGATGGTCTATCGATTAATGACAACAAGTTTAGTAATGTTGATTTTCCAGAACCAGAAGGTCCCATTAAAGAATAAATTTTTCCAAGTTTAAAATTATAAGTTAATTTTTTTAAAACTTTTAAATTTTTTTGGTGAGTAAAAGACTTGGAAATATTTGAAAGTTTAATAAAATTATTCATATTTTAATGCTTTAACAGGATCTAGTTTTGCTGCTTTTAAAGCAGGGAAAATTGAAACAATAATTGTAATAATTATTGAGCATAGCGAGATTAATAAAATTGATGGTGGGTTAATCTCTGAGGGCATCGTACTTAAAAAATATATTTCCTCTGGAAACAAACTTATGTTGAACAAAGTGCTTAAAAATTGTCTTAAATTTTCAACATATATTGAAAAAGTTACACCAAGAATAATTCCAAAAATTGTAGCAGATGTTCCTATTATTACTCCAACAAGAAAAAAAATTTTTACAATTGATTTGTTAAGTACACCAATAGATTTTAATATCGCAATATCTTTTGTTTTGTTTTTAACCAATATTGTTAAACCAGAAATTATATTAAAAGCGGCTACAATAATAATTAAAGACAATATTATGAACATTACATTTCTCTCAACTTTAAGAGCTGAAAAAAGAGCACTATTCATATCTGACCAAGAATACACAAATTCATTTTTAAAAATTTTCTGTACTATTTCTTTTTGGTCCTCAATTTTTTGAGGATTTTTAAGATAAATTTCTAAATTTCTATCATCCTTATTTAGATTAAAGAACTCCTCTAGAGTTGATAAATTTATGAAAGCTATATTGTTGTCGAAATCAACAAGTCCACTTTCAAAAATTGATACAACTGTAAAAGTTTTTTGTTTAGGTATATTACCTATTATTGTCTCAATTCCACTTGAGGACATGATTGTAATATCATCTCCTATATCAAGATTTAGATTAAAACTGAGCTCTTTTCCAATTGAAATAAAATTTTTACTTAAGTTATTTCTATTACCTAAAAAATTTTTATTTTTTACTAATTCAAGTTTCGAAAAATCATCATTATTATAACCTCGCAATACTATTCCTTTAGAGGTCTCGCTTTTAATCATTATGGCCTCACCTGAATTGCTTAAAATCAATTCATCAGAAATAAGTTTTAAATTGTTAAGTTTTAACTTTTCATTTTCGAT
Organism: uncultured Pelagibacteraceae bacterium; assembly: GCA_902596515.1. Taxonomy (GTDB): domain Bacteria; phylum Pseudomonadota; class Alphaproteobacteria; order Pelagibacterales; family Pelagibacteraceae; genus Pelagibacter. The sequence goes on from CACJUF010000013.1 coordinate 12,303, forward strand.
TACATTTTCATATGGTTTGACAGTTATATGAGCATTAAAACCAACTATCTTATTTATTAGTTCTGTCCGGAAACCATTCATGACTGACATAACAATTATTAAAACAGCTACACCAAGACTGATACCTATAAATGAAAAAATTGAAATAACATTTAGAAAGCCATCTTTTTTTCTAGCTTTCAAAAACCTGAAGGTAATTTCTTTTTCTAAAGTAGAAATCAATTTTTTTCTTTTTGTTTTTTGATTATTTCTATTATTTCAGCTATTTTTAATTTTTTTGTTTCTTTTCCAACTTCTTTAAATTCTATTAAGTCACCCTCAGTTTGTTTACCTATTATTATTTGATATGGAGCACCTATTAAATTCATCTTTTTTATTTTTGATGAAAAATTTTCGTCAGTATCGTCAATTATTGCGTCAATGTTGTTTTTTACTAATTCAGAATTAAACTTATTTGCTTTTTCTAATGCTGAATTATCATTTTTATTTATCATCGTTATTATTCCAATATCATATGGTGCAACAGATATTGGCCATTTCATGATTTCATTTTTTTCGTCGTATTTTGCTTCTATTATTGCGCCTACTAACCTTGAAACTCCTATGCCGTATGAGCCCATTTTAACAAAATCTTTTTTACCACCAGGAAGATCTACTGATGCACCCATTGGTTTTGAATATTTGTCACCAAAATAAAATATATGACCCACCTCAATACCTTTAGTTTTCAATCGATTAGTTTCGGAAACTTTTTTTTCAAACTCATTCTTGTCAAATTTTTCATCAGTAACTGAGTAAAATTCTTCATATTTTTTTCTCAGGTCCTCTAACGATTTTTTTTCTAATTTTGTGCCTTCACTTTTCAAATCAAAAATTCTCTTATCCGTATAAATTTTACTTTCACCAGTTTCAGCTAAAATAATAAACTCATGAGAAAGATTACCTCCTATAGGTCCAGTATCAGCAGCCATTGGAATGGCAGTAAGATCTAATCTCTTAAAAGTTTTTAAATAAGATAAAAAAAATTTATTATAAGAAAATATAGCTTCCTCATCAGAAATATCGAATGAGTAAGCATCTTTCATATAAAACTCTCTACATCTCATTATTCCAAATCGTGGTCTAATCTCATCTCTAAATTTCCATTGAATATGATATAAAAGTTGCGGAAGAGATTTGTAAGATTTAACTGATGCTCTAAATATATCTGTTACAAGTTCTTCATTGGTTGGGCCATAAAGCATTTCACGATTTTGACGATCTTTTATTCTTAGCATTTCTTCACCGTAGTCCTCGTAGCGCCCACTCTCTTTCCATATTTCACTTGATTGTATGGTTGGCATTAAAATTTCTTGAGCTCCAATTTTGTTTTGCTCTTCTCTAACAATATCCTCAATTTTTTTCATGACTTTAAAACCTAATGGTAACCAAGAGTAAATTCCTGCTGATGATTGTTTAATCATTCCCACACGTAACATTAATTGATGTGATTTTATTTTGGCCTCTGAAGGATTGTTTTTTAAAATTGGAATAAATGATTGTGAAATATACATTCTAAGTGATTATATTTCTTAAATTTAAATATTCAAATTTCATAAGTAAGTAAATAATTATAAACAAAACTGTTGTAATTCCAGTACAATAAACAAATTTCTTTAACATTTTTGGATTTTCTGGGGAGCCTGGATCCTCACCCTCAATTTTAATAACTTTATTTCTCTCTACATCTATTGGTAGAATTGCAAAAAAAATTATCCACCAAATGATTATATAGATTATTGCTAATCCTGTGAGGCTCATTAAATCTTAACCAAGTTAATATTAGCGAAAGGTTTTTTTCCAGTTTTTTCTTTAGTAAATTTACGACAAGCAATTTTTAGCGCATCAATTAAATTGTGCTCTTGCTGTTTATTACCAAGTTTGAATGTTCTTGATGTTTTTTCAATTTCATCTTCTAGTCCATATAAAAACTCCTCTTTCTCATAAACAGGCAATCCCCTGAAAGTGATTATGGGACTATTATGGATATTTCCCTTTGGAGTAATTAGAATTGTTATTTCCAAATATCCATTACTACTCAAATTTCTTCTGTCTTTTATTGACTGAGAATCTTCTTCAACACTAACATTTCCATCTAAATATAATCTACCGCTCGGTGCTTTATCATAAACTTCTGGTTTATCTCCTGGTGATAATTTTACAATATCTCCATTTTCAACTTGAACAGGATGAGGAACCTGCATTTCTTTTGCAAAATTGATATGTTCTATCATATGTCTGTGCTCTCCATGAACTGGAATAACACATTGAGGTTTGACCCATTGATACATATCTTTAAGATCTTCTCGATTTGGATGACCTGATACATGAATAAATTCAGTTTCCTCAGAGATCACCTCGATACCATCTTTCACTAATTGATTATGGAGCTTATAAAGTTTTTTTTCATTACCTGGGATAATTTTTGATGAAAAAATTACAGCGTCATCTTTTTCAATAAATACATCTGGATGAACATAATTTGCTATTCGCATCATTGCTCCCATTGGTTCACCTTGACTACCTGTGCATAAATAAAGAATTTTTTCTCTAGAGAAATTTTTTGCATCCCTTGGATCAATAGGTTCAATTGTATTTTTTAAATATCCACATTGTCTTGCAGCCTTATAAATTCTGTGCATTGATCTTCCAACTAAAGATATCTGTCTCCCAGATTTTTCAGCACAGTAAAAAGCTGTTTCCATTCTTGCGACGTTTGACGCAAAAGAAGTAATAATAACTCTTTTTTTTAATCGATTAACTATATTTAACAAATTTTTTCTTACATCTAACTCTGATCCTGATCTTCCGGCACTAAAAACATTTGTTGAGTCACAAATCATTGCTAAAACACCCTCATCGCCTATTTCTTTTAACCTTTTAGAATTAATTTCATCACCGATTAGTGGGTTTGGATCAACTTTCCAGTCTCCAGTATGTAGAATTACACCTGCTGGGGTTTTTATTCTCAAACCATTTGGCTCTAGTATTGAATGTGTTAAAGTGATGTATTCAATCTCAAACTTTTCTAATGAGATATTTCCATTTAATTCAACAATTTGTAGATCTTTAGTAATATCAATATGTTTTTCTTTAAATTTTTCCTTTATCAAAACAGCTGTGAACGGTGTTGCGTATATCTTACATTGAAGTTTTGGCCATAAATGAGCAATTGCTCCAATGTGATCTTCATGGGCATGGGTAAGAACTATACCTAATAAATTATCTTTCTTTTCAACAATAAATCCTGGATCTGGATAAATTAAATCTATTCCAGGAAGAGTATCATCTGCAAAAGTAACACCAATATCAACCATGATCCATTTGTGGTCGCCTGGTAAACCATAACCAAACAGATTCATGTTCATCCCAATTTCACCAGATCCACCTAGTGGACAAAATAATAATTCTTCTTTCATCTATTTAATAATTTAGAAATTTTTATAAGACCCTTAACAGTGATATCTTTGTTTTCAATAACTTTTGTTTTAATCGAATTTTTAAATAAATCAGAAAAGCCACCCGTAATAACAACCTTATAAGATTTTCCTGTTTCTTTCTTAATCAAATTAATAATATTGTCAATTAAGCCTGCATAGCCCCAAAAAAAACCTGATCTAACAGCTGAATTCGTATCAATTCCAATTACTTTTTTTATTTTTTTAAGATTAATTTTTGGTATCAGAGAAGCCTTATCAGTTAAAGTATTTAATGAAATACTTATACCAGGAGCAATAACACCTCCTCGATAAGTATTATTTGCTAATACATCGAACGTTGTAGCTGTGCCAAAATCTAAAATGATGAAATTTTTCTTAGGACTCATTAAACTTATTGCATTTGCCAGTCTATCAGAGCCGACTTGTTTAAAGTTTGCTTTTATATTTAGAATAGATTTTAAATTGAGATCTTTTATTTCATAACACTTAACTTTAGTTTTTTTTGATATAAATCTTTTAATAGAGTTGAAAGTTTTTGGGACAACGCTACAAAATAATATCTTTTCAATATTCTTGAAATCTTTTGTTAAAATTTTAAATTTTTTATTAAGAATTGAGTTTGTTATTGATTTTGATGGTAAACTTATTTTTTTTAAGATCTTATCTTTAGGATCTACTAAAAATAATTTAGTTACTGAATTTCCAATATCTCCTAAAATTAGCATATTTATATTTATACTCTTTTTTTAATTAATCTGTTTAAATTGTTTTCAAAAATTTTTTTTAGTTTTAATTCAAATTTTTTTTTTGATATATCTTTGTTTATAAGCTCTCTTAAATGAGTAGTTGGATAATCTCTTATAAAGGGACTTTTTATTAAATTTACTCCAATACCAACAATCAAATAAGTATTATTAAATTTATTCACTTTTTCTTGTAATATTCCACATATCTTTTTTTTTTGGATTAAAAGATCATTAGGTTTTTTAAAATGAATCTTTTTTTTATAATATTGTGAAATACATTTTTTAACGATTAAACAATTAATTTTAGTTAATTTATTTAAAGATATCTTAAAGTTTTTAAGATTATAAAAAAAACTTACGAATAAATTTCCTTTATAGGAAACCCATTGTTTTCCATATTGGCCTCTACCATTAACTTGCAAATCAGATAAGATCATACCAAAATCATAATTATAATTTTTAATTATTCTAATTGCAGTATTATTGGTACTTATTACTTTATTAAATCTAAATATTTTAAATTTCATTAAATTATATTGATTTTTGAAACTACATCAATCAATTCACTAGGAAAAATAAAGTACATTAAAATTAGTATTGTAGAAACTGTTAAGGATAACTTCAACCAAAGGTTATGATCTTTGTCATAACTATCTTTTTCCTCATCAAAATACATTATCTTAATAATTCGCAAGTAATAAAACGCTGCTACTACTGTTGATAATAGTCCAACAATAGCTAAAAAATACATTGACTGTTCAATGACAGATTTAAAAATATAAAATTTTGCAAAAAAACCAGCTAGTGGTGGTATTCCGGCTAGAGAAAATAGAATTATCAATAATGAAATTGAAAGCAAGGGATGATTTTTTGATAATCCTGATAAATCATCTATTTGTTCATAATAAATATTGTTTCTTCTCATCATTAACAAACATGAAAAAAAACCTAAGTTCATGATAATATAAATGGTCATATAAATAACTGAGCTTTGTATCCCTTCATTAGACCCAGTTGCTAAACCTGCTAATGCATATCCAATATGACTAATAGAACTATAAGCTATAAGTCTTTTAAGATTTTTTTGTCCTATTGCTGCTATCGCACCAAAAAGCATGGATGCGATTGATAAAAAAACTAAAATCATTTGCCACTGATCAATAAGATTTAAAAAAGGAACATATAAAAATCTTATAAACACGGTTAACGCTGCTATTTTAGGAACCATTGTAAAAAATAATGTTACTGATGTTGGCGACCCTTCATAAACGTCTGGGGCCCACATATGAAAAGGTACAGCAGAAATTTTAAACGCTAAACCTACCAAAATAAAAACTATTCCAAAAGTAATAACATATTCATTTGTATTAAATTGGGTTGAAATAACATTAAAATTTGTTGAACCTGTAAAACCATAAATCAAAGAACAACCGTACAATAATAAACCTGAGGATAATGCACTTAAAACAAAATATTTTAATCCTGCTTCAGATGATTTTAATTGATCTCTATTAAATGTTGCCAAAACATACAAGGCTAATGACTGTAGCTCTAAACCCATATAGAAAACAATTAGATCATTAGAGCTGATCATAATCATCATGCCCAATACAGAACTTAGAATTAAAATTGGGTATTCAATTTTGAAAATTTTAAAGGTTCTTAAATAATTTGATGAAATTAGCAAAACTACAAAAGCAGCCAATAAAGTTATAATCTTCATGAATGATGACAAATAATCAATGATAATACTCTCATTAAATAAAGTTGTCGGATTAATACTTAAAATTTCATTAAATGTAATGACTGCTGTAATTAATAAAACTAATAATGAAATATTATGAATTATTTTTGAACTATCTTTTTTAAAAACCCCTAAGATAAGTAAAAACATTATTGATAATGAGATAAAAATTTCTGGAAATATTAATTCAATATTATTCATTGTTTACTTGCAACACTGAAATTATATGTATCTATTAAATCTCTTATTGAAACTTCAATAGTGTTAATTAATGGTTCTGGATAAAAACCGAAATATAAAGTTGGTATAGCTAAACAGGTGAGCGTGAACGCCTCTGATTTATTTAAATCAATCATTTTTTTTAACTCAGAGTTTATTAGTTTTCCAAAAATAACTCTTTTGTACAACCAAAGCATATATGCTGCTCCAATGATAACTCCTAAACTAGCTAATACTGCTACTAAAAAATTATCTTTAAAAGCAGCCATTAAAATTAAAAATTCACCAACAAACCCACTTGTTCCTGGTAATCCTAAAGCAGCTAAAGTAAATACCATAAATAAAATAGCATATTTAGGTATAACATTAACAATACCTCCATAGGTTGCGATCAATCTAGAATGCATTCGATCATAAACAACACCAACACATAAAAATAAAGCTGCTGATACTAGACCGTGACTGATCATTTGAATTATACTTCCTTCAATACCTTGCTGTTGGATTGTAAATATACCTAAAGTAACAAACCCCATATGGGCCACAGAAGAATAAGCTATTAATTTTTTCATATCCTCTTGCATTAAAGCTATTAAGGACGTGAAAATGATCGCGATAACACTTAATGTATAAATTAAAGGAGTAAAAACCTCTGAAGCGGAGGGAAATAATCCCAAAGAAAATCTTATAAATCCATAGCCTGCCATTTTAAGTAAAATAGCAGCTAACAACACCGATCCTGCTGTTGGAGCTTCAACGTGTGCATCTGGAAGCCATGTATGAACTGGCCACATTGGAGTTTTTACTGCAAATGAACTAAAAAAAGCTAGCCACAACAAATTTTGATATTTCGTGTCTATACCTAATTCATAAAGTTGAACAACATCTGTGGTACCTGTGATCCAATAAATTGAAATTATTGCTACTAACATTAGAACTGATCCCAAAAGAGTAAATAAAAAAAACTTAAAAGCAGAATAAACTCTTCTAGCTCCACCCCAAATTCCAATAATTAAAAACATTGGGATTAATCCAGCCTCGAAAAATAAGTAAAAAACAACAAGATCTAGAGAACAAAAAACGCCTATCATGAAAGTTTCCATAACAAGTATAGCTATTAAAAATTCGTTTAATCTTTTCGTGACTGAATTATTGACTGAAATTATACATAGAGGTGTAATAAATGTTGTAAGAATTATAAAAAGTATTGATATTCCATCAACTCCTACTTTGTAATTAATTAAACCTTTGATCCAAATTCTATCTTCAACAAATTGGAAAGTAGAAGTTGTTTGGTCAAATAAAAACCATAAATAAATAGATAAAAAAAAGTTTACTAGAGATGTAAATAAGGCAACATATTTTGCAGTAATCTTATTTTCACCTTTACTTTTTGTAAAAAATAGAAAGAGTGCTCCAATAGAAGGTAAAAGTATTAATGAAGAAAGAATTGGAAAATTCATTATTTAACAATTAAGAAGGTTAAAAAAGCAGAAAAACCAAGTAACATTATAAATGCATATTGATAAATATAACCACTTTGAAATTTATTGGCTTTAATAGAAACTTTTTTAATTATCCCAGAAATACCATCAGGTCCAAAGCCATCGATAACTTTAACATCAAAAAATTTCCACAAAAATAAACCAAATTTTTTCGAAGATTTTACAAATAATGTTTCGTAAATTTCGTCAAAATACCATTTATTTAACAAAAATTTATATAGTGGCTCATTAATATTCACTAGTTGAGCTGGGAAATTCTTATTTTTTACGAATAAATAATAAGCAAGTGGTATAGATAAAGTTACTAATGTTGGGGTTAAAACTAAAAACCACAATGGTGGGTGATCAGTGCTTAGAGGTTCTAAAAAGAAAATCGATTTATTCCAAAAATTATTAATTGCCTCATAACCTATAAATAAATCTTTAAAAATAAATCCAGCAAAAATCGCTCCAATAGATAATATTATCAAAGGTACTAACATAACTAGTGGAGACTCATGTGTTTCCTCGATATTGAGTTTCTTGTTGTTATATTGTCCATGAAAAGTTTTAAACATCAGTCTCCAGGAATAAATTGATGTTAAAAAAGCTGTTAATATACCTATTCCAGCTGCATAATATCCTGTTGTAGTCCCACTTAAATATGCAAATTCTATAATTGCATCCTTAGAATAAAAACCAGATAGCAAAGGAAATCCTGTTAACGCTAAAGTTCCAATTATCATTAGAGCATAAGTGTATGGCAATTTTCTCCATACTCCTCCCATATTATTTATGTTTTGCTCATCTTTAAAAGCATGAATAACAGACCCTGATCCTAGAAATAATAATGCCTTAAAAAAAGCATGAGTAAATAAATGAAACATTGCAACATTATATGCACCTACACCAGCAGCAAAAAACATATAACCTAATTGACTACAAGTAGAATAAGCTATGATTTTTTTTATGTCTGTTTGAACTAAAGCTACACTCGCTGCAAAAAAAGCGGTACTCATACCTACTACAGTGACAATATTTAAAGCTAACTCTGAATATTCGTATATCGGTGAACATCTTACAACTAAAAAAACTCCGGCAGTAACCATAGTGGCTGCATGAATCAAAGCTGAAACAGGTGTTGGACCTTCCATTGCATCTGGCAACCAGGTATGTAAAAAAATTTGAGCCGATTTACCCATAGCACCAATGAATAATAAGATACAAATTAAATCTACAGCATTAATCTTAATACCTAAAAAATTAAGATTTTCATCTATAACTGTTGGGATTTGATTAAAAACTTCTGTGTAGTTTACAGATCCGAATAAATAAAAAATCAAAAAAATACCAAGAGCAAAACCAAAATCTCCAACTCTATTTACAACAAACGCCTTAATAGCTGCTGCATTTGCAGTTTCTTTTTTAAACCAAAAACCAATTAAAAAATAAGAACAAAGGCCTACCCCCTCCCAACCAAAAAATAATTGAATAAAATTATCAGCCGTTACCAACATTAACATGGCAAATGTAAATAACGATAAGTAAGCCATAAATCTAGGTTTATGAGGATCATGGGACATGTATCCAATTGAATAGATATGAACCAATGCAGAAACAAAAGTTACAACCACTAACATTACTGATGACAATGCATCTATTTTCATTGACCAGTTTACATCTAGTGATCCAGAATTAATCCATGTAGCAATTTTGATATTTTCCTCGTATTCATTAAAAATTACCTCATAAAATACAATTGCTGAAAGAATAGCTGAAATTGATACCAACAAACTTGTAACTATTTCAGAATTTCTGTCGCCTATAAATTTACCAAAAAAACCAGATATAATTGATGCGATTAATGGTAATGCTATAATTGAAATTTCCATTTTATCCTTTTAATTTATCTATCTCTTCAACTCTTATAGTTCCCGCATTTCTGTAATAGACTACTATTATAGCAAGACCAATAGCTGCCTCAGCAGCTGCTACAGTTAAAATAAATAATGTGAAAACTTGACCAGTTAAATCACCGAGATAAATAGAAAATGATACTAAATTAATGTTCACAGCTAATAATATCAGCTCAATACTCATCAAAATCACGATAATATTTTTTCTATTAAGAAAGATACCTATGACACCAATGCTAAAGATAACCGCTCCTAAAGTAAGATAATGTCCTAAACCTATTTCAATCATCTATCTTTACACCCTTATTTGATTGAACTTCTAAAACTTCAATGCCTTCAGACCTTTCTCTAGAAATTTGTTTTAAATAACTTTGAGTTTTTACTCCTTCTCTTCGTCTAAAGGTAAGAACGATTGCACCAATCATTGCAATTAATAATATCATTCCACTAATTTGAAAAATATGAATATAATCAGTATACAAAACCTGGCCTAATGAGTGTGTATTACTTATTTCATTAGAAATTTGAGTAGTATTTTGATCAGACAACTCGGGTTTATATTTCCAACCACCTACAACAATAATTAATTCAAAAAAAATAATTGTGCTTATAATTAAACCGACCGGAATGTGGCTAGAAGTAGTTGATTCAGAATTAAACCATTGATTTTTTTGTTGAGCAACATTTAACATCATTACAACGAATAAGAATAAAACAGCTACTGCACCAACATATACAATCAGCATTATCATCCCTAAAAACTCCGCTCCAATCATTATGAAGAGACAAGAAATACTAATAAAATCTAATATTAAAAAAAAAACTGAGTGTACTGTATTTTTTGAAACTGTAACCATGATGGCTGAAATGACTGCAATAATCGAAAAAACATAAAAAAATATTGCATGGGCTACCATAAATTTACCTATAAGGATTATCTGATTTTATATTCGCTGCTAAAATATTTTCCCATCTATCACCATTATCAAGTAATTTTTCTTTAGTATAATAAAGCTCTTCTCTTGTTTCTGTTGAAAATTCAAAATTTGGTCCTTGTACTATTGCATCAACAGGGCATGACTCTTCACACAAACCACAATAAATACATTTCATCATGTCAATATCGTAACGCGTAGTTTTTCTGCTTCCATCAGATCTTTCAGCTGACTCGATTGTAATTGCTTGTGCTGGACAGACTGCCTCACACAACTTACATGCTATACATCTCTCTTCACCATTTGGATATCTTCTAAGTGCATGCTCTCCTCTAAATCTTGGGCTAATTTTTCCTTTTTCAAAAGGATAATTTATTGTTTTTTTTGTTTTAAACATTTCTCTTAAGGCGATTAGTAAGCCATTTGCAAAATCAACCATGAATATTGTTTTTAAAAATCTTGTAATTTTCATTTATAGTGTAGGTAAAAGGTTAAAATAAAATAAATAACTAGCAGTCAAAACAACATAGGTAAGAGAAAATGGAAGGAATATCTTCCAACCTAATCTCATTAATTGATCATATCTATATCTTGGTACAACTGCTTTAACTAATGCAAATAAAATAAATAAAAGTAATATTTTTAGAATTAACCAAATAGCTCCTGGAATCAAATTAAATGGATATAAATCAATAGGTGAGAGCCAGCCTCCCAAAAATAAAATCGATCCTAAAGCACACATTAATAAAATATTTGCGTACTCTCCCAACCAAAACATTGCATACATCATACCAGAATATTCAGTTTGATATCCAGCAACTAATTCTGCTTCGGCTTCAGGTAAATCAAAAGGTGGTCGATTTGTTTCTGCTAAAGCAGAAATAAAAAATATTACAAACATTGGAAATAAAGGGATTATAAACCAGATATTTTGTTGAGCTAAAACGATATCACTTAAATTTAATGATCCTACACACAAAAGAACATTAATGATGATTATGCCAATTGAAACCTCATAAGAAACCATCTGCGCGGCAGATCTTATTGACCCTAAAAAAGGATATTTGGAATTGGAAGCCCAACCCCCCATGATAATTCCATAAACTCCGAGTGAAGAAATAGCAAAAATATATAGTATCCCAACATTAATATTAGCTAAAACTTGATCTTCTCCAAAAGGTATAACTGCCCAAGCTATTAAAGCTAAAGTCATTGTAATTATTGGAGCTAAAATAAAAATAATCTTATTAGAACTTGCTGGAATTATAATCTCTTTAAAAATATATTTTAATGCATCAGCTAATGACTGTAATAAACCAAAAGGACCTACAACATTTGGACCTTGTCTTTTTTGAACAAAAGCCCAAACTCTTCTATCTAACCAAACAATCATAGCCACAGAAACTAAAACTGGAACAAGAAGAAAGAGGATTTTGTAAACTTGCTCAAAAACTAAATTTAAATATTCCATTATTTATCCTTCAGTACCAGTTCGTTTAACTTCTAGCTTTGAATTGTTACAATTCAACATTGTTTTTGACGAACGTGCAATTACATTTGAAAAATAGTAATCCTTATATGTTATTTTAAGGACTTCATCCTCAAAATTAATTAAATCTACTTTATTGTTAGAGTGATTTTCTTGTCTTTCTTTTTTCAAGTTAAGATAATTAAACATACTGCTCTCTAATTCATCTTTATCATTAAAAAGTTTTCTATTATTCGTAAATTCAGCAAGATCATTTATAATTTCCCAATCTTCTTTAGCATCTCCTGGCGGATATGAAGCTTTATAAGCTTTTTGGATTTTTCCCTCTAAATTAGTATAATGACCTGATTGTTCTGTATAAGCTGCTCCTGGTAAAATAATATCTGCTAGTTCTGCACCATTATCTCCGTGACTTCCTACATATATTACAAATTCATTTTTTTTATTAAATTTAAGATTATCCTGTCCTATTAAAAAAACTAAATCAAATTCATTTTCATTCAGTTTCTTTATTAATTCATTTGATGGATCAATTATATCAAGATCTAAACTCCCAACTGTAGCTGCATCGGTAGGTAAAAAATTAAAAGGGCTCCAATCATCAGTAAATTTATTATTATTCAATAAAAAGTTTTTAAATGAACTAAACAAAAATTCAGCTGAATTAGATCTTAAAAAAGACTCTCCAAATATTATTAATGGTTTTTGAGCATCAATAATATCGTTTGCAAGTGCATTTTTATTCTCAAAAATATCTTTGATTGTTTGAGTTTTTCCATCAAGGCTTTGATAAGGATAAGTTAGATCACCTACATCATTTAAAGAAACAATTTTGACTTTATTTTTAAGATAAGCTTTTCGAATTCTTGCATTTAGCATTGTAGCTTCAAATCTTGGATTAGTACCAATTAACAGAATAAAATCTGACTCCTCAATACCATTAATCGTTGAATTGAATAAATAGTTTTCTCTTTTAGAGCTATCAATAAACATATCAAATGATCTAGACTCATAATTTTTTGTGTCTATAGTTCTTTCTAAAAATTCCTTAAATATGTAGCTAGCCTCCATATTTGTCAGATCACCCACAAATCCAGCTATTTTATCTTTGTCGGTATTTTGTATTTTTGATTTTATAATTTTAAAAACTTCATCCCATGAAGCTTTTTCAAACTTATTATTATATTTGATATATGGTGAATCTAGTCTTTGATTTAAAAGACCGTCACAAGCATATCTTGTTTTGTCTGATATCCATTCCTCATTTATATCCTCATTAATTACTGGTAGTACTCTTTTTACCTCCCAGTCATATGTGTCTACTCTTATATTTGATCCAACAGCATCCATTACATCAATAGTATCAGTTTTTTTTAACTCCCAGGGTCTTGCTTCAAACACATAAGGTTTAGACGTAAGGGCTCCTACAGGGCAAAGATCTATTACATTACCTGATAATTCTGATTGTATTGATTTTTCTAAGTATGTTGTGATTTGCATATCTTCACCTCTACCTATTGCACCTAATTCAGGCACGCCAGCAATTTCTGTTGCAAATCTAATGCATCTAGTGCAATGAATGCATCTGGTCATTTGTGTCTTAATAAGTGGACCCATGTTTTTATCAGGAACTGCTCTTTTATTCTCTTTAAATCTTGATTTATCAATTCCATAAAACATTGACTGATCTTGAAGATCACATTCACCACCCTGGTCACAAACAGGACAGTCCAAAGGATGATTTGCTAATAAAAATTCCATTACGCCCTTTCTAGATTTTTCTATTTTGGGAGTATTTGTTTTTATAACCATGCCCTCAGCAGCAGGCATTGCACAAGAGGCTATAGGTTTTGGAGATTTTTCCATCTCAACAAGACACATTCTGCAATTTCCAGCAATTGATAGTTTTTCATGATAGCAAAATCTAGGAATTTCTACTCCAGCTTTTTCACAAGCTTGTAGAACAGTCAAACCTTCTTCTACTTCAACTTCTATATCGTTTACTTTTAATTTAAGCATTCTTATCTAACAAGTGCTGATCCACCAAATAAGGAATATTCTGAGTTTCTTTTACAATTGGATCAAAATTATTTCTTTTTTTAATTTCATCTTTAAAATGTCTTAACAAACCTTGAACAGGCCAAGATGAACCCTCACCAAATGCACATATTGTATGACCTTCAATTTGTTTAGTTACATCACCTAACATTTCAATTTCATCTTTTGAAGCCTCTCCTTTAGCCATTCTCTCAAGCATTCTCCACATCCACCCTGAACCCTCTCTACAAGGTGTACATTGACCACAGCTTTCATGCTTATAGAATCTAGCTATTCTTGCCATACATTTAATTATGTCTTGATCTTTATTTATAACGACTACTCCTGCTGTACCTAGCCCGCTTTTTTCAGCAACTAAAGAGTCAAAATCCATTGTTAGTGTTTCACACTTTTCTTTGGGAATAAGTGGCATTGAAGATCCTCCAGGTATTACAGCTTGTAGATTGTCCCAACCGCCTATTACACCTCCTGCATGAACTTCTATTAACTCTTTCAAAGGTATGTTCATTTCCTCCTCAACATTACATGGATTATTTACATTTCCAGAAATACAAAATATTTTAGTACCAGTATTTTTTTCTCTACCCAAGGAAGCAAACCATTTACCACCTCTTCTTAGAATTGTTGGAACTACAGCTATGGTCTCAACATTGTTAATTATTGTTGGACATCCATATAAACCAATTAATGCTGGGAAAGGTGGTTTTAATCTCGGCTGACCTTTGTTACCTTCAATGCTCTCGAGCAATGCAGTCTCTTCTCCACAGATATAAGCTCCTGCACCGTAATGTATATAAATATCTAAATCCCATCCAGTTCCAGCCGCATTTTTTCCAATTAATTTTTTTTCATAAGCTTCGTCAATTGCAGCTTGAAGTTTTTGTCCATCTACAAAATACTCACCTCTTATATAAATATAACAAACATGTGCTTGAATTGCATATGAAGCTATTAAACAACCCTCAATGAGTTTATGAGGTTCAAACCTTAAGATATCTCTATCTTTACAGGTACCTGGCTCTGACTCATCACCATTAATAACAAGGTAGTGAGGTCTAGATCCAACTTCTTTTGGTGCAAATGACCACTTAAGACCAGTAGGAAAACCTGCTCCCCCTCTTCCTCTTAATTGAGAGTCTTTCATTTCATTTATGATCCAGTCTCTACCTTTTTCAGTAATTGCTTTTGTATTCACCCAATCACCTCTTTTTTGAGCTGAAGTTAAATCTGAACCCAAATCGTTATATAAATTTTGAAAAATTCTATCTTGATCCTTAAGCATTTTTTAATTCCATTAATGTTTTTCTACCATTTTCTGGTTCATTATTTATGCGTCCTCTGTATGAACCTGGTTTTGGTATTTCATCTTTTAAAATTTTATCTAAAATTTCTAACGTTTTTTCTTTGTCTAAATCTTCATAATAATCATCATTAATTTGCATCATTGGAGCAGTGACGCAAGCACCTAAGCACTCTACTTCCATCCATGAACAATTTTTATCTGGTAATAATTCAGATTCATTTTCGGAAATTTTTTCTTTGCAGGCCTCAACTAATTTACTAGCTCCCCTTATCATACAAGGTGTTGTAGTACAAACTTGAATGAAATATTTTCCAACTGGTGATAAGTTGAACATACTATAAAAAGTCGCTACTTCATAAACTTTTATGTAAGGCATATCTAGAAGTTTCGCTATATATTTCATTGCAACTAAAGGTATCCAATTATCATTTTGTTTTTGAGCTATATATAACAACGCCATGACGGCACTTTGTTGCTTTCCTTTAGGATATTTTGAAATAATTTTATTTGCTGCCTCTAAAGAAGATGAATTAAATTCAAAACTCTCTGGTTGATCTTTGGCTGGTCTCTTTAAACTCATCTATCAACCTCACCAAAAACTATATCTAAAGAGCCGAGCACTGCAGGAACATCAGCCAACATATGTCCTTTAATTAAATAATCCATTGATTGTAAATGTGAAAATCCAGGCGCTCGAATTTTACACTTATAAGGTTTGCTTGATCCATCTGAAATTAAATAAACTCCAAATTCTCCTTTAGGCGCTTCAACCGCTGTATAAATTTCATCTTCAGGCACACGATATCCTTCAGTAAATAATTTAAAGTGATGTATCAAAGCTTCCATCGATTGTTTGATATCTTTTTTTGATGGAGGTGTTATTTTTCCATCAAAAGTTTTGATTGGACCTTTTTCCATTTTTGATAAACATTGTTTAATTATTTTGACACTTTCTTTCATTTCTTCAATCCTGCACAAATATCTATCGTAACAATCTCCATTTTTTCCTACAGGAATTTTAAATTCTAGTTGGTTATAACAATCGTATGGTTGTGATTTCCTCAGATCCCATGGAACACCAGATCCTCTAATCATAACACCACTAAAAGAGTAATCTAGGGCGTCTTCTTTTGTAACAACACCAATATCAACATTTCTTTGCTTGAATATTCTATTGTCAGTCAATAAGTTTTCTAAATCATTAATTATTTTTGGGAAAGTTTCGCAAAATTTTCCAATATCTGTCTCTAAACCTGCTGGTAAATCTTGATGCACACCACCGGCTCTAAAATAATTTGCATGTAATCTTGATCCAGATGCTCTTTCATAAAAAGTCATTAAAGTCTCTCTTTCTTCAAAGCCCCATAAAGATGGTGTCAAAGCTCCAACATCTAATGCTTGTGTTGTAACATTTAATATATGACTTAAAATTCTTCCAATTTCACAAAACATCACTCTTATAAATTGGGCTCTAATTGGAACATCAATATCTAAAATTTTTTCAACAGCCAAAGCAAAAGCATGTTCCTGGTTCATTGGAGCTACATAATCTAATCGATCAAAATATGGAACTGCTTGCATATAAGTTTTATTTTCTATTAATTTTTCAGTGCCACGATGTAGTAAGCCAATATGTGGATCTGCTTTTTCAACAACTTCACCATCTAATTCTAATATAAGTCTAAGAACTCCATGAGCTGCTGGATGTTGAGGTCCAAAATTTAAGTTTAGGTTTTTAATTTTTTTTGTCATTACTATCAGTTAATTCTTTAATATATTTTGTGCCTTCCCACGGACTTTCATAATCAAAGTTTCTATAATTTTGTTCCAGTTTTACAGGTTCATTAACTACTTTTTTTTGATCCTCGCTGTATCTAACTTCGGTATGACCAGTTAAAGGAAAATCTTTTCTTAATGGATGACCCTCAAAACCATAATCTGTTAAAATTCTTCTTAAGTCAGGATGATCTTTGAAACTCACTCCATACATGTCAAAAACTTCTCTCTCCATCCAATTAGCAGATGGAAAAATTGGTGTTAATGATGCGATAACTTCATTTTCACTTATGTCGTAACTTAAGATCATTCTCTGATTGAACTCATGACTTAAAAATAAATATACAATTTTAAATCTTTTGGACCTTTCAGGATAATCAACAACTGTAATGTCTATAAGTTGTCTAAATTTTGTATCTTTATTAGTTTTAACAAATAAAACTACATCAATTAAATCTTCACTATCTATCTCAAGATAAATTTGATTATGTTTGATTTCAGAAGTATTTATTTTAGTGCCGAGTTCTGAATTAATCTTTTTTTCTAAATCAATTAAGTTATTCATATTATCTACTAATAGATCCTTTATTTCTTATTTTTTTTTGTAATTGCATAATTCCATATAATAAAGCCTCTGCAGAAGGAGGACATCCAGGAACATAAATGTCAACTGGAACAATACGATCACAACCTCTTACAACAGAATAAGAGTAGTGATAATATCCACCCCCATTAGCACAACTTCCCATTGATATAACATATCTTGGTTCAGGCATTTGGTCGTAAACTTTTCTAAGAGCTGGTGCCATTTTATTAGTTAAAGTGCCAGCAACAATCATTACATCTGATTGTCTTGGTGACCCACGAGGTGCAGCACCAAATCTTTCTAAATCATATCTGGGCATTGCAGTTTGCATCATTTCAACTGCACAACAAGCAAGGCCAAAAGTCATCCAGTGTAATGATCCCGACCTTGACCAGTTTATTAAATTGTCTAATGATGTAGTAATAAAACCATTCTTACTAAAATCTTCAGCAAGTTGTTTAAACTCTTCCGGAACTTGATCTATCTTATTATTCATTTAAAAAAAATTTTATTCCCAGTCTAAAGCGCCTTTTTTCCATTCATAAATAAATCCGATAGTAAGTATGAATAAAAAAATCATCATTGAGGTAAAACCTAAAATTCCAATATTTCCTAAAGTAATTGCCCACGGAAATAAAAATGCTATTTCAAGGTCAAAAATTATAAAAAGTATAGCAACCAAATAAAAACGAACATCAAATTCCATTCTAGAGTCCTGAAATGGTTCAAATCCACATTCATAAGCTGATAACTTTTCTGGATCTGGATTTTTTGGAGATAGAATAAAATTGATTACTATAAATGCACAACTCAATCCTAATGCAATAATTAAGAACAATATTATAGGTAAATAATCCTTTAAAAATTCCGCAGTCATGTGGAATATATATCATTTTTTATAGCTAGATGAAGTGGTGTTAGGTCACATTATTCAAAATATACAGCGTATTTGATAGTGATTATCAGTAGTAAACTTGCAAAGTGGCGGGAGTGAAGGGACTCGAACCCTCGACCTATCGCGTGACAGGCGATCGCTCTAACCAACTGAGCTACACCCCCACTTTTGATTCTTTTGGTGGGCAGTAAAGGACTCGAACCTTTGACCCCCTCGGTGTAAACGAGATGCTCTACCAACTGAGCTAACCGCCCTAAACCAAAACAGAGTGATTTATATCTTTTGGAAAAATAACGTCAAGTTCTATTACTATTGAAAAATTGGCTTAAAAATTATTTTATTAATAAATCTTTTGAAAGTTAACAAAGATAGTCAAGTGCTTTAAGTATTCCACCTTTTTTATAGGGAATTTTGGATTTCATTAATCCCATTTCAACACCAGCTAAAGTTCCAGCCAACATCAATTCGTTAAAATCTCCTAAATGTCCGATTCTAAAAATTTTACCTGCAACTTTTGCTAAACCCGTACCTAAAGACATGTTGTAATGATCTAAAATTATTTTTCTTAATGAGTCCGCATCATGTCCATCTGGAACCATTACTGCTGTTAGTGAATCTGAATATTCTTCTGGATTTTTACAAAGTATTTCTAAACCCCAAGCTTTTACAGCAACTCTAGTAGCTTCTGCAAATCTTTTATGTCTAGTAAATACATTTTCTAAACCTTCTTCAGTCAACATGTTAATTGCTTCATCTAATCCATACAATAAATTTGTTGCTGGTGTATATGGAAAATAACCTTTTTTATTATTTTCTAGCATTGGTTTCCAATCCCAATATGATTTTGGTAAATCAGAAACTTCATAAGCTTTTAACGCTTTTGAACTTATTGCATTAAATGAAAGTCCTGGAGGTAATAATAATCCTTTTTGAGATCCGCCAACTGTAACATCAACTTTCCATTCTTCGTGTCTATAATCTATAGATCCAAGTGAGGAAATTGTGTCAACAAATAGTAATGCAGGATGTTCTGCATTGTCCATAGCTTTTCTAATTTTTCCAATTCTACTTGTAACTCCTGTAGATGTTTCGTTATGAACTGCACAGACTGCTTTAATTTTTTTCTCTTTATCTTCTTTCAATTTTTGCTCAACAATATTTGGGTCAACACCTGTTCTCCAATCACCTTTAACAAAGTCAATCTCTAATTTAAATTTTTCTGCAATATCATACCAAAGTGTAGAAAAGTGTCCTGTTTCAAACATTAAAATTTTATCACCTGCACTTAAAGTATTTACAATTGCAGCTTCCCAAGCACCTGTGCCTGAAGCAGGAAATATTATTACAGGTTCTGAAGTTTTAAAAATTAACTTTATTCTATCTAAAACTCTTAAACCAAGTTCTGCAAAATCTGGACCCCTATGGTCTATTGTTGGATAATCCATTGCTCTTAAAACTCTGTCAGGAACGTTAGTTGGACCTGGTATTTGTAAAAAATGTCGACCTGGTCTTATATTGTTTGAAATTGCCATTCTGCTGTATATGCTAAAGAAATTATATAATCAAACTTATAATGTATGACAAATGGTAGTAATTCAATCGAGACCTTAGAAGTTTATGTTTTAAATAACCCTGATGAGGTTAATCCTCACTGGGTAAGTCATTTCATAGTTCCAACAGCAAATGAATTATTGATTAAGATTAAAACTAAAGATGGTAATTCTGGTTTTGGTCTGGCGACAAGTTATACGGATATCAAACCAATTATCAAACCTTTCTCTAATGGTTTACATGATTTAATAGTTGGGGAAGATCCTTTTTGTCCAGAGAAATTGTATGAAAAAATTTTTAGATTAACAGATACACGTCAAAGCAATGAAAAAGGTTGGAGTAGAGAAGCTTTGATTAAAATTTCTGCTGCTTTAGATATTGCATGCTGGGATTTGATAGGTAAAGCCTCAAAAATTCCACTATACAAGTTGTTTGGAGGTTACAGAAATAAAATTCCTGTATATGTAACATGTGCTTATTATAGAGATGGTAAAAATGAAAAAGAACTTAGAGAAGAATTACAAAAATTAATTAAAATTGGCCATCAAAGCTTTAAAGTTAAAGTAGGTGGATTAAGTATAAAAGAAGATGCCAAAAGATTAGAAATAATTCGACAAGAAATTGGTGACGATAAAGATCTAATGATTGACGTTAATAGAGCATGGGACCTAAAAACGGCTATTGAGGGAGTGAAAGAATTTGAGAGATTTAATCCAACTTGGATAGAAGAGCCTGTGAGATGGGAAGATGATAGAAGAAATTTAAAACTTTTATCACAACAAACAAAAATTCCTTTATCAGGTGGAGAAAGTGAAATTACGATTTATGGATGTAGATCCATGGTGGAAGAAAATGCAATTCAAATTTTACAATTTGATTGCACAATGTTTGGTGGTTTTACAAATGGTAAAAAACTATCTGCTTTATGTGAATTAAATCATTTGGATATAGCACCACATCATGAT
The DNA here is from genome assembly GCA_902596515.1 of uncultured Pelagibacteraceae bacterium. Classification (GTDB taxonomy): domain Bacteria; phylum Pseudomonadota; class Alphaproteobacteria; order Pelagibacterales; family Pelagibacteraceae; genus Pelagibacter. The sequence goes on from CACJUF010000013.1 coordinate 33,449, forward strand.
TGTTATATTCATGCTCCTTTAGTTGCGTCGTCACCATCAGGAAGAATAGTCGAGTCATTTGATGATGAAAGAGATCCTTTACAAGCTGAATTATTTGAAAATTCCCATAAAATGAGTAATGGTTGGATACATCTAAATGAAAATCCAGGCTTAGGATTAGAAATTTCAGAAACCGCGTTAAAAAAGTTCGGTAAACTAGTTTACAAAAATAAATAAACCTTTAATTAACTTTTATGCGGTTTAGTTCAGATCAAATACAAAGAATAGGAAAAGAAATAAGTAATAAAGTTGATGGGAAAACTTTATTTGATGAGTTTTCTCGGGGTCGATACAGCACTGATGCATCAGTTTATCAAATTAAGCCTTTAGGTGTAGTTCTACCAAAGGATACAAATGATGTTTTAAACTTAATGGAATACTCTCAAAAGAATTCTATTCCTCTACTAGCTAGAGGTGGCGGAAGTTCTCAATGTGGTCAGACTGTAGGTGAAAGTGTAGTTCTTGATTACTCAAAACACCAAAATAAAATATTAGAGCTTAATGTAGAGGAAAAATACGTATGGGTTCAGCCTGGTGTTGTATTAGATCATTTGAATTCATTTTTAAGGCCATATGGTTTATGGTTTCCTGTAGATGTTTCTACAAGTAGTAGAGCAACTATTGGTGGGATGTCAGCAAATAATTCATGTGGATCAAGATCTTTGTATTACGGAAATATGGTTCACAACGTACTAGCTATTGAAGCAATTTTAGATGATGGTTCTTTACATACTTTCGATCAAATTAATAAAAACTATCTAGCAACTACTAATAACCAAGATCGTTTTTATAAAATAATTGATAAATTTTTACATTTAAGACAAAAAGTTAGTAAGGATATTGATGAAAATTGGCCAACCACTCAAAGAAGAGTCGGTGGTTATAATATCGATTTGATTGATCCTAATGGATTTAATTCATCAAATTTATTAGTCGGTTCTGAGGGAACATTGTCACTTTTTAACAAGATAAAACTAAAATTATCTGAAATTCCTAAAAATAAAATTTTAGGTGTTTGTTACTTTGATAACTTTCATCAAGCCATGGAATTAACAAAAGAAATTGTAAAATTAAAACCAACTTGCGTTGAATTAATGGATCAGAATTTATTAAATCTAGCAAAAGAGATACCAATGTATGCAGGTGGTATTAAAAAATATATAAAAGGTAATCCAGAAGCTGTTTTAATGGTTGAATTTATAGATACAGACCAAAATGTTTATGAGAAAAAAATAAAAGATCTTGAATATTTAGTTCTTAATCAAAATAAGAAAAATCAATTTTCTTTTTTTACAGACTTATCAGAGCAAAAAGAAGTTTTTGAGATTAGAAAAGCTGGATTAAATATATTGATGTCGATGAAGGGAGATAAAAAGCCAGTCGCATTTATTGAAGATTGTGCAGTTTCTTTAGATCACTTGGCAGAATACACAGCAAGATTAAATGAAATATTTAAAAAATATAATACAAGTGGAATGTTTTATGCTCATGCATCGGTTGGAACCCTTCACGTGAGACCAGTTTTAAATATGAAATCTGACCAAGATATTAAAAACATGAGATGTATATCTGAGGAAGCTTTTGAAATGGTTAAGAATTATAAAGGTTCTCACTCTGGTGAACACGGGGATGGAATAGTTAGATCAGAATTCCACGAGATGATGTTTGGAAAAAATATCACAAATGCATTCGAAGAAATTAAAGATACATTCGATAATAAAAATTTATTAAATCCAGGTAAAATTGTAAGACCATTTAAGTCAAATGATAGATCTTTGATGAGATATAAATCGGATTATCAAACTGAGAATATAAGTACTCATTATGATTGGTCTAATTGGGGTCAATTTTCAGATGCAATTGAAATGTGTAACAACAACGGCGCATGCAGAAAATTAGATTCAGGAGTAATGTGTCCTTCATACAGGGTAACAAAAGAAGAGAAAGATTTAGTTAGAGGAAGAGCAAATACATTAAGACTTGCACTTTCTAATCAATTACCAGAGGGGTCTTTTGCATCTAAAGAAATGTATGAAACAATGGAACTTTGTGTAAGCTGTAAAGCTTGTCAAAGAGAATGTCCAATGTCTGTAGATATGGCTAAGATGAAAAGTGAATTTCTATCTCATTATTACAAAAAATTTAGTATGAGAATTAAAGATAAAATTATCTCTGATATGCCTAGGCTGATTTGGTTATATAAAATCATAAACCCAATAATTAATAAGATTAAAAATTTTCCAGTTATTTCAAACATTATTAAAAAATTTGGTTTTGCAACTGAAAGAAGCCTGCCTGAAGTCCAAAATCAAAAGGCTTTAAAAGACATATATAACAATCAAGAAATTTCAGAAAATAAAGTAATTTTATTTGCAGATACATTTAATATAAATTTTGAGAATGAAAATTTAGTCTATACAATTAAAGTATTAAATAAATTTGGTTATCAAGCAGTAATCCCAAGTTT
>CACJUF010000014.1 GCA_902596515.1 uncultured Pelagibacteraceae bacterium
TTTGATTACCATATCGGCTTTCACCATAAATTCTGAACCTTCTTTAATTTCTGGTTTTCGTCTTCCTGATTCATCTGGTTCACCTAATTCAATTTGATTAACAACTAAATTTTCGATTTTATTTTTTCCCTTAAATTCTTTTGGACTAGAAAGCCAAACAAATTCTACACCCTCTTCCTCAGCATTTGCAACTTCTCTAGCAGATCCAGGCATATTTTCTTTATCTCTTCTATATAAACATTTTACCGACTTTGCTTTTTGTCTTACTGAAGTTCTTACACAATCCATTGCTGTGTCACCGCCACCTATCACGACAACATCTTTTCCCTCAGCGTTTAAAATTCCTTTATCAAATAACTCTACTTTGTCTCCTAGGCCTTTTTTATTTGATGCTGTCAAAAACTCCATTGCAGGAAAAATATTACCTAAATCATTACCAGGTAATTCAACTTCTCTTGGTTTATATACACCCGTCGCAATTAAAATAGCATCATGTTTTTTTCGCAACTGTTCTAGAGTTGCATCTTTACCAACTTCAAAATTTTGAATAAATTTTATCCCACCATCCTTTAACAACTTTGTTCTTCGCTCAACCACATGTTTTTCAAGTTTAAAATTTGGAATTCCATAAATTAATAATCCACCTGCGCGATCATATCGATCATAAACAGTAATTTTATATCCATTTTTCCTTAGCTGCTCAGCGGCTGCCAATCCTGCTGGACCGGCACCAATTATTCCAACGCTTTGGTCTTTTTCATGATTTAAAGAAATTGGTTTAACCCAGCCTTGTTCCCATGCTTTATCATTAATATATTTCTCAACTGAACCAATAGTAACTGTTCCATGTCCTGATTGCTCAATAACGCAGTTACCCTCACACAATCTGTCCTGAGGGCAAATTCTTCCACACACCTCTGGCATATTGTTAGTGCTTTGAGATAATTCGTAGGCTTCTTTTAATCTTCCTTCAGCTGTAAGTTTTAACCAATCTGGAATATTGTTGCTTAAGGGACAATGTACTTGGCAAAATGGAACTCCACATTGAGAACATCTGCTTGATTGTTCTTCAGCCTTTTTAGTTACAAACTCGTCATAGATCTCATTAAAATCCTCTTTTCTTGTGCCAATCTTTCTTTTAGGTGGAGTTTGTTGACCTATTTTCACAAATTTTAACATTTTATCAGTCATAGAATCTTTAAATTTTAGGCAAATTATACATTGTTTTTACTAATAAAAGTATTATTTAGGTCAATAATTATGACCTATAATAAACGCTATTTAGCATAAAATGTAAGAAATTTATTTTTTGCATACCTATTATGATTAAATCGAATTGTTTAAAATGAATATTTTTTAAGTTACGACATCTTTATGCTTCAAGATTTTATAGAAATACTAATTCTTTCTGCGGTCCAAGGAATTTCTGAATTTTTACCTATTAGCTCTTCGGCCCATCTGATCTTAATATCAAATTTTTATGATTTTAGCTCAAGCTCTTTATTCATTGATATTGGTCTGCACTTGGGTTCTTTATTTGCAATAATCTATTACTTTAAAAAAGATTTACTAAATTTAAGAAACAATCAAAAACTATTGGTTTTAGTTTTAGTTGGATCAATACCTCTTATAATTTTTGGATATATAATATATTCGATCGAAATAATTAATCTTTTAAGAAATATAGAAATTATTGCATGGACAACTCTATTTTTTGGTTTAGTCCTATTTTTATCAGATAAAAGAGATACTAGTCAAAATATATCAACCAACTTAAATATAAAATCAATATTATTCATAGGTTTATTTCAAATTTTAGCACTCATACCTGGTGTGAGTAGAGCAGGAATAACTTTGACAGCAGCTCGATTTCTAGAATTTAATAGAGTTGACTCAAGCAAAATCGCCTTTTTATTATCTATACCTGCGTTAGCAGGGGCAAGTTTTTTAGGTCTTCAAGATGCTGTACAACAGTCTACTGAATTTAATTATTTATTATTAATTGCAGTTACTCTTTCTTTTATTTTCTCATTTATCACAGTCAAATATTTTATAAGATATGTAAGAAATTTTTCTTTAACCATATTCGTAATTTATAGAATTATTATTGCTTTAGTTTTATTATTGATAATTTATTTTCCTCATCAAGGGTAATAATTGAGAAATTAAAACACCACACAATATGAACAAGCACCCTAATATATTATTAAAATCTAAAATTTGACTTAATAAAACCCATGCTGCGATAGTTGCAAATACACCTTCTAATGAAAAAATTATGGCTGCTGGTGCAGGTGTTATGTTTTTTTGAGCGTAAATTTGTAAAACGAATGCAAAACCACCTGATAAAATTCCTGCATAAAGTATAGAGTCTATCTCGTTGAGAATATTTTCAATTATAAATTCTTCATAAATCAAACCAATAATTAAAGAAAATAAAGCCACTAATAAAGTTTGGATTGCACCTAATGTTAAAGGTAAGTTATATGTTTTAACAATCATTCCAGTAAATATGATGTGAGTGCTCCAGAATAATGCTCCAAGAATGACCAATGTGTCTCCAAGTCTAACTGTAGCATCATAAAAATTGGTTAAAAGATATCCGCCAATTAAACATAAAATAACTGAGGGCCATACACTCCAATGCAATGAGTCTCTCTTAAATATAAAAATAATAATTGGTACCATCGGAACATAAAAAATCGTAAAGAAAGCAGCATTAGCTACATCTGTGTAAAGCAGAGCTACTTGCTGCAATGCCGATCCTAAAAATAATGATAATCCTATTAAAAAAGATAGAATAGCAAAATATCTAAAACCAATTTTAAATTCTAATTTAAATTTTTTAGTCTCAAATAATAATGCTAAAGGTAGAATTGCCAAAAAACCTACAAAAAATCTTACTGCATTAAATGTAAACGGACCAATATCATCCATGCCAGTGTCTTGAGCAATAAATGTAGTTCCCCAAATAAATGTACACAGCAAAGCACTTAACAATGAAACGCTTTTAGACATAATTTTTATCAAACGGCTAACTTATAAGCAAAATTTTTACCAAGATTTTCTTTTAAATCATTATTAAATCGAGCTGCCTCCGCACCATCAATAATTCTATGATCATAAGATAGTGAAAGTGGCAACATAGTGCGCGTTACAAATTTTCCATCCATGAATACTTGTTTTTTTTCTGCTCTTCCTACTCCTAAAATAGCAACTTCAGGATAATTTATAATTGGAGTAAAAAAAGATCCCCCGATTCCCCCTAGGCTTGTTATCGTCATAGAACCTCCAAATAACTCTTTTTTATCAATTTTAAGATCTCTACATTGCTGACTGATTTTTTTTAATTCTGTGCTTATTAAAGAAATATTTTTATTATCTGCATTTCTTAATTTAGGAACCATCAAACCATGTGGTGTATCCACTGCTATGCCAACATGATAATACTTTTTAACAGTCATTTTACCGTTTTCAATTTGATCGATTGAGGTATTAAAATTTGGAAATTTTTTTAATGATGTTGTTAATGCTTTTACGATGAAAGCTAATGGTGTAATTTTTTTTTTTTTACCAGTATATACGTCTGTAAGAGAAGTTCTAAATTCCTCTAATTCGGTTATATCAGCTTCATCATGATTGGTTACGTGAGGAATTTTTGTCCAAGAGTTCATTAAATATTTAGACGATAACTTTTTCACTCTGGGAATGTCTTTAATATCTACTTCTCCAAAATCTGAATGGGAATACTCTAGTTCAATTTTTTTTTCAGTTGTATTTTGATCTTTGAAACTTTTATCAGATTTAGTTGCAACAAATAACTTTACATCACTCTCGGTAACCCTACCTTGTCTTTCACTACCTGGGACTTTGTTGATATTAACTCCAAGTTCTCTTGCAAATTTTCTAACTTTTGGTGAGGCAGAAGCTTTTGTAGAAAAATCTTTAACTATTATATTTTCAGACTCATTGGTTTTTTTTACATCATTTTTTTTGTTTTCTTTTAGTAATTGACTTTTTGGTAATTCTTGAGCACTTGTATCTTTTATTTCTTTCTCACTCTCAATTTCAATAATTTTATCACCTTCCGATACCTTGTCTCCAATTTTAACATTCAAAGAAATTATGGTTCCATCATCAGAAGATGGTATTTCAACACTCGATTTATCGCTTTCTATAGTTATCAGTGGATCATTCTTTTTTATTTTTTGACCTTTTTTAATTAAAACTTCGATGACTTCCACATCTTTGAATTCACCAATATTTGGAACTTTTATATCTTTCTTTGACATTATAATTTTGTCGGCATTGGTTTATCTTTATCAATTTGATACTTCTTAATTGCCTCTTGAGCATATTTAGATGCAATTAACTGTTCTTTAGCTAAAACACTTAGTCCATATGCAACGACATGTTCTTTATCAACCTCAAAGAACTTCCTCAAATTTTTTCTGGTATCACTTCGACCAAATCCATCTGTTCCTAACGAATAAAAGCTCTTGTTAATATAAGGTCTAATTTGGTCTGAATTCATCCTCATATAATCTGATGCAGCCAAAATTGGACCTTCGGTTTTGCCTAAACAGTTTTCAACATATGATTTTTTTGGTTCTTTTTCAGGATTTAATAAATTATACCTTTCAACATCTAAGCCATCTCTTCTTAATTCATTAAAACTAGTTACGCTCCAAACTTCACTATCAATTTGATATTCCTTTTGCAGAATCTCAGCACCAGCTATCATTTCTCTTAAAATTGTGCCTGATCCTAGAAATTGAATTTTGGTTTTTTTATATTTGTTAAATTCTTTAATTTTATACATTCCTTTTAAAATGCCTTCTTCACATGATTTTTCAGTTGGCATAGCAGGATGAGGATAATTTTCGTTCATTGTTGTAATGTAATAAAAAATATTTTCTTTCCTCTCATGCATTCTTTTCAATCCTTCTCTAAAGATTGTTGCTAGTTCATAATGAAATGTTGGATCATAAGACTTACAGTTTGGAATAGTTGATGCCATTAAATGACTATGTCCATCTTGGTGCTGTAAACCTTCTCCCGCTAATGTTGTTCTCCCAGCAGTAGCACCAATTAAAAACCCTCTTGATTGACTGTCTGCTCCTGCCCAAGCAAAATCACCTATTCTTTGAAAACCAAACATTGAGTAAAAAAGATAGATAGGGATCATTTCAATATCATGATTTGTGTATGAAGTGCCTGCAGCAATCCATGAAGACATTGCACCTGCCTCATTAATTCCTTCCTCCAAAACTTGTCCGCTTTTTTCTTCTCTATATGAACTTAATTGTGCTGAGTCCTCAGGTTCATATTTTTGTCCCTCGTGAGCATAAATACCAATTTTTTGAAAAAAACCCTCCATACCAAATGTTCTCGCCTCATCAGGAATGATTGGTACTAATCTTGAGGCAACATTTTTATCTCTCAGAAGATTAGTGAGCATTCTTACTAATGCCATCGTAGTCGACATTTCTTTTTTACCTGTTGACTCTTTCATATTGTCAAAAATGTTTTTTGGAGGTGCTTTAATGGGTTTTGCATAAGTGGTTCTCTCTGGGATAAATCCTCCTAATTGAAGTCTTCTTTCTTTGATATATTTTATTTCAGGTGAATTTTGGTCTGGCTTATAATACTCAATATTTTGTACCTGTTTATCAGTTAAAGGAACATCAAACCTGTCTCTGTAATACATCAAATCGTCTATATCTAATTTTTTAGTTTGATGTGTAGTATTTACACTCTCACCACTTTTGCCCATCCCATATCCCTTTATAGTCTTAGCAATCACTACTGTTGGGCTTCCAATATTCTTTGAGGCTTTATCATAAGCTGCAAAAACTTTGTGAGGATCATGTCCGCCTCTATTCAATCTCCATATATCTTTGTCTGAAAGGCTTGAGATTAACTCTTTAGTCTCAGGATATTTGCCAAAAAACTTTTCTCGCACATAAGCTCCATCTCTTGCTTTCATGGCTTGATATTCTCCATCGACAGTTTCATTCATAACTTTAATTAAATGGCCAGTTTTATCGTTAGCTAATAACGGATCCCAATAAGAACCCCAAATTACTTTGATAACATTCCATCCAGCTCCTCTAAAAATCCCCTCTAGTTCTTGTATGATTTTTCCATTGCCCCTTACAGGCCCGTCCAATCTTTGAAGGTTACAATTGATCACAAATATTAGGTTATCTAATTTTTCTCTAGCTGCTAAACCAATTGCTCCTAAAGACTCTGGTTCATCCATTTCCCCATCTCCTAAGAAAGCCCACACTTTTCGTCCTTCATCTTTAATAAGACCCCTGTTAATCAAATATTTCATATATCTTGCTTGATAAATAGCTAACATTGGCCCTAAACCCATTGAAACTGTAGGAAATTGCCAAAAGTTTGGCATCAGCCAAGGATGTGGGTAAGATGATAAACCTCCTGGATTAACTTCTTGTCTAAAACGATCTAATTGTTTTTCATTAAGTCTTCCCTCAAGAAATGCTCTTGCGTACATACCTGGAGCACTATGTCCTTGAAAATAAATTAAGTCTCCTCCAAATTTATTGTTTTTTGCTCTCCAAAAATGATTCATTCCTACATCATAAAGCGTAGCTGCAGATGCAAATGTTCCAATATGTCCTCCAAGTTCAGGAAATTTTTTATTTGCGCGAACTACCATTGCTGCGGAATTCCATCTTATCAATGACCGAATTCTTCTCTCAATATTTTGATCACCATTTGATTTTTTCTCCTCATTTACTGGAATTGTATTTATATAAGGTGTGTTTTGTGTGTAGGGAATATTTGCACCCTCCATATAAGCTTTATTAATTAATTCCTTTATTAAATAATGGGCTCTTTGATTTCCATCTTTTTCAATTACTGCAGTGAGTGATTCTAACCATTCATTAGTTTCTAATGGATCAATATCGCTTTCATTAACTACTTGAATTATTTCTGGTTTTTTTCTCTCAATATTATTTGTATAAATAATTTGCTCTTGTTTTTTTTCTAATGATTTTTCTGCTTCTTTAATTAAATTTTCAGTGTCTTTTGGAATAGTTTTTTTTGTAGAGTGTTCTTTATTTGACTCTAAAATACTCAAAATTAAATCACCTTTTGAAACTTTATCACCTACTTTAACTTTTATTGTCTCAATTATGCCTGATAAAGTTGAAGGTATTTCCACACTTGATTTATCACTTTCAATAGTGACTACTGGATCATTTTTGGCAATTTTTTGGCCTTCTTTGACAAGCAATTCTATGACCTCTACATTTTCAAAGTCACCTATATCAGGAACTAATAGTTTTTCGCTCATTTAATATTTAGATCTTATACACTATATAATTTTACTTAATTGCTAATTTTAACACATTCTGCTCAATTTTTTGACACTCTTATGAAGTATTCTTTAAAAATGATTAAAAAGTTATTAAATACACTCTTGCAACCAAAAGAAAGCACTTACATTGATGCTAAAATTTGGATACAAAAAATTCTACTTGAAGAGAAATTTAAAAAAATTAATTCTTAAATTCTCTCAACACATATAGCTATGCCCATTCCACCACCTATACATAGTGTAGCGCAACCTTTATTCTTTTTCTGTTTTATCATTTCGTGAATGAGAGTGACTAATATTCTGGCACCTGATGCTCCTATAGGATGACCTAAAGCTATAGCTCCTCCATTAACATTAACTTTATTCTCATCAATATTTAACTCACGTATTACCGCAATGCTTTGAGCGGCAAAAGCTTCATTAATTTCAAAAAGATCTATATCATTTAAATTCCATTTTGCTTTTTTAACTGCTTCACGCACAGCCTCAATTGGTCCAAGACCCATAAGAGTTGGGTCAACTCCAACTGCGGCCCATGAGATTATTTTTACTAAAGGTTGAATTGATCTTTTTTTTGCCTCTTCAAAGGTTGTTAATAATAAAGCAGCAGCACCATCATTAATACCTGATGAGTTTCCAGGTGTAACGGTCCCATCTTTTAAAAACACTGCTTTTAGCTTGCCTAAATCTGATTTATTAAGATCTTTTCTTGGATGTTCATCTTTCTCAAGATTGATACCAGATTGATTTATTTTAATTAGTTCTTCCTTAAATCTATTAGTATTAATTGCAGTTTCCGTTTTTTTTTGAGAATTTAATGCAAAGTCATCTTGTTCAACTCGTGAAATATTAAATTTCTTTGCAACATTTTCAGCAGTTACACCCATATGGTAATTATTAAATGCATCTATCAATCCGTCATTTATCATTGTATCTATCAAATGTTCTTCTAAAATTTTTTTACTATCCCGGTAAAAAATTGAATGTGGGGCTAATGACATGTTTTCTTGCCCACCAGAAATTACGTTTTTTACCTCTCCTAATTTAATTGATTGATAACCTGAGATTACGGCTCTAAGTCCAGAGCCACAAACTTGATTTACTATATGGGCTGGTTTAGAAATATTTATACCTGCATTTATTGCAGCCTGTCTTGCAGGATTTTGGCCTCCACCAGCTGTGAGTACTTGGCCCATAATTACTTCATCAATATCATCCTTATCTAATTTACTTTTTCTTAAAATTTCCCTAATAACAATTGATCCCAACTTATCAGCACTTAATTCTTTAAGAGACCCTTTATAAGCTCCAATTGGAGTTCTAATAGCCTCTACAATTACAACTTCATTCATTGAATTATTCATAAAAATTTAAATTTGTCTTAGCGTTAAAATACACTAAAAAATGATATAGAATAATAAATAAAATTTAAAAATGCGCCTGTAGCTCAACTGGATAGAGCGCTTGGCTACGGACCAGGAGGTTCTGGGTTCGACTCCTAGCAGGCGCACCATTAATAAGATAAATTATGTTGAAATGGCTAATAAAATCTTCTCTTCAAATGTCTGTTATTTATTTTTTCGGAATTATTCTTATAGTTTTAATTATTTTAACTTTTATACTTTAACAAATTATGTCTAATTCATTCGAACAAATAAGTTTAAAACATGGGTTTATGAAACATAATGGTGGTGTTATGTTTAGAAATATCTCTGAAAGTGAATATGAATTTAAGTCAGTTATTAGTGAAAACCATTTGAATGCGGCAGGAATAACTCATGGAGGGTACTTGGCAGCTCTGATAGATGCTGGAGCTGGAACAGCAGCACACCGTAGTGTTCAAAATGCGCCATGTGTAACTATTTCATTAGATCTTAAATATATCGGTGCTTCAAAAATTGGTGATGAGATTATAGGGCATGTAAAAATTTTAAAAAAAACAAAAACTTTGGTTTTTTTATTTTGTGAATTAAAATGTAATAATAAAATAATCACATCTGCTTCTGGAGTTTGGAAAATTCTTAAGATAAAGTCTTAAGCCTTTGTGTTTGATGGTAATTTGAACAATAAATCAAATTATGTTAAACATAATTTTTAAGAATTTGAAATGAGAACTTTTAATAGAACGATTCGGTCATGTTTTAGTCTATTTTTGTTCTTTACGAGTAACTACATCTTGTAGGTAATATATTTAACATACCAAAGATAGAAATGAATAAAAATAAAATCACGGCGGTGCTTGGTCCAACAAATACTGGCAAAACCCATTTAGCAATAGAAACAATGCTCTCTTTTGATACTGGAATGATCGGTTTTCCATTAAGACTTTTAGCTAGAGAAGTTTATGACAAAGTTATTGAAAAAACTAGATATGATCAAGTTGCTTTAATAACTGGTGAAGAAAAAATTATACCTTCAAATGCAAAATATTTTTTGTGCACAGTAGAGTCAATGCCAATAGATAAAGATTTAGAATTTGTAGGTGTTGATGAGATTCAAATGTGTGCAGACCATGAACGAGGTCATATTTTTACAGATAGGTTGCTCAATATGAGAGGAACTAAACTTACAATGTTTATGGGTTCAAACACAATCAAAGGAATAGTTTCAAAACTAAATGATGATATAGAATTCATAGATAGAAAAAGATTATCTAAACTTACTTACTCAGGTCACAAAAAAATTTCACGTATAAATAGAAAAACAGCAATTATAGCTTTTTCAACAGAAGAAGTTTATGCAATAGCAGAATTAATAAGAAGACAAAAAGGTGGGGCTGCTATTGTTATGGGATCTTTGAGTCCAAAAACAAGGAATGCACAAGTAGACTTATACCAATCAGGCGATGTTGATTTTTTAGTGGCAACTGATGCAATAGGAATGGGTATAAATATGGATTTAGATCAAGTGTATTTTTCAAATTTAAAAAAATTTGATGGAAAAAAATTAAGAAAACTAAATCTATCCGAGATAGGCCAAATTGCTGGAAGAGCAGGTAGATATCTCAATGATGGTAATTTTGGTATCACAGGTGATTGTAAAGAAATTACAGCTGAAGAAGTTGAACTTTTAGAAAATCATAAATTTGAAAATATCAGAACATTATTTTGGAGAAATTCAAATTTAAATTTTAACAATCCCACTTCGTTATTAAAATCACTTGAAGAAAAGCCAAATAAAGAATGGCTTAGAAAGATTCATGAGTGTGAAGATGAGAAGGTTTTAAAGTATTTCTTAAAGAAGTTGGACTTATATAATTTTTCAGATGCAAAAGAAACACTGATGCTACTATGGGAATGCTGTCAAATTCCTGACTTTGTAAAGAAAACATACGGAAATCACATCGATGTCGTTGAAAAAGTATTCAATTTTTTAAACAGTGATAAAAGGGAAATACCGGATAATTTTATGCATTTACAGCTTATGAAGCTAGATAAATTAGACGGAAATGTAGATTCTTTAGCGAATAGAATTGCAAATGTTAGAACTTGGTCATATGTTTCAAATAAAAACAATTGGGTCGAAAACCAAAATTACTGGATTGAAAAAACTAAATTCTTAGAGGATAAACTTTCAGATAGACTTCATGAAGAGCTTACAAAAACATTTATTGATAAAAGAGCAAGTGTACTTGCTAGAGGTTTAAAACAAGATATGGAATTTGATACTAAAATTTTAAAAAATAATAATGTCATGATCGATGATCAATTTATAGGTAAAATAAATGGACTTAAATTAGAGCTAGATCTCAAGAAAGGAGCTTTAGAAACTGATATTAAATCTCTAAAAAAAGCCGCGAGAAAGACAATAGGGCCAGAACTTGAAAAGAGAATTCAAATTGTGATTGATACAGGTCTTGTTGAGTTAAAAAATGACTCTAGAATATATTGGAACAATGCAATAATCGGCAAATTAATTCCTGGTAAAGATTATTTGAGCCCTAATATAGAACTATTAGTGGATGACATGTTAGAGCAAAATCAAAAAAGTAAATTAATTACTTTTTTAGAAAAATGGTTAAAGAATAAAATTTCAACAGTTTTAAAGAGTCTCTATAATTTAAAAGATTTAAAGGATAAGAATTCGTCGATAAAAGCCTTAGCTTATCAACTTTATGAAAATAATGGGGTCATTAAGAGAGATAAGGTAACTGAGTATTTAAAGAAATTAGACCAAAATGATAGAAAAATTTTAAGAGACCTAGGTGTAAAATTTGGTAGATACCATGTCTTCTTATTTAAATTAATCAAACCAGAGCCAGTTTCTTTAAGAACACTGTTGTGGAAAAATCATAATCAAAAATACTTCAATTTAGAACCTCCAACTTTTGGTCTAAATTTTTTAAATGATAACAAAATTCAAAACAAAAATTTTATGTTACTTTGTGGATTTGAAAAATTTAATAATTTCTATATTAGAATAGACATCTTAGAGAGATTATTTGTACAAATTATAAATACAGATAAAAAAGATATGAGGGAAATAAAGATGATACCAGAGATGTTAAATTTATTAGGATGTAACAAAGATGACTTTAAACAACTACTTAAAGCTATGAGTTATAAAATTTCGGAAAAAAATAATGAAGTTTTCTTTAAATATGTTCCAAAAAAGAAGGTAAAGTTTCAAAATAAAGAAAATATTAAAGAAAATCCTTTTGGTATTCTAAAAAATTTAAATCTTAATTAAAATTATGTTTTTTAAAAAAGATAAGAATGAAAGTAGTAATTTATCTAAAGTAGCTGCACTTTTAATTCACGCAGCTAAAATTGATGAAAACTTTTCGAAAAGTGAAGAAATAATTATAAAACAAGCTCTTTTACAAATGGGTGCGAACGATGAAAATTTAGAAAAAATATTTTTAGATGGAAAAAAAATTGAAGAAAATTCAAATCAAATTTTAGAATTTACAAAAGAAGTAAAAAATATGGAAGAAAATGATAAAATAAAAATAATTGAGACACTTTGGAGAATAATTTACTCAAATAATGAAGCTGATATTTATGAGACAAGTTTAATGAGAAGACTAGGTGGACTGTTATATATTGACAGCAAATTAATGGGCGATATTAAGGAGAGAATTAAAAATAAAATCTGATTATGACATACATAGTAAATGATAAATGTATCAAATGTAAATTAATGGACTGTGTTGAAGTCTGTCCAGTAGATTGTTTCTATGAGGGAAAAAATATGCTTGTAATTAAACCTGATGAGTGTATAGATTGTGGCGTTTGTGAACCTGAATGTCCTGTTGATGCTATTAAAGCTGACATAGAGCCAGGCAGTGAGAAGTGGCTAGAAATCAATAAAAAATATTCTGAGATCTGGCCTAACATAAGTGAGAAAAAAGATCCACCTTCGGATCACGAAAAATATAAAAATGAGCAAAATAAGTTTGAAAAATATTTTAAAGAAAACCTTTAAAAAAAAAAACAAGCCAAAAGTCAGAAAAAAAAAGGTCAAAAAAGTTAAAAAAGTAAAAATTATCAAGTTAAAAAAAGTAAAAAAAATTTTAAAAATTTCAAAGAAAGTCGAAAAAAAAAGTAAACAGAAAACTGAAACTCAAAGTGAAAATTTAAGAATTCCTAAAAGTAACGAAATAAAACCTGAGATCAAAAAGGTAAAAAAACAAAATACTGAAAAGAGAGAATATAAAATTAAAGATTATGTTGTATATCCTAAACACGGTGTAGGTCAAATTACGGAATTTAAGAAAATTAATATTGGTGGGATAGATGTTGAAACCTATATTATAAAGTTTGAAAAAGACAAAGCTAACGGTATGGTACCAGTCAATAAACAATCTCATTTGCGTCCACTTTCAACGATTAATCAAGTTAACAAAAGTATTTCAATTTTAAAAAGCAAACCAAAAATTAAAAGGTCTATGTGGAGTAGAAGAGCTCAAGAATATGAGGCTAAAATTTCTTCTGGTAAAATTTACGAATTAGCTGAGGTAGTAAGAGATCTTAATAAAGGCGATGATCTTATGATTGATCAATCTTACAGTGAAAGACAACTATTTGAGAAAGCTTATGATCGAATTCTTTCAGAATTCCAAATTGTTTTGAATGTTTCAAGAGAAGATACACAAAAAAAACTTGATAAAGCTCTTAAAAGAAATCTTAATAAAGAAATAAAGGAAGAAGATAAAATTGCTAAAACGTCAAGTTCAACTACAAGCTCAAGTGAATTAACCGTTGAAGAGCCAATTTCAGAGGATGATGAACGAATAGAGGAATAAAAAAAACGCCTCTCACACATAAAGTTATGAGAAGCGTTTTTAATAAAGAATACTAAGTTATTATCTTCTTCTTCTTTTTTTAGCTTTTTTCTTAGCTTTTTTCTTAGCCTTCTTTGCTTTTTTTCTTCTCTTAGGCATCTTTAGCTCCCTTTTTAGTTAAACGAATCAAATTGATTCGTAATTAACTTATTTTTATTTTTTTATACTCGTTATGTCAATTCTTTAATTAAAGTAAAAAATTTTGAAAAAAAATTTTATAAAAATATTATTTTTATATTTTTAAAAGTGTAAAAAAGTTAATGTTTATGCGCTTTATAATCAAATATTTTTAATAAATTAATAAAGTTTTTCTAGATCATCTTTATATTTATCTAAAATTTTTTTTCTTTTTAGTTTTAATGTTGGTGTTAACATTCCATTTTCAATTGAAAATTCTTCCTCGATTAATTTAAATTTTTTAACTTTTTCGACTAAAGATAAAGTTTTATTTAAATTTCCTAAAAAAATTTCAATTTCTTTTCTATTTTGAGTACTTTCAGAAACAATTAACGCAACTAAATAAGTTTTTTTGTCTCCATAAACAAAACTTTGCTTAATTTTTTCATTTAAACATAATAAATTTTCAATTTTAGATGGTGAAATGTTGTCTCCACCAAGTGTAACTATTATTTCTTTCTTTCTATCAGTAATTTTTAAATTTCCTTCTTTTGTGATCTCTCCAATATCACCAGTGTGCAACCAGCCATTCCTTATGACATCATCAGTCTCTTTTTTCATATTCCAATATCCAAGCATGACATTTTCACCTTTGACTAAAATTTCACCGTCCTCAGCTATATTTACCTGATTTGTTTTAAAAGGAGGCCCCACTGTATCAATTTTAATTTTTTCAGGAATATTACAACTTACAACAGGTGAGGCCTCTGTAAGACCATAACCTTGGAGCGTAGGCAATCCTATTGCGTTTAAAAATTCTCCAATTTTTCTGTCTAAAGCACCACCCCCAGATACAAAGGCCTTTAGTTTTCCACCGAACTGATTTTTTATCTTTTTTCTTACTAGTTTTTCACAAAAAAAATTAACTAATTTTTCTCTTAAAGTTAAATTCTGATTATTTAGTTTTTTGATACCAAGGGAGATGGTGGATGATATCAGTTTTTTCTTGAACCCTTTTTGTTTTGAAAAATTCATTGAAATTTTACCATACAAATTTTGATAAAATCTTGGGACAGCTGTCATAATCGTTGGTTTTACAATGGACATATTGGATAATAACTTCTCTAGACTCTCGGCATAATAAATTCTTGCACCAAGTGAAATTTGAACAAATTGAACTGCATGCTCATATGAATGAGATAATGGTAACCATGTTAAAAAAGTAGGTTCCCCATCCTGAACTAATTGATTTAATATTTCTTGAGCTCCCTCACAATTTGATAAAATTCCTCCATGACTAAGCATTACTCCTTTAGGATTACCAGTCGTTCCAGATGTATAAATTATACAAGCAAGATCTTTCCTCTCAAGATTTTGATTAAAACTTATCTGAGGATTTGATTCATTTTTTTCTAAATATGCATCGAATATATTTTCTATGTTCTCAACTCTTTCATTTATGTTTTCAATAGATAAAACTTTTATCTCTTCTGAAATAAATTTTTTAATTTTTTTTAATTGAATTTCATTAGAGACGATACAAATTTTTGGCTTACAATCATTAATGATATATCCATAATCTTTCTCTGAATAAGTTGTAAATAATGGCACTGTTACTCCACCTGCATTCATAATTGATATATCAGAGATAAGCCACTCTGGTCGATTTTCAGATAATAGAATGCATCGGTCTCCATCAGTTAAGTTTGATCTCAAGTATTCAGATAAAATTTGAACTTTTAAAGCAACTTGTTCCCAAGTAAAACCTTTTTCATTTTCTTTTAACCATTTTAAAAATGGTTTTTCAGCAACTGAGTTAATTTCTTTATACTTTGTAAAAAAAAGTTCTACTAAACTGTTTATTCTACTTAATTGCATAATTTGGTGGGCGAAGAGAGAATCGAACTCTCACTTCTTGCGAAACACGATTTTGAGTCGTGCGCGTCTACCAGTTCCGCCATTCGCCCTGATTGTTCTATAATTTATTAAATAGTATAAGAACTAAAATTATATTAAAACCAAAAAATGTTTAAAAATCTTTACAAAAAATGTTTAGATTTAGCGGGTCACAAAAGTTCTAAATATTATCTAGCGGTTGTGTCATTTGTTGAAAGTTCATTTTTTCCTATCCCTCCTGACGTTATGGTTATTCCGATGGTAATATCCAAGAAAACTGATTTTAAAAAAATTTTTCTTATTGCAACAATATTTTCAGTTTTAGGTGGTATTTTTGGTTATGTAATTGGAGCATTCTTTGTCGAATTTGGAGCATACATTATGAATTTTTATGGTTATGAGGATAAACTATATAACTTAAAAGAAAGCTTGATAAAAAATGATGGTTTTTATGCTTGGCTGGGGATTCTTTTTTTAGCAGGTTTTACCCCTCTTCCTTATAAAGTTTTTACGATTGCAAGTGGTCTCATAGGATTTAATTTTTTAATTTTTGTTTTAATAAGTTTAATTTCTAGAGGATTAAGATTTTTTTTAGTGTCATATTTCTCTTATAAGTTTGGAGATTTATTTAATGAATTTATGGATAAACATGGGTCAAAATGGTTTACAATAATTGGAATATTAATTGTTATTGTTGGAGCAATAATTTACCTAATTTTTAAATCTAATGTTTAAATTAAAATCTGAATTTTATTTAAAAATAATTTTTCTATTTAGCTTTGTTGCTTTAATTTCTGCTTTTTTTATAGAATATATTCTTGGTCATCAGCCTTGTAATTTATGTTTAATTGAGAGAATTCCTTACATATTAAGTATCATGATAATAATTGCGATCTTTTTAACTAAAAAAAATCAAAAATTTTTAGTAATGTTATTAATTCTTACTTTTATCTTCTCTTTTGCAATTTCATTTTATCATTTTGGAATTGAACAAAATTTCTTTCAGGAATCTTCCGTGTGTGGAGTAAAGACTTTTACAGAAATTATCACCAAAGAAGATTTGCTTAAACAATTAAGTGAAAAAACAATAAGCTGTAAAGATGTGACATTTAGGATTTTTGGATTATCGCTTACAAGTATTAATATTGTAATTAGTTTATTGTTTATTATAACACTTTTGAAAATTTTTAAGAAATATGAAAAAAACAAATAAAAGAGTACAGGAATTTATTAGAGTTGATCATGCTGGCGAGAGAGGTGCTGTCAAAATCTATGAAGGTCAATTGTTAGCTTTAAACACTATTGTAAAAAATGAAAGTTTAAAAAAAACAATTGAAGATATGAAAGAACACGAAATAGAACATTGTCAATTTTTTGAAAAAGAAATAAAAAAAAGAAATATAAAACCAACAAAATTTTTACCCTTATGGGACTTATTAGGTGTTGGATTAGGATTTGGTTCTACATTATTAGGCAAAAAAGCTGCAATGCTTTGTACGGCATCCGTTGAAGAAGTTATTGATAAACATTATTTAGATCAAATTAATCAGCTTGGTCCTGAGGAGGAGGAATTAAAAAAGAAAATTACTAAATTTAGACAAGATGAATTAGATCATAAGGATATTGCTTATGAAGAGGGTGCAACAAAAAAAGGCTTTTACGCTATAATGGATAGAATTATCAAAACTGGATCTAAATTAGCAATAAATATTTCTGAGAAAATTTAATTTTAAGCTTCTAGCTCAACATCCCAATATAAATAGTCCATCCAACTTTTATGTAAATAATTAGGGGGAAAATTCTTTCCATTTCTATGTAAGTCTTCAGTTGATGGTTGATAAGGATATTGATTGAGTTTCATTCCTGAAGATTTTAATAGTTTTCCACCCTTTTTAACATTACATGCTGAACATGCTGTTACAACATTATCCCAGTGTGTTTCACCACCTTTTGATCTTGGTAATAAATGATCAAAAGTTAATTCTTCTCCACTTCCACAATATTGACAAGAAAATTTATCCCTTAAAAAAACATTAAATCTTGTAAAACTTGGTTTAGATTGTGGGACTATGTAATCTTTAAGAGCAATAACGCTAGGAAGCTGCATTTTGAATGATGGACTTCTTACAATTCTATCATAACTACTTACTATAATTACTCTATCTAAAAAAACTGACTTTACCGTATCTTGCCAAGACCATAATGATAAAGGGTAATAGCTTAATGGTCTATAATCTGCATTTAAAACTAATGCAGGACATTTTTCTAATGATACATCTTGTTCAATAAAGTTGTTCATAGGTTAATTTTAACTTAAATAAAAAATGATTTCAATATTAAGAACTCATTTTATTTTTTTTAGAATATAATTTAATGCTATGCTGGAAGCCTCGATGGGAATATGATGGTCGCAATTCTTAATTAAATGGGTCTCTATTTCAATATTAGATCTAATAAAAAAATCTTTTGCCTCTAACATATAATTGGGTGAGACAACTTGGTCAGAATCACCATGAATTAAAAGAATATTTGTTGATGTTCTCTTTCTTTGCTTGAGATCCTCTTGATTAATAATCTTGCCAGAAAAACCTACAACACAATTAAATTTATTTTTAGATGTTAATCCTAAATTAATTGACATCATACATCCTTGACTAAAACCAGACAAACAAATTTTATCGTTGTCTAAATTATATCTAATTTTTACTTCATCTATGAATTGATTGAGTTTTTTTTCAGCCTTGATTGTTTCATTTAAAATGTATTTTGGATCATCTTTTGTAAGATCAAACCATTGATAGCCAGATGGATTTATTTGACAAGGTTCATGACCATTTGGGCAGAGAAAAATTGTATTTGTAAGGTGTCTTTTCCAATTTAATGAAAGCATACTTATATCTTTACCATCACCTCCGTATCCATGTAGTAAGATGACTGCATTTTCAATTTTCACATCTTTTTCTGGTTTTATGATGGTTGTATCAAGGCAAAATGTCATAGTAATTGATTTATGTTTTTTTATCTATAAAACAGCCTACTATAATTTTATGATTTCTGGAATATTAGTAAAAATTTTATCTATAATCTTACTGGTGGCCGTTGGTTTAGTTCTAATTCTTGGTATTGGAACTTTATTTAAAGGCGGAGAAACAAGTAAGAAATACTCTAATAAATTAATGCAGTTAAGAGTCTTGCTACAATTCATAGCAATTATAGCCTTAGTTGCTTTTGCATATTTTTTTAAAAATTAATTAAAATTACTTAACCACTTAATAAATTTTTCATCAAAAAAGTCGATTGATCCAATTATTCTCGCAAACTCAAGTCCATCTTTGTTAAAAAGTATAGTTGTAGGAAGACCTCTTAATTTAAATTTCTTTGCCAATGTATTGGGTGAGTCAAAATATATCTCTAAATTTTTTATCTTCAAATCCTTAAAGAAAGTTAAAGATTTTTGACTAGTGTCCTTACCAATATTTATAGGAAATATCTTTAGATTATCTAAATTTGGATTTTCAGCTAACAGATCTAAAGATGGCATTTCATCTTTACATGGAGCACACCAAGTTGCCCAAAAATTCAATAAAACTAGATTTCCTTTATAATCATTTAAGTTTAATTCTTTATTTTTAATGTTTAAAAACGTTATATCACTGTAATTTTTTAACTCTTTATTAATGACTAAATTTTTTATATCGGAAGCGTCACTAGCAAAAGAATTTGATAGCATTAAAATAAATATTATTAATAATCTCATGTTAAAAAGGTATAATTAATTATCATGGTAAAAAATAAAAACAACCAGACAATATGGAATACAAGAATTAAAAATAGTTCTTCTAATCTCTCACAAAAAATAGGTAGCTCTATTGATATAGATAAAAGACTGTATAAGGAGGATATAAATGGTTCTATTGCTCACGTAGAAATGTTATTTAAACAAAAAATAATTTCTTTTAGAACAAAAAATAAAATTATTTATGGACTAAATAAAATTGAAAAAGAAATATCTAATAAAAAATTTCAATTTAATAAAAAATATGAGGACATTCATATCAATATTGAAAATCGACTGTTTCAAATAATTGGTGAAGAAGCGGGATATGTTCACACAGCAAGATCTAGAAACGATCAGGTAATAACAGACTTTAAGATCTGGATTAAATCTGCAAATCAAAAAATTAGTGTGATGTTAAATAACGTAATTAAAAATTCAATTAATTTAGCTGAAAAAAATGTAGATACTATTATGCCAGGTTTTACTCATTTGAAAAATGCACAAGCAGTTTCATTTGCACACTATCTAATGGCATACGTGGAGATGTTTAAAAGAGACAAAGACAGATTTAAGAATAATTTAAATATTCTAAATGAAAACCCATTAGGTGTTGCTGCATTAACTGGAACTTCATTTAACATTGACAGGAACTATACGACAAAAAAACTTGGTTTTGAAAAGCCTACAAATAATTCAATCGACACTGTAGCGGATAGAGATTTTGTTTTAGATTTTCTTTACAGTGTTTCTGTTTGTTCGTTACATTTATCGAGAATTTCTGAGGAATTAATTATCTGGAACTCGGATGGTTTTAATCTGATTAACCTCTCAGATAAAATAGTATCTGGATCCTCAATAATGCCACAAAAAAAAAATCCTGATCTTTTAGAATACTTAAGAGGTAAATCTGGAATTACTTTTGGTAATTTATTTTCAATGTTTACTATATTAAAAGGATTGCCTCTTTCATACTTCAAAGATCTTCAAGATGATAAAGAAATTATTTTCAAATCATATGATGTTCTTTTTCAAAGTTTAAAAATATTTAATGAAATTCTTAAGAATGTAAGCCCTAATAAAAAAAGAATGCTTGAATTAGCATATTCTGGTTACATTACTGCAACAGATTTAGCAGATTATCTGGTTAAGAATAATTCAATGTCTTTTAGAAAAGCTTACCAAAAAACAGCTTCGCTTGTAAATTTAGCTGAAAAGAAAAAGAAAAAACTAAATGAATTATCCTTGGAAGACTTAAAAAAAGTAGAACCAACATTAACAAAAGATGTGCTAAAAGTGTTTGATTTAAAGAATTCTGTCAATTCCAAAAAATCTTATGGTGGAACATCTTTTGATAATATCAAAAAGATGATAAGGAAATATAGAAAATTAAGATGATTAAAAAAATTACATTTGTTATTTTAGTTTGTTGTATTTTAGTTTCTTGTGGAAAGAAAGGTGATCCTGAATATAAAGTTTTAAATAAAGAAATTAAAATGCCAACAATTATAATTAACAAAATTTCATGAAATATATTAATAAAAGACTAACAGTGGAAAAAGTCAATTTCCAGAAAATAGCAAAAAAATTTGGAACACCTTTTTATTGTTATTCATATTCAAAATTAAAAGAAAATGTAAATAAATTTAAAAAAAATTTTAAATCTTTTTCACCATTAATTTGTTTTGCAGTAAAATCTAATACCAATGTTTATTTAATTAAAGAAATTAAAAAATTTGGTTTAGGAGCTGATGTAGTTTCTTTAGGTGAACTTATGATGGCCTTAAAAGCAGGAATAAAACCAAATAAAATAGTATTTTCTGGAGTTGGAAAAACTTCTAGTGAACTAAATTTTGCGATAAATAAGCAAATACTACTCATTAATGCTGAGTCATTCAGTGAAATAATGGAAATAAATAGACTTGCAAAATTAAGAAGCAAAAAAGTTAGAGTTGGAGTTAGACTTAATCCTAATACGGATGCAAAAACACTAAATCAAATTTCTACAGGAAAAAAAGAGAATAAATTTGGAGTAAATAAAAATACATTTCATAAAATTGTTAATTTTTGTAAAAGTTCAAAAAATATAGACTTAAAATGTTTGAGTGTTCATATAGGTAGCCAAATTTTAGATCACAAGCCCTATGGAAAAATGCTTAAAGCTGTGAGCCATATCTTGGACAAAACTGATCATCAATTTGAATTTGTTGATTTAGGTGGAGGTATGGGAATTAATTACTCTAATAAAAACAAAACACTTAATTATAAAAAGTATAACACTGCAATTAATAATTTTCTTAAAAGGCATAAAGTAAAAATTATTTTTGAACCTGGTAGATCTATAATTGGTAATACTGGTATGTTAATTAGTAAAGTTATTTATATTAAAGACAGTGGTAGAAAAAAGTTTATAATTTTAGATGCCGCTATGAATGATCTTATGAGACCCGCATTATATGGGGCATTTCATAGGACATTGCCAGTAATAAGATCGAATAAAATATCAAATAAACCCTATGAATTCGTTGGTCCAATTTGCGAAAGCACTGATAAATTTATAACTTTAAAAAAATTCCAAAAATTAAAGGAAAAAGATTTAATAGCTATATGCGATGTTGGCGCCTACGGTATGTCTTTAAGCTCAAATTATAATTTAAGACCTAAACCAATAGAATTATTAATTAAAGGTTCAAAGATTAATGTAATTAGAAAAAGACAAAAGCACACGGAAATAATCTAGCTTTTAACACAATGTTAAGAAACTTTATATTTTCATTATTTTTTTTTACTGGAATTGTTATTATTTCAATAATTTTTGTGCCCTCATTTTTCTTACCTAAACAAGTAGTGTTATTTGGTGGTAAGTTAATGGGTCACTGGACTAGTTTTTGCTTAAAATTTTTTCTTTCAACAAAAATAATAATTAAAGGAACTGAAAATATTATTAGAGATGAAAAATTTTTTATAGCAGCATCACATCAATCAATGTTTGAAACATTCTTCCTTCAAACTTTATTTAACTCACCAGTATTTATTCTTAAGAAAGAATTATTATTCATACCTATATTTGGATGGTATCTGAAAAAAATTGGATCCATATCAATTAAAAGAGGCAAAATTACAAAAGATAATCTCAGTTTTTATGATGAAATTTCAACTATGGTTACTAATTCAGATAGACCTTTGATAATTTTCCCTCAAGGAACTAGAGTTTTACCTGATGAAAGACCACCTTTTAAAAAAGGAGCCTCCAGAATTTATGAGAAACTTAAAATTGCTTGTCAACCAGTTGCGATAAATTCTGGATATGTCTGGCCTAAATCAGGAAGAAAAATTAGCAATAGAACAATTACTATATCTATAATACAAAGAATAAATAATGATTTAGAAAAAGAGGTATTTCTTAAAACTTTAGAGAATAAAATTTATTCAGAATTAAATCTTATAGATTAACCTTTCATTGGCATCACCACATAGATACTATCAAAATCACCCGGATCTTTTATTAAAGCTGGAGATCCTGTATCGTTAAAAAATAACTCTATTTTTTCCCCATCAAGCTGTGAAGCAACATCTATTAAATATCTTGAATTAAAACTGATTTCTAAATCATGATCAAATTGAACACCTAAGGTTTCATTTCCATCACCACTGGTAGTATTATTGACAGAGAGATTTAAGGTATCCTTTGATAGTTTAAACTTAACCCCATCTTTTTTATCTAGAGATACTGATGCGACTCTATCAATAGATCCTAAAAATGATTTAAGATTTGTCTCTAATTTTTTTTGATTATTTTTAGGAATTACCTGTACATAATTTGGAAATTTTCCATCAATCAATTTAGAAATCAAAATACTATTTGTTAATTCAAACTTAATTTTTGATTTTAAGTTAGATATTTTAATGTCGCCATCATAATTATCTAGTAAAGAGCAAAGCTGGAAAATAGTTTTTTTTGGAAGAATAATTGGTTCAAAATTTATTTTTTCACTTAATCTTATTTTTGAAATTGACATCCTGTGACTATCAGTTGCGACAGCAGTCAAATAGATCTTATCCTCAACTTCAGTTTGATGAAAATATATACCACTTAAGTAATGACGTGTTTCATCATTCGATATTGAAAACTTACACTTATTAAGTAACTTTAAAAAATGTTTTGAATTAATTGCAAAAGTATTATCATTAAAATTTTCGTCAGTAAGTGGAAACTCTGAGGGATTTATACAATTTAGATTAAATATTGATTTTTCAGACTCTAGTTGAAGTTTGTTTTCGCTACTCATTGAAAAGTTTAATTTTTTGTCTGAAGAAAATTTTCTAACAATATCAAACATAATTGATGAAGTTGTAGTTGTATTTCCCTCCTCTAGAATTTCAACATTTTCAATTTGATGAATAAAAATCAAATCAAGATCTGTGGCTGTGATTGTTAATTTTGAGTTACTTGCATTTAGTAAAACATTAGAAAGTATCTGTAGCGTGCTCCTTTTTTCTATAACACCTTGACAATAACTTAAGGCTTCTTGAAGCTCTTTTTGATTAACGTTAAATTTCATCCTTCTTTATTATATAAAATAATATTTTTTAATTTATTTATATTATCATTCATGTCTGGACTTTTTTCTTTTAATTTTTCTATTGTTTTCACAGAATGAATTATGGTCGTATGATCTCGATTTGAAAATTCTCGTCCAATTTCTGGTAATGATTTTGTGGTTAAAATTTTAGTTAGGTAAATAGCTGTCTGTCTTGGTCTTACTAAATATCTCGATCTTCTTGAGGATAACATCTCATTTTTACTAATTTTGAAAAATTTGCAGACAATTGTTTGTATTGCGTCTATTGTTACATTATTTTCTGTTAAATTTAATAAATCTTTCAAAATAATTTTTGTCTCAGATAGACTCGGAAGTTTGTTATAAATCCTAGAAAACGAAACTATACGATTTATTGCTCCAACTAATTCCCTTACATTAGTGGTGATTTTATTACTTATAAAATCTTGAATTTCATCTGTAACATTTACTTTGT
The DNA here is from genome assembly GCA_902596515.1 of uncultured Pelagibacteraceae bacterium. GTDB lineage: Bacteria > Pseudomonadota > Alphaproteobacteria > Pelagibacterales > Pelagibacteraceae > Pelagibacter. The sequence continues at coordinate 24,466 of CACJUF010000014.1, forward strand.
CAGCGTATAGAGTGGTTAGTTCATTTATCTTGTGATCGATGATCTTTCTTCTTAAATCATACTCAGGTTTTTGAATATCTACAACTAGACCTCCAGAGAATCTTGATTTAATTCTCTCTTGAATTCTAGACAGCTTATTAGGTGGTCTATCAGCTGAAACAATTATTTGTGACTCTTTATCTAAAAGTGCATTAAAAGTATGAAAGAACTCCTCCTGCATAGCTTCTTTGCCATTCATGAACTGAATATCATCTATTAATAAAACATCTGTATTTCTAAAATACTCTTTAAATTTAACCATATCGTTAGATTTAATTGATTTTACAAATTGATACATGAAACGTTCAGCTGAAATAAACATCACTTTTTTATTCTTACTCATTTCGTAGCCTATAGAATTAAGAAGATGAGTTTTACCTAAACCTACACCCCCGTATATATAAAGCGGATTATAATAGGAAATATTCTCAGATACCTTTAAAGAAGCCTCAAAAGCTATTTTATTGCTTGAGCCAGTTAAAAAATTTTCAAATCTTTTATTGGGATCTATTCGACTATATTGTAAATGAGAGTCTTTTATAAATGAGACTTTTTCAGTTTTGTCTGTTTGATTAAATTCTTTAAATTTTTCACTTTTATTATTCTTTTTCTCTATAATCTTAAATTCTATCCTTATAATTTGTTTTTTATGTTTTCTGATAGTTTGTAAAATTTGATCTAAATATCTAGATGTAATCCAATCACGTATAAACCTCGTTGGGACAGTTAATAGTATATAATTATTAAACTCCTCATATAAATCAATTTTTTTTATCCAACTTTCATAAACTTCTATTCCCAATTTAAGTTTTAATTCAGACTGAATTAATTTCCAATCAAGATTAATTTTATCAAAATTTTTGTTTGTGTGCGTATTGTTCATTTTTTTGGAGAGACTCCAGTTACATCAATAATGATGGTTATTGCAACAAATTATTTTACTAAACTGAAAATAAATAAAATCTGGGATTGTGTAAAAAATTTTTTTTAAAAATTTCTTTGACAAATTTTTTTTTTATGTATTGAAAAAATAAATAAAATTTATAATTGAATTAAATATAATATTTTTTTACTAATTCTAAATATTGTAATTTAAGATTAACACAACATATATAAAGCGTATTCTTTAAGTTGAATCAACTTGAGGTATAGAAATTATAAGGAACTTATTTTTTTGGTAATTCTAGATACGTTCCTAGATGCATTTTGTTTTTTTATTATTCCAGTTTTAGCAATCTTCATTAACTCAGAATTCAACTTAGGTAAGAACTTTAAAGCTTCTGATTTTTTTTTATTTTCAATCAGAACGTTCATCTTTTTTAATGCAATTTTGTATCTACTTTTTCTCGCTTTGTTTACCGCGGTCTGTTTAGATATTCGTCTAATTCTTTTAATTGCTGATTTTGTATTAGCCATAATTTTGCAGGGGTATAACCGCTTAAATAGGCCCGGTCAATAATATATTTGTTACTTTTGACATATTTCACAAAAAAATGTTGACCTATTTGATTGAGTTATTTTATTAATTGTTCCAGAACAACTAGATCTTTTACATTTTAGTTTATCTCTACCATAAACCTTAAACTCTTTTTGAAAATTACCTTGATCGCCTTTTGTATTTTTAAAGTCTCTTATGGTTGATCCACCTTTTATTATAGCATTTTGTAAAATTTTTCTTGAATTTATAACTATATTTTTACATTGATTTTTTTTCAAATATTTAGCTGATAACGAAGGATTAATTTTCGATAAATACAAAATTTCGCTTGCGTAAATATTTCCAATTCCAGATACGAAATTTTGATCTAATAAAAAATTTTTTATATTCTTGTCTTTTTTTTTGAAATAATTAATCAAATACTTTGAATTAAATTTTTTATCAAAAGGTTCTGGCCCAAAATTTTGAAACTTTTTTTTTAAACTATTAAAATCATCTAAAAATTGAAAGTAACCAAATCTTCTTGGATCATTATAAATTACCTTCATATACTTAAAAAAAAATTCTACATGATTATGATTTTTAGGCAAATTTGGTGAATTATAAAAACTTGTGTTGGTGGGTAGATTTTTTTTTTTATTTTTAATAATATGAATTGTTCCTGACATTCCTAAGTGGACTATACAAAAACTTTTATTTTCCAGCTCAATAATCAAATATTTTGAGAATCTTTTGATATTTGAAATAAATTTATTTTTCAGCTTTTTTTCAAAGGAGGTTTTCAATTTAAATCTTAAGTTTCTGTTTCTAACCAAAACTTTATTGATTTTTTTACCCTTTATATTTTTTAATAAAGATTGTCGGACTATTTCTACTTCTGGTAATTCTGGCATTTACTATTATATTAAATGAATAATTAATTAAAAATGCAACAACATCTTCAAAATAAAAAAGGGTTAGTTCAGGGTGTATTTGATCAAGTTTTTGATAGATATGATTTAATGAATGATTTTATGTCATTTGGAATACATAGACTGTGGAAAAAAAACTTAATCAATATGATGGGACCATCGAAAAATAAAAGCTTGATTGATGTTGCTTGTGGTACTGGGGATATAGGTAAACTTTATTTAGATAACACAGATATTAACAATTATATTACTTGTATAGATCCAAATAAAGGAATGGTGGCTAAAGGAAAAGAGAAGCTTAAAAATTATAAAAATGTAAAATGGATAATATCCAGTGCAGAAAAACTTCCTCTTAAAAGTAATTCATTTGATTTTTATACTATTAGTTTTGGATTAAGAAATACAAAGGATTTGGATAAATCTCTATCAGAAGCGTATAGAGTTTTAAAAAAAGGTGGAAGATTTTTTTGTTTAGAATTTTCCAAAATACAGAATAATAATTTAGAATTTATCTATAAAAAATATTCTAAATTAATTCCTTTAATTGGTAAATACGTTGTTGGACAAAGAGAACCCTATGATTATCTAATCGAAAGTATTGATAATTTTGTCAATCAAGAAGAGCTTTTAGAATATATGAAAACGAATAAATTTCAAAAATGCAATTACAGGAACTTCTCCAATGGAATAATATCTATACATAGTGGTTGGAAAGTTTAATGATAAAAAAATTTATTACTTTATTTAAACTTGGACGAAAAATAGCTAGTTCAGATATATTAGAGATAATCTCAAAATTTCAAAAGCCACCACTAGCAATAACATTGCTATTTAAATTTTTAGCAATATCTTTTTCACCTAAAAAAAAGGGTTCAATTAAAAGTGAGGGTGAGCGCTTATCGGATTCCTTAGAGTCTATGGGCACAACCTTTATAAAACTTGGACAATTCTTAGCTACGCGGCCAGATATAATTGGAGAGAATCTCTCAAAACAACTAGAAAATCTTCAAGATAAGTTGCCACCGTTTCCAATAATACAAGCTCAAGAAATCATAAAAAATGATTTAGGACAGGAAACATATAATTCAATTATAAATTTAAGTGAGCCAATTGCAGCAGCTTCAATAGCTCAAGTCCATAAAGCTCAAATCAACGACAACGGGACTATCAAGGATGTTGCTATAAAAATTTTACGTCCAAACATAAAGAAAATTTTTAATGATGAGATTGATGCAATTATGCTTTTTGCTTTTTTAATGGAGTCATTTATTAAAAAGACAAAAAGGTTAAAATTGGTCGAAGTAGTTTTTTTACTTAAAGAAATAACAAATTTAGAAATGGATTTAAGATTTGAAGCAGCTGCAGCTAATGAATACGCAGAAAATACTAAAAATGATGTTGGGTTTAGAGTTCCAGAAATTTATTGGAATTTTACAAGTGAAAGTGTAATGACATTAGATTGGGTTGACGGAATTTCTATTAGGGAAACTGAGGAGCTAAAAAAAAGAAATTTAAATACTGAAAAAATCGCAAACGACATTATTCAAAATTTTCTAAGACATGCAGTGAGAGATGGTTTTTTTCACGCTGATATGCATCAAGGAAATATATTTATAGATAATAATGGTCATATAGTTCCAATTGATTTTGGAATAATGGGTAGACTTGATAAAATGAGTAAAAGATTTTTGGCAGAAATATTATTTGGTTTTATTCAAAGAGATTATCGTAAAGTAGCAGAAGTGCATTTAGTTGCTGGACTGGTTCCTAAAGAGGTTCCAATTGATGACCTTGCTCAAGCCCTAAGATCAATTGGTGAACCAATTTTTGGTCAAACAGTAAAAGATATTTCTGGTGGAAAATTATTAAAACAATTATTTGATGTTACAGAAAAATTTAACATGCAAACACAACCCCAGCTTCTGATGCTCCAAAAAACAATGGTTGTTGTGGAGGGAGTAGCCAGAAAATTAAATCCAAATACAAACATTTGGACTACATCTAAACCTGTTCTAGAGAATTGGTTAAGAGAAACAAAAGATCCTATGACCACAATCAATGAAACAATTCAAAGTACATCTGAAGTGATTAAAAGATTACCGGAATTTCCGGAAATAATGGACAAAGCTAATCAAGCTCTAACATATTTAGCTAGCGGTCAAATTCCACAAAATTCAAACTCCTATACTGCTTTGAATACAAAAAAATCAGAAATGACTTCTTTTAGAAATCAATCTATTATTGGCTTTTTAGTCCTTGTAATTTTTGGTCTATTGGTATTTTAATTCACTCCATGGGTAACTTGAATAATAAAAAAATCTTATTAATAATTTGTGGAGGTATAGCTGCATATAAAAGTCTTGAATTAATCAGACTTTTAAAAAAGGATGGTGTAATTATAAAAACAATTCTTACTAAAAGTGGTGCTGAATTTGTGACGCCTCTTTCAATTACTTCATTATCTCAATCTAAAGTTTATCAAGATCTTTTTAGTATAGAAAATGAGGTAGAAATGGACCATATTAGTCTTTCAAGATGGGCAGATCTCATTTTAATTGCCCCTGCAACAGCTAATACAATATCTAAACTTGCTAGTGGAAGTTCAGATGATTTAGCTTCAACTGTTGCTCTTGCTTCAAACAAAAAAATTTTTATTGCTCCTGCAATGAATGTGAGGATGTGGGAACATCAATCTACTAAACAAAATATAAGAAAACTAAAAACCTACAACTATGAATTAATTGGCCCTGAAATTGGGGATATGGCATGTGGAGAATACGGTGAAGGTAAAATGTCGGAACCAAAAGAGATAATAGAAAAGCTTAAAATTTATTTCAAAAATTTAAAACGAAAAAATAAATTAAAGGCAATTGTGACCGCAGGACCAACAAAAGAGTACATTGATCCAGTAAGATATATATCAAATAAATCAAGTGGTAAACAAGGCTATGAAATTGCGAAAGCATTATCAAAAAAGGGTTTTGAAACAACTTTAATTTCAGGACCAACAAACTTAGAAATAAATAATGATATCAATTTGATCAAAGTTGAAACCGCTGAAGAAATGTTTCAATCGACGCTTAAAAGTTTACCAGCCGAAGTTGCAATATTTTCAGCAGCAGTGTGTGATTATAAAGTGAAAGAAATTTCTAAAACAAAAATAAAGAAACAGGATGAAATTAGTTTAGATTTGGAAAAAAATGTCGATATTCTTGATTATGTCTCTAATCATAACTCCTTAAGACCAAAACTTGTGGTAGGCTTCGCAGCTGAAACGAATGATTTAGAAAATTATGCTAATAAAAAACTAAGTGAAAAAAATTGTGACTGGATAGTTGCAAATGATGTATCAAATAAATCAATTGGTTTTGAATCAGATTTTAATGAAGTATCAATTCTTTATAAAAATAAAAAAATAGAAAGACTTAAATATAAATCTAAATCAGAAATTTCAGATGAATTAGTTGAAAAAATCATTGATCATTTAAACTAATGATTAAAGTTCTAGTAAAAAAATTAAAACCTTCTGCAAAATTACCATCATATAAAACTGATGGCGCATCTGGCATGGATCTAATGGCATATATAGATAAATCAATTGAATTAAAGCCAGGAGAATCATGCCTAGTACCAACTGGATTATCAGTTGCATTTCCTAAAGAATATGAAATTCAAATAAGGCCAAGGTCAGGATTAGCGGCAAAAAGCAATATTAGTGTTTTAAATACACCTGGTACAATTGATAGTGATTATAGAGGAGAAATAAAAGTTATTTTATTTAATCATGGTAATGAAAGTTTTAGGATCAATAACAATGATAGAATTGCTCAAATGATTTTAACTCCAGTTATAAAAATGGATCTAGAAGAAACAAATGAACTTCCAGATTCAATAAGAGGAACAGGTGGTTTTGGTTCAACTGGTAAATGAGAGAAAATCTTAACAAATCTCAAATTGAAAGATTCTCAAGACAATTAGTTTTAAAAAATATAGGTGCGAAAGGTCAAAAAAAAATTTTATCGTCTAAAATTTTAATCGTTGGTGTTGGAGGATTAGGTTGTCCTGCCGCAGAAAATCTAGTAAGAGCTGGTATTGGTACTATTGGTCTTGTTGATAATGATATCATTAATCTTTCTAATATACACAGACAAAGCCTATTTACTTCTAAAGACATAAAAAAATCAAAAGTCGGTGTAGCCGCAAAAAAACTGAGGGAAATAAATCCATCTACTAAAATTAAAACTTACAAATCAAGACTCAATAAAAATAATATCAAAAATATAATTAAAGATTATGAAATAATCATTGATGGTTCAGATAATTTTAAAACAAAATTTTTAATTAATGATTTCTGTGTAAAGTTGAAAAAAAAATTGGTAACGGGAGCAATCAGTAAATTCGATGGTCATGTATTTACATTTGATTTTAACGATAAAAAAACAGCTTCTTTAAAAAATTTCTACCAAGAAAATGAAATTTCAGACAATGACCTAAATTGTGAATTTGAGGGAGTTCTTGGCACAACTGCATCAATTGTAGGAACAACTCAAGCAAATGAAGCCTTAAAAATGATTATGAAAATTGGGCAAACTTTGAAGAATCAAATATTAATTATTGATCTTTTAAATCTTAATTTTAGAAAAGTTAAATTTAATAGAAAATAGATACAACCTAATAATGAAAAATTTATATTTTTTAATCTTACTCTGGATTTTTTTTCCATTAAATGTTTTTGCAAATGATACTTTTCTTTCATTAAAAAAAAATAAAGTAAATGTAAGATATGGTCCAGGGTTTGAGTATCCTATTAAATACATCTATAAAAAAGTTAATTTACCTATTAAGCAAATTGATAAGAAAGAAAATTTTAGAAGGATTATTGATCTCAAAAATAATAGTGGATGGATACATGTCTCTCAACTCAAAAAGGTAAATTCTTTAATACCAAATATCGATAAAATTTTGTTTAGCAAGCCAACGAATTTTTCAAAACCTTTAGCAAAAATAGAAAAGGGAAGAGTTTTGTTAATACAGAATTGTAATGATGATTGGTGTAAGGTGAAAACTGGAAGCTTTAAGGGTTGGGTAAAAATAGAAAATTCCTGGGGTGTAAATTAATCTTAATCTACTCGGCTTAGATTTTTTAATGCTAAACTACTTTTGTTGTTCGCAAACATCCTTGATTACAGGGGCATTTGCACAGTCTAAACATTTTGTTTTCTGAACAATACAACCATCATCAAGAACTTCAACATCAACAATTTTATCACACTTGGAACAAGTTGAGGAAATTGTTAGTCCACATTTTTTACAGTTATAATTTTCTATTTGCATGGTGAAAAAATTAATCATAAATAAATTTATTTCAATAATTATCCATGCGAATGATTATTATTATCGAAACTTTTTTGCGAATGATTACTAATTGCTTATTTTTTAGGGTATTCGATCAAATTATTTTTTGGATTTGCTTGTCCACCATTTATCTAAAATAAAATACCAAATTGAATTTGCAATTGGTTCAACAATTGCATCTGTCAGTGCAATTTTAAAAGAAACATCTGCTACTATCATTAAAACTGTAATCGCAATTGCAAAGTGTCCGATTGTATAAATTACAGTTCTAAGTAAAGAGCCTTTATTGTTATGATAAATATTTTGGGATGCTTGAAATATGCCTTTAGTAATTTCCATCAGTTTTTAAAAGGACTCTCAAGAACACAAGCCACTAGGTGTATTCTAGCCTGTTCACCTCCATTAAAAAAATTATGATATTTAGTGTTATTTGTAATCCAAACTTTCCCATCTGCGGGTAAATGTTTAGCGACATTCTCTATAACCATTGAACACCCTTTGTTTGTGATTATAGGCACATGAAGCCTACATTCTGGATCTTTGTGCCAACTCAAAGTTGATCTAGGCTCTTTTAATAAAAGCCTAACTCTTCCCAATTTAAATCTCTTGCTTAGAACTTTGTAAACTTCTGCAAAGTATGTATTTTCAAATTCAGGTATTAATTGTGTATATTTAGACTCATCTATATCAACATCTCTTGAAACCTCTTTTCCAGTTTCATCTGCAATTGTCCAATATTTTCCTCTAATATTGCTCCCTTCAATCGAGCTTTTATCATTTGGAATTTGGTTTAATGGGATTGCACCAAAATGTGTAACACCTGGTGTATTAAACTTTTTTAATTTCAAAATTTTATCTAAGTCATCTTTTAACTTTGAAATGTCAAAATTTAAATTTGGAACTTCGTAAAAATCCTCGAAATTTGTTGTTGCCATATAACTTTATCTTTTTTTCAAATTTAATTTAATTTCAAATCAAATCGATCAGAATTCATAACTTTTACCCATGCAGCTATAAAATCTTTAACAAATTTTTCACTTGAGTCCTCACAGGCATAAACTTCTGCAAGAGCTCTTAGTTGAGAATTTGAACCAAAAATCAAATCAACTCTTGTTGCTTTCCATTTAGTTTTTTGAGTTTTTCTATCTTTTCCAACAAAAGTTTGTTCTGATTTATCTTCCTCTTTCCATGTAGTATTCATGTCTAATAGATTTACGAAATAATCGTTAGTAAGAGAACCAGGTTTATTTGTAAAAACACCATAATTTGAACCGTCATAGTTAGTATTTAAAACTCTCATACCGCCTATAAGTGCTGTCATTTCTGGTGCAGTCAGACCCATTAGTTGTGCTTTATCAACTAATTTTTCTTCTGCTGAGACATTTGAAGCTCCGCCATTTAGATAGTTTCTAAAACCATCTGCCTGAGGCTCAAGAAGACCAAAAGAATGAATATCGGTTTGATCCTGTCTTGCATCTCCTCTGCCTGCTGAAAATGGAACATTAACTTTATGCCCTGCCTTTTTAGCAGCCATCTCAATACCAACACCACCTGCTAAGACAATCAAGTCTGCCATTGATACACTTTTCTTTTTGTTATCAAATTGATCTTTAATTTTATTTAAAGCTTTAATTGCAGTCGATAATTTCTTAGGATTATTCACAGACCAGTTTTTTTGTGGTTCTAGCATTATTCTTGCACCGTTAGCACCACCTCTTTTATCTGATCCTCTAAAAGTTGAAGCTGATGCCCATGCAGTAGAAACTAAATCCGAAATTGATATTTTTGATTTAGAAATTTTGTTTTTTAAATCTTTTATATCTTTTGATTTAAGTTTGTACTTTGGTTTATCAATCGGATCTTGCCAAATTAATTGCTCTTTTGGAACTTCATTACCTAAGTAACAAACTCTTGGACCCATATCTCTATGAGTTAATTTAAACCATGCCCGAGCAAATGCGTCATGAAACTCTTTAGGGTTTTGATGAAAGTGCTTCGTAATTGGTCCATAACTCGGATCAACTTTCATTGATATATCTGTTGTTTGCATCATTGGTGGATGAAGCACACCTTTTTGATGCGCGTCGGGAACCATTTTAATTTTTTGACCATTTTTCTTTGGAGTCCATTGATGAGCTCCGGCTGGACTTTTTGTTAATTCCCAATCATGACCGTATAAACAATCTAAATAACCCATATCCCACTTAGTAGGATTTTGAGTCCAAGCACCTTCGATACCACTGCTTATTGTGTCGACACCTTTTCCAGATTTATATCCACTATTCCATCCAGTAGACTGATCTTGAAGTTTTGAAGCTTCGGGATCTGGACCTTTATAAGACTCTGATGCTGCTCCGTGAGATTTTCCAAATGTATGTCCTCCAGCAACTAAAGCTGCTGTTTCATAATCGTTCATAGCCATTCTTCCAAATGTCTCTCTGATGTCGTGTGCTGCTAGTAGTGGATCTGGATTTGCGTCTGGACCTTGTGGATTTACATAAATCAAGCCCATATGAGAAGCGCCTAAAGGCTGCTCTAGATCTCTTTTTCCACTGTATCTCTCAACACCTAGCATTTCTTTTTCTGAACCCCAATAAATATCATCTTCTGGTTCCCAGATGTCTGTTCTACCTGCACCAAAACCAAAAGTTTTAAAACCCATTGAGTCTAATGCTACATTTCCAACTAATATAAATAAATCTGCCCATGAAATTTTTCTTCCATACTTTTTTTTGATCGGCCATAAAAGTAACCTTGCTTTATCTAAATTCACGTTATCTGGCCATGAATTAAGCGGAGCAAATCTTTGGTTGCCAGTACCGGCACCGCCTCTACCATCACCAGTCCTGTAAGTTCCTGCAGCGTGCCAAGCTAATCGGATAAATAAAGGACCATAATGACCATAATCTGCAGGCCACCATTCCTGTGAATCTGTCATTAATTTTTTTAAATCTTTTTTTAGCGCTTTGTAATTAAGTTTTTTAAATTCTTTTGCGTAATTAAATTTTTTATCCATAGGGTTAGATAAATCAGAATGCTGACTTAGAATTTTTAAATTCAAACTATTTGGCCAGAAGTCTCTTACTGTTTGACCTCTTCCTGCAGAAAACTTTGCAGGTGTGCCTGCTCCTGTAAAAGGACATTTACTTAGCTCATTTGCTTTAAAAAATTTATTTTTAAAATTTTCAGTACTCATTTACTCC
>CACJUF010000015.1 GCA_902596515.1 uncultured Pelagibacteraceae bacterium
TGGCAGATCCTACAGAAATTGATGATGTTTCAAGTTCTCTTTTACCAAATTTTAACTTTGAACTACTGCTACCTGTCTCAGAATATCCATCAAAATTTACAAAACCAAAATCAAATTTGGAATAATTGTGAAATTTATAATTTTTATGGACATTCTTGAAATTATATTTAACCGAACCAAAAACTTGTTTTGCCTTGAATTTACCTTTTACAACATTAGAAGGGTTTGCGAGATCAACAATACGTGTTGTAGCGTAAGTAGTTTTTCCAAATCCTAAAAAAGAGTCAATATAATTTTTTTCAGATCCTTGCCAGGTATTATATAGAGAAAAATTATTAGATCTTGCTAAAAATCCAGTACTATCTTTAGTGCCTATATCAGATTGATCATCTTCATGTCTTAAAGCAAGTCCAAATAAAGAACCCTTATCATAATTAACATCTGCACCTACTATAAAACTCTCAGTTCTATTTATTATTCCTAAATCACCAACTGAGCTAAGATTAAGTCTACCCTTATTAATTGAGCCAGCTGTCCAAAATGCCCAATCCTTGGGTGTCATATTATAATTTTCTTTTAAATATTTTGTTAATGGAAGTTTACTAATTAAATCATCAACATTTTTTGCAGATAAATTTTTATATTCATCAATGTAATAATCAAATAATTCAGTTGGTATTTGTTTACTGTAATTATTTTGATCATTGGCAAGAGTTAATCTCATATCTTTAATTCGAGTTGATTTATTAATTCCAACTCTTCTAAACTGTTCCATTCTACGCATGACTTGATTGGTAGTATTAAACATAAATCTTTTAGCATATTCTGTTTGAGCGTTTATCATTCCACTTACTTGTTTATCATTGAACGCGGTGTAAGTACTGCCGCTAGCTTCCGTTGAATTAATTGTTAATGTCGTTTGACCGCTTACGGTAGCGCTTTCGCCAGCTGTTCCACCATATTCAATTACATATGCTCCAACTGTATTAGTACAAGGTAAATCATTCCATTTACCTTTGTTGTCTCCAGAGCCATACATATGAGCACAGTTTTCTTGCCCATCCCTATCACTATGATGATCGTTAGGTTCATTATTTAGCCAATTTACATATTCATATCCTGATGCTACCGTGCAATCTGGATGAGCAGGATCAGCTTTAGGTTCAATTTTTTCCTGGCAGTGAAAAGTTTTTCCATTATCTGGTCCAGAAACCCATTCCCAAGTACCCTCACCAGCTAGTCCATGTGGAGTAGAATTACCTGCGCCACCACTAGTTATGGCTGGATGGGTATTAGATGTATATGTTGCATCATCAGATCCACCAATCCAAGTATTGGTGGCAATTTTATTTTTAATAAAATTATTTTCAGCTGCACTTGTAATTGTTACAAGATAACCTGTTAAACCTTCGTAAGTTGAGGCTTCTGCTGCAGTTTTTGCATTAATCCAATTAATATTTCCAGTTACAAGTTGATAATAATGACCATTGCCTGAAAAATAATTAGTACCTGCTGGAGTTACAGCAACAGTAATTGTAGGTGATCCAGCAGCACCATCGCCTTTGAATGATAATGTTGCAAGTGCATTATTAATATCATCTTGACTTCCTCTAAAACCTATTTCTGTAAGAGAATTACCTGTACACTGAGAAGGTACACTTGAATTATCACTTGGATAATTACAATAGCCCGCGGCCTGCAATAAATTAGTAACAGACGTTACCTTTATATTTCCATCCGATGCTACTGCTGAAACGAGAAGAGTTCCCGTGTAACCACTAATACTAGGTGTTGTTCCTGAACTTGATAATAAAACAAAATCAGTTGTATCAGTTGTTAAAGTTGAAGGCATAGTAACTGTGCCTGAATAAACTTTATTACTGTTAAATAAAAATAATAAAATAATCAAACTTAGAACAGCAACTCTCATAAAATAATTCTAATTATTCTACTTATTTCTTGATTTACATTTTAAACCTAAGCTTGTTTGATAGAAAGTTTTACCTTTCCTCTATCAAATCCAATCACTTTTACTTTTACCTCATCACCTTCTTTGACAACATCAGTAACTTTAGCAACTCTTTTATCCGCTAGTTCAGAAATATGAACAAGTCCATCTTGCTTGCCTAAAAAGTTTACAAATGCACCAAATTCCATAATTTTCATTACTTTACCTGAATAAATTTTATTCAATTCAGCTTTAGCAGTAATATCTTTAATCATTTGCATAGCAATATTTCTAGCTTCTTCATCTGGTGCAGCAACTGTCACTACGCCCTCATCATTAACATCAACTTTCGCACCTGATTTTTCTACAATCTCTCTTATTGTAGCTCCTCCTTTTCCAATTACGGCAGCAATGTCTTTTTTATCAACATTAATTTTTTCCATTTTTGGAGTGTGTTTTCCAACATCTGATCTTGAAGCTGATAATGCTTTATTCATTTCACCTAAAATATGAATTCTTCCATCTTTTGCTTGATTTAATGCCTGTTCCATAATTTCAAAGGTAATTCCAGTGATTTTAATATCCATTTGAAGTGAAGTAATTCCATTCTTAGTTCCAGCTACTTTAAAATCCATATCCCCAAGATGATCTTCATCACCTAAAATATCTGATAAGACACTAAACTCATCTCCTTCTTTAATCAATCCCATTGCGATACCTGCAACAGGTTCTTTGATCGGCACACCCGCATCCATTAATGCAAGTGATGTTCCACAAACAGTAGCCATTGATGAAGAGCCGTTAGATTCTGTAATTTCTGAGACAACTCTAAATGTATAAGGAAATGACTCACTTGATGGTAATGAAGAGTGAATAGCTCTCCAAGCTAATTTACCATGTCCTATTTCTCTTCTACCAGTTCCTATTCTACCTGTTTCACCAACTGAGAACGGTGGAAAATTATAGTGAAGCATAAACCTTTCTCTTTGTAATCCATCTAAGCTTTCGATTCTTTGTTCATCATCTGAGGTTCCTAAAGTTGCAGTTACAATTGCTTGTGTTTCTCCCCTAGTAAATAAAGCCGAGCCATGAGTTCTTGGTAAAATTCCTACCTCACAAGAAATAGGTCTAACATCAGATAATCCTCTACCATCAATTCTGTTTTTATTTTTAAGAATGTCAGTCCTTACTATTGTTTTTTCAAGATTTTTAAGCTCAGAATTTACATCAAGATCAGTATAATTTTCATCCTCCTCATAAAGTTTTTTTGCTTTATCAGTGATCTCTGAAATTTGGTTTGATCTATCTTGTTTATCTCTGGTCGCAAAAGCTTTTTTAAGATCTTCAGTAAATGTTTCTTCAAGTTTTTTCTTCACTTCCGAAAGATCTTTCATTTCAACAGTCCATTCTGGTTTTCTACATTCTTTTGCGAGTTCCTCAATCATTTCAATCACAGGAACAAAACCTTCATGACCAAATTTAACTGCATTTAACATTTCTTCCTCTGTTAAACCGCTTGCTTCAGATTCAACCATTAACACAGCATCTTTTGTGCCTGCTACAACTAAATCTAATTTTGATTTTTCCAAATCAGTCTTTGATGGGTTTAAAACATATTTGCCATCAATATAACCAACTCTAGAAGCTCCTACTGGCCCCATAAATGGCATGCCTGAAATTGCTAATGCTGCTGAAGACGCTGTAATAGATAAAATATCAGCTTCATTTTCTTTATCATAAGAAATTACAGTTGGTAACAATTGAACCTCATTTTTAAATTCATCTGGAAATAGTGGTCTAATAGGTCTGTCAATTAATCTTGAAATTAACGTTTCGCTTTCAGTTGGCCTTGCTTCCCTTTTAAAATATCCACCTGGAATTTTTCCAGCTGCATAATACTTTTCTTGATAGTTCACAGATAATGGAAAATAATCCATGTCTGGATTTACTTTTTTTGCTCCCACCACTGTTGCTAAAACAACTGTCTCTCCACATGTTGCTACAATTGCTCCGTCTGCTTGTCTTGCTACTTTACCTGTTTCTAAACTTATTTTCTTACCTGCTACTTCAATTTCCTTCTTATATACTTTAAACATTTCATTTCCATTTCGTTTCGTTCTTTTCGTTCCATTCCGTTCTATCTATCTTGACTTCTATTTTCTCAAATTCAGTTTCGACAGTACATTTTTGTAAGAGTCCAATTTATTATTTTTTAAATACTCTAACAATTTTTTTCTTCTATTGACGGCTCTCAACAATCCTACAGATGAATGTTTATCTTTTTTGAATTGTTTAATGTGTTTAGAGAGCGTTTCAATTTTTTCAGTTAGCAAAGCAATTTGAACTTCTGATGAACCAGTGTCCTTATCATGCATTGCTAATTCTTGTGCTTTTTTACTCATTCTTTATTTTTCCTATTTATTTGTTTGTTTTATTAAATTTTCTATTTTTTCTGCATACTCAAAAGACTCATCTTTTCTAAAAAGTAATTTCGGTAAAAATTTCATGGCCACTTTTTGTGATAAAATTTTTCTAATTAAAAATGAGTATTCTTTTAAAATATTTACTGCTTCTTCTGCATCTTTTCCTCCTAGTGGAAGAACATAAGCTTTAGCAATTTTTAAATCTGGACTCATTCTTACCTCAGTTACAGTAATAGTATTTGTTTCTAAATTTGGCACCTTAGCCTCATTTCTTATAAAAATCATGCTTAAAGACTGCTTAATCATTTCTCCAACTCTAAGCTGTCTTTGAGATACTGGTTTTCCTATTCGATCTGCCATTAAATTGACCTTTCTGTAGAAGTAACACTAAAAGCCTCAATTGTATCATTTTTTTGGAAATCCATATAATCTTTGACTGTAATACCACACTCTTGACCCCCACTGACTTGTTTAACTTGATTTTTCTCTCTAAATATCGAGGAAACTTTTCCAGTATAAATAATACTACCATCTCTTATAATTCTAACATCTGATGAGCTATTAATTTCTCCATCTGTCACTTTTGATCCTGCAACTTTGCCAGCTCCTGAAACTTTAAAAATTTCCAAAATTTGTGCTGTACCAGTAATTTTTTCTTGAAGATCTGGTGATAATAATCCTGACATCTTTTTTTTAATGAAGTCTAAAACTTCATAAATTATGTTATAAGATGAAATCTTTATTTTTTCATTTTCTGCAAGCTTCTTTGCTTCTTTGCTTGGTTTAACATTAAATGCAATAAGAACAGCATTAGATGCTTTTGCTAAAGTTACATCTGTCTCTGTAACCATACCTATATCAGCTAAAATTATTTTTGGTTTAACTTCATCATGTGTGATTTGACTTATTGCATTTTTAATTGCTTCTGAAGATCCGTGTACATCTGATTTAATTATTAAATTTAATTCTTTTGATAAATTATTGGAGAATGCAGATTCTTGGGTTGCAAAAGATAAGGGATTTTCCCCAACCTTTTTTTCTTTATCTCTATTTTCACTTAACGTTTTAGCTTCTTTCTCAGTCTCTAAAACAATAAAATCATCTCCAGCCTTTGATGCACCATTGATTCCTAAAATTTCTACCGGTGTCGAAGGGGAAGCTGTATCAATATTTTGACCCTTGTCATTTATGATCGCTCTCACTTTACCCCATTTTAAACCACTAACAAAAAAATCTCCTTTTTTAAGCATTCCTGTTGTAACAATTATATTTGCGACTGGTCCTCTGCCAATATCTATTTTAGATTCTAAAACAATACCTGTTGCTTTAGATTCAAAATCAGTTTTAAGATCTAGTATTTCAGCTTGAAGAATTATTGACTCAACTAATTTGTCCAAATTTTTTTTTGTCTTAGTTGATATTTCTACCATTAAGGTGTCTCCAGATAAATCTTCTGCAATTAATTCGTGTTCTAATAATTGATTTTTTATCTTTTGTGGATCGGCTTCTGGTAAATCACACTTATTTATTGCTACTACTATCGGAACATTGGCTGCTTTAGCATGTTTAATGGACTCTACTGTCTGTGGTTTTACTCCATCATCTGCTGCAACTACCAATACAACTAAGTCAGTTAATTTAGATCCCCTTGCCCTCATTTCTGTAAAGGCTGCATGTCCTGGTGTATCTATAAAAGTTAATTTATTTCCTTGGCTTTCTATTTGATAGGCTCCAATATGTTGTGTAATTCCACCAAATTCGCCCGAAACAACATTCGCACTTCTCAAGACATCAAGCACAGAAGTTTTACCATGATCAACGTGACCCATTACAGTTACAATTGGGGGTCTATTTTTTAAATTTTCAGTTCTAGATGCTTTAATTTTTTTAATTATTTCCTCTGCTTTTTCTTCTCTTATTGGATTATGACCAAATTCTTTTACCAAATATTCTGCTGTATCAGCTGCAAGTGTTTGGTTAATTGTGACAGTAACACCCATTCCAAATAAGTGCTTAATTACATTACTTGATTGCTCAGCCATTCTATTCGCTAACTCTCTTACTGTTATAGCTTCAGGTATATTAATATCTCTCTTTATTGGTTTGAGGTTATCCTTATTTTGATCTTTATTCTGAATTTTATTTTCTTTTTCTCTTGCCCTCTTGACTGAGGCTAAACTTCGCTCTCTTGCCTCTATTTCATCACTTAATGCTCTTGAAACTGTAAGTTTTACCTCTCTTTTTTTTATACCAGATTTGATCTTTTTATCTTTTGTAACTGCATCATCTTTTAGCCTTTTCGTAGCTCTCTGTTCAGCAAGTTTTCTTTTTTCAAAATCATTTGTGTTTACTTTAAGTTTTGTTGAGAACTTTGTTTTATTAGGCCTAAATGAGCTTCCTTTTTTAGCAAACTTATTTTGAGTTTTATCGATTATAACAGATTGTTTTCCTTGCGATTTTGAAGTTTCAAAATTCTTAAAAGATTTTTTTGGTTTTCCAGAAATTGTTAGCTTTAATTTTTTGTTCTCCATATGTCATCACTCAATCTTTATAAGCTATTTCTCTTGCAGACATTATCAAACTATCTGCCTCCTCTTTTGATAATGCAAAATCTTCAAGATAACCCTCTATTTTAACTTTTGAACCTCTAATAACATCATAACTACCTGTTAATTCATCAGAAGCTAAATCTGCAAAATCCTCTAGAGTTAATATTTTTTTTTCACCTAATGTAACCAACATTCCTGGTGTTAGGCCTTTAAGGTTGATTAAAGACTCTTCAAGACCAAGTTCTTTTATCCTTTTTGAAATATCTTCTTGGTCTCTCACATGAAATTCTTTTGCCCTTTCAATTAATGCTTTTGCAGTGTCTTCCTCTATACCTTCTATCTTTAACAATTGTTCAGATGAACTATCTTTAATATCGTCAATTGTCGAAAAACCCTCAGCAACCAGCAATTGCCCTAGAGTTTCATCTAATTCAAGATTTTTAACAAAATTTTCAGTTTTTTCCTTAAACTCAATCTGCCTTTTCTCTGAGTCCTCTTGGTCAGTCATAATATTAATTTCATAATTCAAAAGCTTTGTTGCTAATCGAACATTTTGACCTCTTCTTCCAATAGCTTTACTTAAATTTTCTTCAGTCAAAATAACGTCTAGCTTTTTTCTTTCAGTATCAACATTAACTCTTAGCACATCAGCAGGGGACAGTGCATTTGAAACTAAAATTGCTGGATCTTCTGACCAATTCACAATGTCTATTTTTTCTCCTTGAAGTTCATTCACTACAGCCTGCACTCTTGAACCTCTCATACCTACACATGCTCCAACAGGATCTAATGAAGTATCAACTGCTTTTACACAAATCTTTGCCCTGCTACCTGGATCCCTTGAGGAGGATTTAATTTCTATAAGGCCGTCATAAATTTCAGGTACTTCTTGTATAAATAATTTTTCCATAAACTTTGGATGAGCTCTAGACAAAAATATTTGTTGGCCACGCTGTTCTCTTCTAACATCAAAACAATAGGCTTTTATTCTATCTCCTGCCTTAATTATCTCTCTAGGTATAAGCTCATTCTTTTGAATGATAGATTCGGTTCTACCTAAATCCACAATCACATTGCCGAATTCTAACCTTTTTACTATTCCACTTAATATGCTATCTTTTTTATCAATAAACTCACTAAATTGTCTATCACGCTCAGCATCCCTCACATTTGAGCTAATTACCTGCTTAGCTATTTGAGCTGCAATACGACCAAAATCAAACGAAGGTAATGGTTGTAAAACTTCATCTCCAACTGATTTACCTTTGTTACTTATATTTAGATTTATCGCATCCTCGATTTTGATTTCTGTATTGGAGTTTTCAGGATTTTCTGAAACAATTAATTTTCTAAAAATTTCTATGTTACCATTATCCCTATTTATCAAAACTTTAATTTCATTTTCTTGACCAAATTTAGATTTTGCTGCTTTCGCTATTCCTATTTCCATTGAATTAATTATAAGTTCTTTATCAATGGACTTTTCCAGTGCTACTGCCTCGGCAATCCTTAATAATTCAAGTTTATCAGCTCTTTTATTTAACATATTTTAGTTTGCTCCAAAAAAAAATGGGCTAAAGCCCATTTTATAAAGTTCAATAATGTAACTGGAATATAGTAAAGTTTTTATTTAATTCAACAGAAACTATTTTGAAAAAACGCTTGTTTTATCTGTTTTTTCCCATGAAAATGAACCATCACTTTCTTCCATTCTACCAAAATGACCGTAAGCAGCAGTTTTTTCATATATTGGTTTATTAAGTTTCAACATTTCTCTAATTCCTCTTGGGCTTAAATCGAAATTATCTTCAATTTTTTTAATAACAAATCTATTTTTATCAATATCATTATCAAATAAGTTTACATAAATAGACAAAGGTTTTGACACCCCAATAGCATAAGCTAATTGAATTAAACATTTATTTGTAATTTTAGAGCCTACGATATTTTTAGCAATATACCTCGCTGCATAAGCTGCAGATCTATCAACTTTTGTTGGGTCTTTTCCAGAAAAAGCACCGCCACCGTGGGGTGCCGCTCCACCATATGTATCAACTATAATTTTCCTACCCGTTAAACCACAATCACCATCAGGACCACCAATAACAAAATTACCTGTTGGATTAACATAGAATTCATTTTCATCAAAATTTTCAAGAAAATTTTTAGGAATAGATTTTGATAAATAAGGTCTCAACAAATCTCTTACATGTGCTTGATTTACATCAGCTGAATGTTGAGATGAAATCACAACTGATTTTACTTTTGAAGGTTTTCCGTCAACATATTCAAATGTTACTTGGCTCTTAGAGTCTGGTTCAATATTTTTAAGTTTTCCTGATTTTCTATCCTCTGCCATTAATCTTAAAATTTTGTGTGAATAGAGAATTGGTGCTGGCATTAATTCTTTAGTCTCATTACATGCATAACCAAACATAATACCTTGGTCCCCAGCTCCCTCATCTTTATTACCAGATGAGTCAACTCCGATAGCAATATCAGCTGATTGAGAATGTAAATGACTTTCTATTTTAGTTGCATCTTTCCAGGTAAAGCCTTTTTGATCATAACCAATATCTTTTATACAACCTCTAACTTTTTCAATTAATTCATCTTTTTCAACTTCGGGCCCTCTTACCTCGCCAGCTAAAACAACCTTATTAGTTGTTGTCAACGTCTCACAAGCAACTCTGGAATATGGGTCTCGAGAAATATAAGTATCAACAACCATATCTGAAATTCTATCTGATACTTTATCTGGGTGACCCTCAGAAACGGATTCACTGGTAAAAAGATAATTTTTTAAATCACTCATTTTTAATTCTATTAAATGAAAATATCAAAAAAATATACAACAAAATAATTAATAGAAAAATTTTATTTCCATATTTTGAAAATATTGTTGGTTCTATTTTTTTTGTTTCAATTAAATCGATAAAACCAGATTGATTTACGTTAACTTTTTTTTCAACAATTCCTAAGGGATTAACAATTGCGGCTAGTCCATTATTAGCAGATCTTAAAACATATTTGCCACTTTCAATAGCTCTATAAATACTGTGCGCAAAATGTTGATGAGGACCTATAGACTGACCAAACCAACCATCTTCAGAAATATTTACAATAAAATCAAAATCTCTGCTATTAAAAATATTACCTGTATAAATTATTTCGTAACAAATAAGTGGTAATAGTCTTATTGAAAAATCAATTTTATTCACTTCTATGATATTTCTTTTTTTTCCTCTTGAATAAGATTGATAATTATTAGTTATTGTCTTGAGTCCAATAAAGTTCAGCATTTTTTCAAAAGGTAAAAATTCACCAAAGGGAACCAGATTAACTTTGTTATATGAATTTAATATTTCAAGGTTGTGATCATAAATGGTGAATGAATTAAAATATTTGATAATTTGACCTTCTTTTTTTATATCATTAATCCCAATTGATAATATGTGATTTTCGTTGAATTCATTCTCAAATAAAAATTTGTAATCCTTAAGTTGATTTTTTGAAATGTCTGGCAATATACCCTCGGGCCAAATAAAAATCATTTTTTCATTATTTTCTGGTGAACTGATTTTAATGAGATCATTAATCACTGAAATTGGGTCAGTATTTTTATAGAATCTATCAATACTAATATTTGAGCTTATAACTCGTAGTTTGTAATTTAAATTATTAGCCTCAATTTTGTTGAATTTTTCTAATCGTTGAGATCCAAAAAAATAAAAAGATAAAGTTATTACAAGAAATAAAATACAAACAATAATTTCTTTTTTACTGTCTCTTAAAATTAAAAATGAAGTGCTAGCAAAAAGTGAAATGCAAAAAAGATTGAAGCTATAGGTACCAATAACTGAGGTGATATTTAAAATTTCAATATGATTAGAAAAACTATAAGCGATTAGATTCCATGGAAAACCAGTAAGTATTGTTCCTCTTATAAATTCAATTGTTCCAAATGTTAGTGAAAAAAGAAAAAATGAGCTTAAATTTTTCTTTGGCTTAAAGATTAAAAATAAAAATGAGGCTAATCCATAAAATAAAGCTAAAAAAGCTGGAACTAAAACTATAGTTAGAGGAATTAAAAACTTAAAACTTTCGTCAAAGGTAAGCGATATCGAGATCCAATAAAGATTACTTATAAAATATCCAAGTCCGAATAACCAACCATAGAGAAAAAATAATTTTTTGTTTTTATTAATTTCAAAGGTCTTTATCAAAAGAATATAGAACAAACTAAAAGTCAAAAAATTAATCAAAATATAATTAAATGGAGGTAAACTTAACGATGAAAAGCAACCTAGTAAAATTAAGATAATTGATTTGATATAAATTTTTTTTTTCAAATTAATCTATTTTAGATTTTACATGTTTATATATTAAAGTTTCTTCTCTTAACATTTTAAAATAATCTTTATTCTTTATATGATTAAAACCTAAAAGATGAAGAAAACCATGAATGAAAACTTTAATAGTTTTTTTTTTAAATGACTCTAAATCTTGAGATTTAGGCTTATCTAAATAATTATAACTAATTATAATATCTCCCAAATAAGTATTTTTTGAAAATTTAATTTTTTTATTTAACGGAAAAGATAAAATATCTGTAGATTTATTTTTTTTTCTAAAATGTTTATTTAATTTTTTAATATTTTTATTATTGGAAAGTAATAAGCTCAGTGAAACTTTTTTGTTTGAAAATTTATATTTCTCTGGAAAAGCACTACATATTTTTTTAAAAAAAATATCTGTATTTTTCAGTCTTTTTGACCAAGCCTTCTCTTCAGAGAAGACACTAACTTTAATCATTATTTGAGTATGCTTTAACTATTTTTGATACAAGTGGGTGTCTTACAACATCTGAGTGATCAAAATCAACAATTGATATCTCTTTTAAATGTCCAAGTAATTCTTTTGATCGTACTAATCCTGACATATTTTTGTTTGGCAGGTCAATTTGGGTTGGATCTCCGTTAACAACAATTTTTGAATTTTCACCGATACGAGTAAGAAACATTTTGATCTGAGTGTCAGTTGCATTCTGTGCTTCATCTAAAATTGCAAAGGAATTTTTAAGAGTTCGGCCTCTCATAAAAGCCAATGGTGCTATCTCTATATCTCCAATTTCAATCATTCTTTGGATTTTTTCGAAATCAAAAAGGTCGTACAAAGAGTCATATAACGGTCTTAAATAAGGGTCTACTTTCTCTTTCATGTCACCAGGTAAGAATCCTAAACGTTCTCCAGCTTCTACTGCAGGCCTTGATAAAATTATTCGCTCAATCTTTTTCTCCAAAAGCATAGTCAAACCAACTGCAACAGCTAAAAACGTCTTACCTGTTCCTGCTGGTCCTGCAGAAATTACAATATCACTTTGTCTTAAAGCTCTAACATAATTCTTTTGTTTTTCAGATCTTGGAATTATTGATTTTTTTGGAGTTTTAATTATATCAGTTACATTATTGTTTTTTATTTTTTCATTAATCATAAATTTATCTACTGAGGAAAGTATATCTTTATTTTCTATATTTCCATTATTAATAAATTGATTAACTAGAAATTGGATCGCATTCTTTACTTTTTCATTTGTTTCTAGATCTGATTTTATAAGAATAGAATTTCCCCTAGAATGTAAACTACATTTGGTGATTTTTTCAAGTTCCTGTAAATTTTTATTAAATTCACCAACAACACCCATTAACAAATCGTTATCATGAAATATTACACTTATAGAGTTGTTTTCTGAGTAAACAAACTTTAATGCTTGATCAATATTTTTTTTTGTTATTCCACCCAAATTTATGCAACTTTCTGATTAGAATTATCTACAATTTCACCAAATAAAGTACTTCTATTACTTTTATGAATTCTTACGTGCACAATTTTTCCAATATCACTTTTTTTACCATCAAAAATTACCGATGTCATGTGCTTAGATCTTCCAAATGTTTTTGTTTTATCCTCTGTGAAATTTTCAACTAACACTTCAACAATACTATTTTCTAAAGATTTGTTCTTTTGGATCTGATTTCCAAACAACTCATTCTGAATTATTTTTAATCTTTCAAATGAAGTTTTTTTGTCAATTAAATCTAAGTTTTCAGATACAGTTCCAGGTCTAGGACTAAAAATATATGAATAAGAATTTATAAACTTTACTTTTTTAATTAAATTTAAAGTATCCTCAAAATCTTGATTTTCTTCCCCAGGATAAGCTATTATAAAATCACTCGAAAATTCTATTTTTGAATTAATTTCTTTAAGCTTGTTAAATGTTTCGAGGAAATTCTCGATAGAATGATTTCTATTCATCAATTTTAATATTTTATTTGATCCACTTTGCACTGGTAAATGCACCAGTGGCATTAATTTATTTGAACTTTTATATACCTCAATTAAGTCATCGGTCATATCTTTTGGATGAGATGTTGTGTATCTTATTCTTTTAATTTCACTTAATTTTTCAATACTTATAATTAAATCTGATAAACGATAATCGCCACTTTCATAAGCATTAACATTTTGACCTAACAAAGTTATTTCTCTTACGCCATTATCAACCAAATATTTTGCTTCATCTAAAATTTGATCAGGTGGTCTTGAGTATTCTGGTCCCCTAGTATAGGGAACTACACAAAAATGACAGAACTTATCACAACCCTCTTGAATTGTTAAAAAAGATGAAACCTTTTCTACTTTATTTTTTATTTTACTTAAATATTCAAATTTTGTAACTGCATCAAATTCTGTTTCTTCAAATTTATTTTTTTTTTCAATGTAATTTAAAATAGTGTCATTAATTTTATGGTAAGCTTGAGGACCTATTACCAAATCAATAAAAGGCTCTCTTTTTAACATTTCTTGATTTTCTGCTTGTGCAACACAACCTGTAATAATAACTAATGGTTTTTTTTTATATCTAAAGATCTTTTTTACTCTACCTACCTCAGAATAAACCTTCTCTTTAGCTTTATCCCTTATATGACATGTGTTTAATAAATAACAATTAGCATCTTCATATTTTTCAGTCTTTTCATAACCAATTTTTTTTAAAGTGTCCAATATCCTATTTGAGTCATACTCATTCATTTGACACCCAAAAGTTTTAATGAAAATTTTTTGATTCATCTACTGAGGCTTTTTTTTAACCCCATATAATTCTAATTTATGATCTACTAATTCATAACCGTATTTTTCTGCAACTTTTTTTTGAAGTTTCTCAATCTCTTCATCAACGAATTCTATGATCTCACCTGTTTTAATATCTATCAAATGATCATGATGGCTTTCGATCATTGCTTCATATCTTGCCTTTCCACCTTTAAAATCGTGTTTTGTTAAGATACCAGCTTCTTCGAATAATTTTACTGTCCTATAAACTGTGGCTATACTTATTTTTGGATCAACTTTTGAAACGCGGTTATAAAGCTCATCCACATCCGGATGATCTGACTCTCCATATTCAGATTTTGACTCCGAAATTATTTTTGCAATAATTCTTCTTTGATCAGTAAGTTTAACACCTTTAGCTAAACACTTTTGTTCAATTGTTTCTACTGTATCTGACATACTTAATTTTAACTTATATAGTAAGGATTAATCAAATTTTTTTTAAGGTTAAATTTATGGCATAGATTGGGTATATTCTCGTATTTAATATTAATTTCATTCTCAAAGTCCTTAAAACTAAAGCAATAATAATCAATTTTTTTAATCATATGAATAGCTTTAACAGTTGATAAAGAATTTCTAATACCTGCAAAACTGCCAGGACCTCTATTTATATAAATCGATCCAACATCACTTATCTCTAAATTATTATTTTTTAAAAAATCGTTAATTAAAACAATCAATTTTTCATAATTATTTTTGCTATTTTCATGAGTAACACTATAAGTATTATTATTATTAATGATCATAAAAAAAATATTATCCTTTACAGCATCTATAATTAATTTACTCATTTTTTTGATTATATTGACTTTTAACTCAAACGCACAAGAAAATAATGTTAAGTATTTTTCTAATGATGAGGGTGTACTATCTATTATGTACCATCGATTTAATGAATCCAAATATCCATCAACAAATATATCAATGGAAATTTTTAAGGATCACGTTGATCTTATTTTAGGTTCTAACTTAACATTTTATCATCCAAAAGATTTTATAAATGAGTTTGATATTCCAAAAAAAGAAAAAAAGATTCTTCTTACTATTGATGATGCATTTCAGTCCTTTTATGATAACGCCTGGCCTTACTTGAAAAAAAATAAAATTCCATTTGTATTGTTTGTCTCTACTGAACCTGTCGGTAACAATGGATACATGAACTGGGAACAAATTAAAGAAATTGAACGTAGTGAATTTGGAGTTATTGGACATCATTCACACTCTCATGATTATTTAATCGATAAATCAGAAGAAGTTTTTTTGAATGACATAAAATCATCAAATCAAATTTTTAAAGAGAGGTTGGGATATGTTCCGACTTTATTTTCATACCCATTTGGAGAGTATTCAGTATTTATGAAAGATTATATATCTCAAAATTTCAAAATTGCATTTGGACAACATTCTGGAATTATTGATGTAAATAAAAATAGATTTGAACTTCCACGATTCCCAATCAATGAAAAATATGGAGAAATTAAAAGATTTAAATCAATAATAAACTATTTTCCCCTTGAATATAAAAATTTAGAACCAGAGGAAAAAAAATTATCAAAAGAGAATAATCCACCAAAATTTAGAGTAAAATTTTTTAACGATCAAAGAAATATTGAAAATATTAACTGCTATTCCAATGAAGGAGATAAATGGATGAAATCAAAGATTAAACTTGTTGATAAAGAACTCACTATAGAATTTAGAGAACCATTTTTACCAAGAAGAGGCCGAATTAATTGTTCTGTAAATGATAATGGTAAATGGAGATGGTTTGGTACACAATTTATTATTAGATAATAAATTTTAAGTTAAACTTTCCAACTCAATACTTGAGGGTAATAGTTTCGCATCATCAAAGTCTTTTAGATTATTTTGTTTAATAATCTTTTGTAAAACTTTCACGTACTCATTTCCTGTTTCAGCGTATTTATCTAAATACTCTGACAAGATCATGCTGTCTAATGGTTCACCCAGATCTCTTAGTTTCGCTCTAGCTGATCTAAAATCCTCATAACTTGAATGTGTGTTTATATTTCTTTGGTAAGCTCTTACAGACGCCTGTAAAACATTAAATTTCATGACTTTATGACCTTCGTTTTTCTCAGCGTCTTTAGGTTTCAATCCTTCTCCTGACCAAGTCCATTGGCCAAACAAAGCATTTCCTTGTTGTGCAAATCTCGAAGTTCCCCAACCAGTTTCTTTAGCAGCTTGGGCAAGTGCTAATGAAACTGGAACTATATCCATTCTTCTTTTTAAAATTGATAAATCTCTAGAAGGTATACCGTATTGTTTGTATTTTTTTTCTAACCACTGTTTCTCTGATTTTGAGTTGTTGCTCTTATTAATTATGCTGAATAATCTCTTTCTATCTAATTTGATGTTTTTATTTTCCTCTAAAATTAATGGTAATACTATTTGTATAAAGAATTCTTTCCTCTTTTTAACGCTTTCTATCATCTTTATTTCTGCAGGAAGTAAAGTTAGAGCTATAGGCTTAACTAATTTTTTTTTTCTAACATCATCAAGTTTATAATCTGTATCTTCAAAAAGCTGTTTAATCGTTGAAGCGTCTAATCTTACCGTATCCGTTTCTTGATCATTTAAACTATAAATATCGATTAATAAATCATCCTCATTAAGTATTTGAGAATTTGAGGATTTTTTATTAAGAGTGTATGCAAGTATTGCTTTTGAATTATTTTGAATCCCAGCCGAACTTTCGATTTTATCACTGGTAAAGTTAACAACAATTGGCAAAGAATAAAAAAATAAAATAATAAGTACACTACTCAGGATAATTCTTGGAAGTGAACTTAGGTTATTTTCATCAAAAACTTTAAAAGGTTTTATCCTATTTTTTTTGAATATTCTTTTCATTGATTAGATAGCCTCAACTCTTTTTACTTCTGGCAAATAATGACATAAAAGATTTTGAACACCTTGTTTTAGGGTCATTGTAGAACTGGGACAGCCAGAACAGCTCCCTTGTAGTTGAACTTTAACTACTCCATCTTTAAACTCTTTAAATTTGATATCTCCTCCATCTCTTGCTATTGCTGGACGAATTTTCTCCTCGAGTAATTGTACTATTTGTTTTTCAATTTCATCAAGGCCTTCATTTTGTTCAGTTAAATCTTTATTAATGACGAATTCTTTTCCTGATGCATAAAATTCATTAATATGAGAAATCACAATATGTTTAATGTCATCCCAAGAATTTTCATCATATTTATTGACTGAAATGAAATCTTTACCTAAAAAAATTCCCTCAACACCATTTACTGAAAGGATATTTCTAACAAGCTCATTATTTACCTTGTCATTTTTAGTTACTTCAAATGATCCTGCACTAGAAACAACTTTGCCTGGTATGAATTTTAACGAATTAGGGTTTGGTGTTATCTCAGTTTGAATGAACATGAATTATATATAAGCAATATTTAAAAAAATGGTACTGCTTTATGAAATATCCTCAAAAACCCACAATTTCGTGAATTTTTTTAATTTTTTTAGAGGCAATTTCATTCGCTTTCTCGTATCCGCCTTTAAGTATTTTTTCCAAAAAGACTTTGTCATCTAATAACTCTTTAATTTTTAATGAAATCGGATTGATTTCTTTAACAACTACATCTGATAATTTTTCTTTAAATTCTGAAAAATTTTTTCCTGCAAATTCATCAATTGATTTTTGAAGTGAGTTATTCATCAAACTTGAATAAATACTAATTAGATTTTTAGCCTCAGGTCTTTTTTCTAATTCTTCAATTGTAGATGGCAAAGGTAGAGTATCGGTTTTTGCTTTTTTAATTTTATTTATTATTTGATCTTTATCATCAGTTAAATTTATTCTGCTTAGGTCTGATACCTCAGATTTACTCATCTTTTTGAGACCGTCTTTAAGACTCATAATTCTAGAAAATTCTTTTTTAATTAAAGGTTCGGGAACTACAAAAAAATTTTCGATTTTATAATCATTATTAAATTTTTGAGCTATATCACGACATAACTCCAAATGTTGTTTTTGATCATCTCCAACAGGTACATGAGTCGAGTCATATAATAAAATGTCAGCTGCCATTAAAACAGGATATGAATAAAGACCGATACTTGCTTTCTCTTTATCTTTCCCAGCTTTTTCCTTAAATTGGGTCATCCTATTTAACCACCCCATTCTCGCAACACAGCTTAAAATCCATGCTGCCTCTGAGTGAGCGCTCACCCGAGACTGATTAAAAATTATACTTTTTTCAGGATCTATTCCACTTGCAACAAATGTAGCAACTGTCTCATGTATATTTGATTTTAGATCTTTTGGATTTTGGCTTACAGTTATTGCATGAAGATCAACTACACAAAAGATACATTCATTTTGAGTATCATTGTTTAAATCAACAAAATTTTTTATCGCTCCTAAATAATTTCCTAAATGAAGATTTCCAGTAGGTTGAACACCGGAGAAAATTTTTTTTTTCATATTCTAATACTTTAATTTAATATCTTGATAATTAAAAGCTTTGATAAAATATGACAGTGCTAAATAAAAAAATATTGTCAATAAAACACATAATAATAAATAAGCAGACTTAAAGAAATAGGTATAACTTAATTGATTTTCGAATGACAAGATCAAGTATTGAAAAAAAATACCCATCATAACTGATGCGAAAATTATCTTAACAAATTGTTTAAGAAAAGTTTTGTTAAACTCAAATAAGTTATTATTTTTTAAATAAATAAATAACATTGAAGAGTTAAACCATGAGGATATCGTCGTTGCTATAGGAATAATTATAAAACCAACATCTTTAAAAAAGTAAACACTTATCAAAATATTTAGCAAAACAGAAACTAAGGAAATATAAAATGGAGTTTTAGTATCATGATTTGCAAAAAAAAATGTCGAAAAAACTTTTATTAATGCAAATGCTGGGAGCCCTAAGCCAAAATAATAAAGAGCATTTGCGGAATTAAAAACTGAGCTTTCTGTGAAAGAACCATATCCAAATAAAGCTGAAATAATTTGTTCAGATGCTATAACTAAAGATACTGAGGCAGGTATACTTAAAAACATACTTAGCTCTAATGCTTTATTTTGAATTAATGATATTTTCTTCTTTTTTTTTTGGTGAACATGTTTTGAAAGTTGGGGCAGGACAACAACACCGATAGCTATACCAGCTATTGCTAAATTAATTTGGTATATTCTATCAGCATAGTATAGGTATGATACAGCACTTGCCTGGAATGAAGCTATGATTGTTCCAACCAAAATATTTATTTGAGTAACTCCTGAGGAAAAAATACTTGGTAATAATTTTTTAAAAAAAAATTTTACCTTATTGGTGATTTTAAATCTAAAATCAAAAACTAGGGCATAATATTTTTTTACAAATCTATATAAAAAAATTAATTGTAGTAATCCTGCGATAGATACCCCATATGAAAGATAGTAAATTAATTCATCACCTAAATATCTTCCAAAAAATAAAATAGTAATTAAAACTATATTCAAAATAATAGGCGCTGCAGAAGCAGCAGCAAATTTATTATGTGAGTTTAAAATTGCACCAAAAAAGGAAGATAGACTAACAAACATTAAAAATGGGAAAGTAATTCTTGTTAAAGCAGTTGCTAATTCAAATTTTTTAGTATCTTCGATAAAGCCTGGTGCTATCAATCCCACAAAAATTGGCATAAAAATTTCAATTATGAGAACTAAAAAAAATAAAGCTAAGAATAGTAAATTAAAAACATCATTGGCAAATTTATTTGATCTAGATTTATTTTTAACTATTTCAGAAGTGTAGCTTGGTACAAAAGCTGAATTAAAAGTTCCCTCAGCAAAAAGTCTTCTAAAAGTGTTAGGTATTCTAAATGCAACAAAAAAAGCATCAGCCAAAAAACTTGTTCCAAGAAAAATTGCTATCAAAACATCTCTCAAATATCCAAGTAATCTGCTAATAATAGTATAGAAACCAAAAGTCCCTGTTGACTTAACTAAATTCATAAATCATATTAGTCTTAAATTTACCTCATTTGTACACCTAATTAAGCTAAATGAAAAAAACAAAAATTGATCATTATACAGATAAAGAAGCTTTAGATTATCATCGTCATAATAAGCCAGGTAAGATCGAAATCTCATCCTCAAAGAATATGACCACAAAAAGAGATCTCGCATTAGCTTATTCGCCAGGTGTGGCAGCACCAGTAAAAGCGATAAGTGAAAATCCAGAAACTGCATTTGATTATACAAGTAAGGGAAATCTTGTAGCAGTAATTAGTAACGGTTCTGCTATTTTAGGTATGGGTAACTTAGGAGCTTTGGCCTCAAAACCTGTTATGGAAGGAAAAGCAGTTTTATTTAAAAGGTTTGCTGATATTGACTCGATTGATCTTGAAATTGACTCACAAGATCACAATGAAATAATTAATAGTGTTAAAAATTTTGCTCCAAGTTTTGGGGGAATTAATCTGGAGGATATTGCTGCTCCAGATTGTTTTATTATTGAGGAAAAACTTAAAGAAATTTTAGATATTCCTGTCTTTCATGATGACCAACATGGTACAGCAATCATAACTACAGCTGCATTAATCAACGCACTGGATATTACCAAAAAAAAAATTGATGAAGTAAAAATAGTTGTAAACGGCGCAGGTGCATCAGCAATGGCTTGTGCTAATTTATTTAAGAAAAGTGGTGTTCCACAAAAAAACATTACAATGGTTGATAGAACAGGGGTGATTTATAGTGGAAGAGAAAATTTAAACCAGTGGAAATCAGCACATGCTATTGAGACTAAAAATCGAACTTTATCAGATGCGATAAATAATGCTGACGTATTTTTAGGTTTATCAGCAAAAGGGGCTTTAACAAAAGATATGGTAAAAAAGATGGCTAAAAATCCTATAATATTTGCATGCGCAAATCCTGATCCAGAGATTAAACCTGAAGAGGTTGCTGAGGTAAGAAGTGATGCGATTATGGCCACTGGAAGATCAGATTATCCAAACCAGGTAAATAATCTAATTGGTTTTCCATATATATTTAGAGGCGCACTAGATGTAAGATCTAAAACTATAAATGAGGAAATGAAAATTGCTGCTGCTCACGCAATTGCTAATCTAGCTAAAGAGGAAGTTCCTGATGAAGTTGTTGCTGCGATGGGAGGTGAGAGACCACACTATGGGAAAGATTATATAATTCCCTCAACATTTGATCCAAGACTTATAAGTGTAATTCCTGCTGCAGTAGCTAAAGCGGCAATAGACTCTGGTGTTGCAAGAATAGATATAAAAGATTTTGATAATTACAAAGATCAGTTAAGACAAAGATTGGATCCAACAGTTACGATCATGCAGGGTATAAACAACTATATCAAAAAGAAACCAAAAAAAGTAATTTTTGCAGATGGTGAAGATGAAAACATGCTTAAAGCAGCAATAGCATTTAAAAACTCCAATTTAGGATTACCGATCTTAGTCGGAAAAGAGGATCTAATTAAAAATCAATTAAAGAAGATAGGTTACAGTGAAAATTTTGATATAGAAATTACCAATTCGAAAGATGCTAAAAAAAGAGAAAAGTATGTGAAATATCTTTTTGGAAAACTTCAAAGAAATAAAGGTATGCTGGAGCGAGATTGTGATCGTTTAATCAGAAATGATAGAGTTATTTGGGCATCTTGTATGGTAGCATGTGGAGATGCTGATGCGATGGTCACTGGAAATACCAGAAGATATTCCTCATCATTAGAAAAAATTACTCAAGTTGTAGATCCTAGAGCTGGAGAAATAATGTTTGGTCTAAACTTAATAGTTAATAGAGGAAAAACAATTTTCATATGTGATACGTCTGTTATTGAATACCCTGATGCAAATCAACTTGCAGAAATGGCAAAATCTGCAGCTAGAGTGGTTAGATTATTTGGATTAGATCCTAAGGTCGCTTTCTTATCTCATTCCACTTTTGGAGAACCGGCTACTGACAGAACAAAAAGATTAAGCGATGCTGTTGAAATTTTAAAGAAAGAAAAAGTTGATTTTAAATTTGATGGAGAAATGCAGCCAGATGTTGCTTTAGAAGAGTTATATAAAGAACTTTACCCATTTTCAGAAATTGTGGGAAATTCAAATGTCCTGATAATGCCAAGCCAGCATAGTGCTGCTATTTCATACAAAATGATAAAATCGATGAGTAGAGCAAAAGTAATTGGACCACTATTAATTGGTTTAGGTCTTCCAATAGAAATTGCTCCTCTAAGAACCTCTACCTCAGAAATAATTAATCTAGCATCAATTGCAGCTTATTCCTCTGACGTAATTGATTACAAAAAAGATTAATTTTTTTGAATTCTTAAATCATCGACAATTAAAATACTTGCTATTACGTCTTTGACATCTAAGATTTCTTTAGCCTCATTTACTACTAATTCTTTTTCATCTACTGTTAAAGCTATACCGTAAACATAAATTTTCTTTTTATAGGTATCTATCTGGTAATTAGTTGCTTTTATTTCTTTATTTAAAATTAAAGCAGTCCTTAATTGAGAGGTAATTAAAACATCTTTTGCAGATTGTTTGAAGTTAAATTTCTCTTTAATCTTAATATCGTTTCTTACAGATCTAGCACCCTCAGTTTCCCAAGCTAATTTTGTTATTTGAAGTTTTTCTTCAGGGTCGTTAACTTTGCCAGTTAAAAATATTCTCCCATCTAAGACTTTTGATTTTATAGATAAAAAATACTTTTTATCTAATAACAATATTCTTGCTGATAAATTTTTTTGCATTATAGAATCATCAATCTGTGTCCCTAAAGACCTAGGATCTAAAGCGACTGACACTCCTGTTCCAAAAATTCCCTTTGAAGAAACACCAGCACATCCTGACAAAAACAAAGTGATCAATATTAATATTAAAATTTTAAACTTCATTTTTTAGCTTTAAACAAAAATTATAAATTTTTTTTTTTGGCACAGAATTATTTTGAGAAATTAGATTTACAATTTCTTTAACACTTAATTTTTTAATCATTTCTCTTATGTTATTCTTATCTGATTCACTTAATAAAAGAGAACCTTTTTTTATTTTTTTTTTTTCAGATATGACTAGGGTTAATTCACCTTTTAAGGTTTCATCAAAAGGTTTTAAATTATCAACTTTATATCTTAAATATTCCTCATAGAACTTTGTCATTTCTCTACAAATCAAAATATCTCTTTCAGAAAAACTATTTTTAATAAATGGAATAGCTTTATTTATTTTTTTTGGTGACATAAAAAAAACTATAGATGAGTCTAATTGTGACAGAAATTTCAAATCATTTTTAATATCTTTTAGTTTTGTTGGAAAGAAACCATAAAAAAAATATTTTTCAGAAAAGCCACTAATTGATACAGCTGTACTAACTGCAGAAGGACCTGGTAATGGAAATATATTTATTTTCTCCTTAACACACTCTCTTACTAATATAGCTCCAGGATCTGATATTCCTGGAGTGCCCGCATCTGAAACAAGAGATATAATTTTATCATTTCTTAAGTGATTTATAATTAAAGATAAATTTTTCTTCTCATTAAATTTGTGATTGGAAAATAATTTCGATTTTACATCAAATTTTTCCATCACTTTTTTAGAAATTCGGGTATCCTCGCAAAGAATTAAATCAGACTTTTTTAAAATTTCTATTGCTCTATAAGTAATATCTCCTAAATTTCCTATCGGTGTGGGTATTATATATAGCCCTTTTTTAATTTCTTTATTTTGAAATTTAGGGTTTAAAGTCATAATTATACAATACTAAAATTATATAAATCATTAAATGAATAATTTTTTTAAAATTCTTTTCTCTATATTTTTTGTTTTGTTATTTGAAACATCCATTTCATATTCTGAAGAAACAAAAATTAAAATAGGAGTATTAGCTCCACTCTCAGGAGAAGATGCGTCTTTAGGAAAACAAATACTTAATTCCATTAGAATGGCCTTAATTGACATAAAAGATAATAACATAGAAATATATCCTAAAGACACCAGGTCAGATCCCGATGTGACTTTACGATCAGCTCTGGAATTTGAGAAGATGGGAATATCATTGGTTATCGGTCCAGTTTTTCATAAAAATTTGTTATTTCTAGATAAAGTAAAAAGTATTACTTTTTTATCTTTAACAAACAAAACTTTAGATCTTCATAAAAATATCATTAGCAGTGGCATTAACTCCTCTTCACAATTGAATACAATTAGAAAATTTTTAGAAATGAGCGAGATAAAAAAAACAATTTTTTTAATTCCAAATTTAAATTATGAACTAGAGATTAAAAAAGGAATTAAAGAGTCAAAGATAAAATTTTTTAAACAATACAACTATGATATTGACCCAACTAAATTAACTAAACAAATAGAAAAAATAACAAATTACGGAATAAGAAAACAAAATCTACTAGATGAAATATCAAGAGTTGAAAATTCTGTTGATCCAAATAAGGAAAAAATTATAGAAAATCTTGAAAAAAAATACACTCTTGGAAATGTAAAATTTGATTCCGTTATTATTACAGATTTTGATGAGAGTTTAAAAAGTGTAATCACCTCATTGCTGTACACTGATGTATCACCAAAAAATAAATATATAATTACTTTAAACCAATGGTTTGATGAGAGTTTGTTAAAGGAACAAAATTTACAACCAATTTATTATCCCTCAATTAACAAACAAAATTTGGATGAGTTTACTAATAAATTTTTTAAAAAATTTAATCATAAACCTAATTTTCTATCATTACTTAGTTATGATTTAGTTGGATTAATATATTACCTGTCACTAAAAAATGAAGCTTTAGAAATAAACAAATCGTTTAAAACTCGAAATACATTTAAAGGAAAAATAGGAGTTTTTGAAATTAAAGATAATAGGATAAATCACCGACTAAATTTTTATGAAATTAATAATGGTAAACTTAAAGAAATTTTTTAATCTTTTTAAATGCGATTGATCTATGGTCCATTTTACTTTTACTAGAAAACTTCATTTCACCAAAAGTTTGTTTCTTTTTTTTTGGAATAAAAATTGGATCATATCCAAAACCATTTTTTCCCCTAATTTTGTTTGAAACAGAACCCTCAATTTTTCCTATGACACTTGCAATTATTTTATCTAAATAACAAATTGACAATGCACATACAAATCTTGCTTTAATCTTTTTAGCTCTCCAGTTCTTATCTTTTTTATCTAATTCTTTATATACTTTTTTAATTGCTTTATTAAAATCACCCTTTGATCCTGCCCATCTGGCTGAAAAGATTCCAGGCTTTTTATCCAAACAATCTATTTCAAGACCTGAGTCATCAGCAATACAAACTAAATTAGATTTTTTTGAAAAATACTTAGATTTGATTATTGAATTTTCCTTAAATGTTAGTCCATTTTCTGCTGGGCTTTTAAGATTAAAATCTGATGTAGAAAAAATCTTAATTGATTTTGGCAATAAATCCTTAATTTCTCTAAGTTTTCCTTTGTTGTTTGTGCCGATTAATATTTTTGATATTTTTTTTTTTAACATCTAGAAATTCTAAAATTTCTTACCATATAAGCTTCTATGGAAAAAGAGCAAAAAGAGAATATTCAAAATGATAATTTAGATAAGGAAGAAAATAGTCAATCTAGTAAGCCTCAAGATCAAACGGATGATCATAATAAAAAAGAGGAGAATGACAAAAAAGAATTAACACCAGAAGAAAAGATTTTACAGCTTGAAGATAAACTGGCTAGAACATTTGCTGAAATGGAAAATCAAAGAAGAAGATTTGAAAAGGAGAAGGAAGATGCTTTTGAATATGGTGGTTTTACATTTGCTAAAGAAGCATTAAGCCTTATAGATAATTTTGAAAGATCCAAAAGTATTTTAGAAAGTGATGAAAAATTGAAAGACTCTGAAGCGCTTAAAAAAACTTTAGAACATTTTGATATAATTCATAAAGATTTAATATCCATATTTAACAAAAATGATATTAAACAGATTGATAGTTTAAATAAAAAATTAGATCCAAACTTTCATCAAGCGATGATGGAAATTGAGGATGATACAAAAGAGCCAGGAACTATAATTCAAGAGATTCAAAAAGGTTTCACAATCAAAGATCGATTACTAAGACCTTCTTTAGTTGGCGTAGCCAAGAAAACTCAAGAAAAAACAGCCAAAACAGAGGAAACTAAAGAGAATTCGGAGACTAAATAATGATTGGAACAACTTGTAGAATTAAAAATAACACTTATATGACGAGTAGAATTAACAATTATGAGTAAAATTATTGGAATAGATTTGGGAACAACAAACTCCTGCGTGGCTATAATGGAGGGAAGCCAAGCAAAAGTTTTGGAAAATGCTGAAGGTGCTAGAACAACACCATCTGTTGTTGCTTTTACTGATGAAAAAGAAAAGTTAATAGGTCAACCAGCTAAAAGACAAGCTGTAACAAACCCCGAAAATACTATTTTTGCAGTTAAAAGACTTATTGGAAGAAACTTTGATGACCCAACTGTTAAAAAAGATATAGAAGCTGCTCCATTCAAGATTGTCAATTCAGAAAAGGGAGACGCGTGGATAGAATCTAAAGGGGAAAAATACTCTCCTTCTCAGATTTCAGCATTTATTTTACAAAAAATGAAAGAAACGGCAGAAAAATATTTAGGCCAAGCTGTTACAAAAGCTGTAATTACCGTTCCTGCATACTTTAATGATGCTCAAAGACAAGCAACGAAAGATGCTGGAAAAATTGCAGGTCTAGAAGTTTTAAGAATTATAAATGAACCTACAGCTGCATCATTAGCTTATGGTTTAGATAAAAAACAAAATAAGAAAATTGCAGTTTATGACTTAGGTGGTGGAACATTTGATGTTTCAATACTTGAACTTGGTGATGGTGTTTTTGAAGTTAAATCAACTAACGGAGATACATTTTTAGGTGGTGAAGATTTTGATAATTCTATAGTCGAATACTTAATAGCTGAATTTAAAAAAGATAATGGGATAGATTTGAAATCAGATAAGCTTGCTCTTCAAAGATTAAAAGAAGCAGCTGAGAAAGCTAAAATTGAATTATCTTCAGCTGAACAAACTGATATAAATTTACCGTTTATTACAGCTGACAAAACTGGTCCAAAACACATCAATTTAAAACTTACAAGAGCCAAACTTGAAGCATTAGTTGAGGATCTTATAGCAAAAACAATGCCACCTTGTAAAACTGCATTAAAAGATGCTGGAATAACAGCTAATGAAATTGATGAAGTCGTAATGGTTGGTGGAATGACAAGAATGCCGAAAGTAATTGAAGAAGTTAAAAATTTCTTTGGAAAAGAACCCAATAAAAGTGTTAACCCTGACGAAGTTGTGGCTATGGGCGCTGCAATTCAGGCAGGTGTTCTTCAAGGTGATGTTAAGGATGTATTGTTATTAGACGTAACGCCTCTTTCTTTAGGTATTGAGACTTTAGGTGGAGTTTCTACAAAATTAATTGAAAAAAACACAACAATACCTACTAAAAAAAGCCAGGTGTTCTCAACTGCTGAAGATAATCAACCTGCTGTTTCTATTAGAGTGTTACAAGGTGAAAGAGAAATGGCAGCCGATAATAAAATTTTAGGAAACTTCGAGCTTGTTGGAATTGCACCTGCACCTAGGGGTGTTCCTCAAATTGAAGTTACATTTGATATTGATGCAAATGGTATTGTTAATGTTTCAGCGAAAGATAAGGGAACTGGAAAAGAACAGAAAATACAAATCCAAGCCTCAGGTGGTTTAAGTGACGATGAGATTGAGAAAATGGTAAAAGAAGCTGAAGCTAATAAAGAAGCTGATAAAAAGAAAAGAGAGTCTGTAGATGTAAGGAATCAAGCAGATACCTTAATTCATTCTACAGATAAAAATCTTAAAGAGCATGGTTCTAAAGTGTCTGAAGCAGACAAAAAAGCTATTGAGGATGCTTCGAGTCAATTAAAAGAGGCCCTTAAAGGTGAAAATACAGATGATATTAAGAAAAAAACTGAGGCACTAGTTCAAGCTTCAATGAAACTTGGGGAAGCAATATATAAATCACAACAAAATACAAAACCAGATTCTAATAAAGATGATGGTAATGATGATAAAGGAAAAAAAGAGGATAATGTTGTTGATGCTGATTTTGAGGAAGTAAAAGACGAAAATAAAGAGAAGAGCGCTTAACATACATTTATCTGTCCGGGGTATTTAATGGCAAAAAGAGATTATTATGACGTCCTCGGTGTAAACAAGAGCGCATCCCCTGAAGAATTAAAATCTGCATATAGAAAGTTAGCTGTAAAATATCATCCAGATAAAAATCCTGGGGATAAGGGAGCGGAAGACAAGTTTAAAGAAGCAAGTGAAGCATATGGCGTTCTCTCTGATAAATCAAAAAAAGAGAATTATGACAACTTTGGTCATGCTGCCTTTGAAAATGGTGGTGGTGGACAAGGTGGATTTGGAGGCTTTGGTGGTTTTAGTGGTGCGGACTTCTCAGACATATTTGAGGATTTTTTTGG
This sequence comes from uncultured Pelagibacteraceae bacterium, assembly GCA_902596515.1. Taxonomy (GTDB): domain Bacteria; phylum Pseudomonadota; class Alphaproteobacteria; order Pelagibacterales; family Pelagibacteraceae; genus Pelagibacter. The sequence continues at coordinate 28,657 of CACJUF010000015.1, forward strand.
TGACTTTGGCGGCGGAAGAAGAAGTTCAAGAGGAAGAAGCTCAAATAATAGAGGCTCAGATTTAAGATATGATTTATCGATTACATTAGAAGAGGCTTACGCTGGTAAGAAACAAAATATACAATTTTCTACATCAGAAAAATGTAACACATGTAAGGGGAATGGATCTAAACCTGGGTCTAGCCCTGATAGATGTACTTATTGTGGTGGAAACGGTAGAGTAAGATCAAATCAAGGTTTTTTTACAGTTCAACAAACATGTCCTCAATGTGCTGGTAGTGGGGAAGAAATTACCAATCCTTGCTCAGACTGTAACGGACAAGGAAACACTCAAACCTCAAAAAAAGTATCTGTCACAATACCAAAAGGAGTTGATGACGGGACAAGAATTAGACTTGCTGGCAAAGGTGAAGCGGGGACAAGAGGCGGTGCTAGTGGTGATTTATATTTATTTGTAAATGTAAAATCTCACGAGTTATTTAAAAGATCAGATGTAAATTTGTTCTTTGAGTTTCCAATTTCAATAGCAGACGCGGCACTTGGTACAACAATAGAAATACCAACAATAGATGGTAAAAAAGCGAAAATAAAAATACCTGATGGAACTCAAGATGGTAAACAATTTAGGTTGAAAGGCAAAGGTATGCCTTTTATGCGGAGAGGAGATTTTGGAGATTTATATGTACAAATTAAAACTGAAGTTCCAGTATATTTAAATAAAGAACAAAGAAGCCTTTTAGAAAAATTTAGAGAAATAGAAAACGATAAATCTAATCCAAGTATCAAAAAATTTTTTCAAAAGGCAAAAGATTTTTGGAAAAGTTAAGATATTCAACTGTAGTCCATTTTAAAAATATTTAAGTTGAAATAATTATCACCTAGTTTAATAAACAAATATGATTATCTGGATTGCTTCATATCCAAAAAGTGGAAATACTTGGGTCAGATCTTTTCTTACTGCTTACTATTTTTGTGAAAATGGATTATTTGACATTAATAAACTAAATTTAATAGAGGATTATCCAAATAAACAATTTTTTAAGGAAAAAGTAAAACAAGGTGAGATTCATAAACATTGGGAAACGTCTCAAAAGAAAATTCGTGATCAAAAAAAAGTGAAGTTTTTAAAAACTCATAACTCTCTAATAACTGCTTTTGGAAATGATTTCACCAAGCCTGAGTACTCTTTAGGGGTTATCTATGTAATCAGAGATCCTCGAAATGTTATAACTTCAGTTAAAAATCATAATGATCTAGATTCATATGATCAAGCATTAAAATTTATGCAGGATGAAAATAAGGTATTAGAAGACTACCCACATTTAAAAAACTATGCAAAAACAAATATTGTTAACTCTTGGAGAATTAATTACCAATCTTGGTTAAGTAACAAATCTTTTAGAAGATTAATAATTAGATACGAGGATATGGTTAATGACCCAACTCAAACTTTCGAAAAACTAGTTGTTTTTGTTAATACCTTAATGAGATTTGATAATAAAATTGATCAAAAAAAGCTTAATAATGCAATTGATACAACAAATTTTAAAAGTCTTCAGAGTATAGAAAATGCAGGTAAGTTTGGTGAAAACGTATATTCTTTAAAAGACAATAGAAAAATAAAATTTTTTTATCTAGGACCAGAAAATAACTGGAAAAAAAATCTTGATGGAAACATGATAAAAAAAATGAATGAATATTATAGAAATGACCTAAAATTTTTTAAATATGAAAACTAGAAAGATAAACTTAACAATTACGGGATGTCTAGGTAGAATGGGACAACAACTCATTAAGTCTGCTAATAAAGATAAAAGATTTAAAATTAATAGTCTTACAGAAAATAAAGCACAAAGAAAAAAGATCCTTGGTATTTTACCAAAATTGAATAGTTCGGAAGCTTTTAAAAAAAGTGATATTATAATAGATTTTACAATTCCTAAATGTACGCTTGAAGTTCTGAGTATTGCTGCAAAACAAAAAAAAAGAGTGATAATTGGTACTACAGGTTTCACGTTAAAAGAAGAAAATATAATAAAAAAAATTTCTAAAAAAATTCCAATACTCAAAGCTGGAAACATGAGTCTTGGAATTAATCTTTTGATGTATTTAACTGAAATTGCATCCAAATCTTTAGGAAATAATTTTTTAAGTAAAGTTTTTGAGGCGCATCATAAGTATAAAAAAGATCACCCATCTGGTACCGCATTAATGTTGGGTCAGGGTATTGCAATAGGTAAAAGTAGAAATTTCTATAGAATTATTGGCAAAAAATATTTAAATAAAAAAAAATTTCCTTACGGAAAAAGAATAAACTTTAATTCAGTTAGAAAAGGTAAAATTATTGGTGAACATGAAGTTTTATTTTCCAGTGGTAAAGAAATCATAAGATTAAATCATGAAGCGTTTGATAGAGCGCTCTATTCTGAAGGTGCACTTACAGCCGCTATTTGGTTAATGAAAAAAAAACCTGGTTTATATTCCATGAGAGACTTAATGAATTTCAAATAATAATGAGTGAAATTCGAAGAGCAAAAATAATACTAAAAACTCTAAATAAAACATATCCAAGTATTAAGGTTCCACTTAAAAGTCGAAATGTATTTACTTTACTAATATCTGTTCTTCTTTCTGCTCAATGTACAGATGTAAATGTAAATAATGTAACTAAAAATATTTATCCAAAATATCACAAACCAGAACACTTTGTTAAACTGGGAAGAAAAAAAATAGAAACTTTGATTAAAAAAATTGGTATTTTTAGGATTAAAGCAAAGAGTATTTATAATTTATCAAGAATACTGGTTAAGGAATATAACGGTAAAGTACCAAGAACCTTTGAGGAACTTGAAAAATTACCAGGTGTAGGACATAAAACAGCTAGTGTAGTTATGTCCCAGGGTTTTGGTCACCCTGCTTTTCCTATTGATACCCACATCCATAGGTTAGCCCAGAGATGGGGATTAACAAATGGAAAAAGTGTTGTTCAAACAGAAAACGATTTAAAAAGATTGTTTCCTAGAAAATATTGGAACAAATTACATTTACAAATAATCTATTATGGTAGGGAATATTGTAAGGCAAGAGATTGTTATGGATTGAGTTGTAAAATTTGTACTTCTTGTTATCCTAATCGAAAAAAACCATTTATTGCAAAGAAACCTTAATGAAAATATTAGGTATTGGAAACGCTATTGTTGATGTGCTTTGTAAAGTATCAGATGAGTTTTTAACACTACATTCATTAACAAAGAGCACAATGAAATTAATTGATGAGGCAGAATTTAAAAAATTACTTACATCGCTAAAAATTGAGGAAACTATTTCAGGTGGATCTGTAGCTAATTCAATTGTTGGCTTATCTAAATTAGGAAACGAAGTGGGATTTATTGGAAAAGTTAGCAATGACGAACTTGGTCAAAAATATGAGAATGGTTTAAAAAAAGAAAAAGTAAAATACTTATATAAAAAAAAACAAGAAGAAATACCAACTGGATCTTGTTTAATTTTAATAACACCTGACTCTGAAAGAACAATGTGCACATTTCTTGGAACTGCTGGAAAGATTAATGATAATGATATTAAAGAAGAAGATATAAAAAATGCAGAGATGGTTTTTTTAGAGGGTTATTTATGGGATGAAGGTGATCCAAAGAAAGCTTTTGATAAAGCAATCGTTCACTCAAAAAAAGTTGCTATGTCATTATCAGATCTTTTTTGTGTAGAAAGACATAAACCACATTTTTTAGAATTAGTTAAAAATAAATTGGATATTATTTTTGCAAACGAACAGGAAATATTATCATTAATTGACACAAAAATATTTGAAGAAGCAGTATCATTCTCAAAAGAAATCAAAAAAAATATTATAATTACTAGGGGTGAAAAAGGTGCAGTTTCAATAAACGAAGATCAAGTTGTGGAGGTCAATGCACAATCTAATTTAAAAATAAAAGATTTAACTGGAGCTGGGGATTTATTCGCTGCAGGATATCTGCATGGTGTGATTAACCAATTAAATGTAAAAGAATGTTTAATTAAAGGAACAGAATTATCATCAAAAATAATACAAAAAATAGGTGCAAGGATTTAATCGCTAATCTATCGAGTAACCATTACTAGTGTTTAATATAAAACTCTCATTTCCAAAAGTTTCTCTCATTTTCCTCCTTAATCTATAAATATGTGTTTCAACAGTATGAGTGTCTAAATCAGGTGAGTAATCCCAGACCATTTTTTGCAATTCTTTAACTGTTACATTCTTTTTTTCTTTAATAAAAATTAATAGACTTGTTTCTCTCTCAGTTAAATTTAAACTTTTATTTCCAAGTGAAATTTTTCTAGAGTTCAAATCCAAATTATATTCACCTATTTTTATGCGTGATTGATCTAAAAATTTATTTTTTAAAAACTTAATATTTATAGTT
>CACJUF010000016.1 GCA_902596515.1 uncultured Pelagibacteraceae bacterium
AATTTTTTTAATGATAAATGTACCTATACTTTTTTTTGGTTATTTAGTTATTTTATTTTCGATTATTGGTTTTGGATATATTTCCACTAAACTTTTATCTATCAGACTTTCTATTGGAGAATTGGGATTAAGTGGAATTCTACTTATGATAATTCTATCATATATTACTAATTTATTTGTATCTCACAATTTTACTCATAACTTAATTTTTTTAGCAATAGGCATGTCCTCTTTTTTCTTATTATTTAGAAAAAAATTATTTAGAAAAAAAATAAAACTGATTTTATTAATTTCGTCAGCTCTATTCATTGGAATTTTAATGTACAAAACTCATGACGATTTTTTTTACTATCACTTCCAATATACAATTTCATTAATTGAGTTCAAAAAAATATTTGGAGTAGGTATTTTAGAGCATGGATGGCGTACACCATCATCTATATTTTATTTCAACTCTTTATTTTACCTCCCAATTTTAGAAAAATCATTGATAAATAGTGGAGCTATATATTTTTTAATTTTTTCAAATATACTTTTAATACAAAAAATTTTTAATAGATTAAAAAATAAAAAATTTGATTTTATATTTATATTATCACTATTTTCGTTATTATTTATAAATACAATTTTTCATAGATTAGCTGAACATGGAACTGATAGATCAGCGTTAGTTCTTATTTTTATCTTAGCAATTTACTATCTTGAAGGAACCAATAGAAGATTGAGTAAAATAAATTTCAGACATTATTATCAAAAAGTATTAATGATAATACTTCTTATAGTTTCACTTAAAAGTTTTTATCTAATTTATTCAATTTTTATATTCATTTTATTTTTTGAGTTTAGGAAAATTTTATTTACAGAAAACTTTTATAAGAAAATTTTTTTAGAGCCGATCAGTTACTATTTCTTAATTGGGGCTTCGATTTTTATATTTACTATTTTTTCAAATACTGGTTGTTTAATCTATCCCGCTAGCTTTAGTTGTATTGAATCATTTTCTTGGTCGATACCAAAAAAAGAGGTAATAGGAATGAAAACCTGGTATGAACTTTGGTCAAAGGCAGGTGCAAGTCCAACTTATCGAGTAGATGATGTTGAGTTTTATCTATCTGGACTAAATTGGGTTCCTCATTGGATACAAAATCATTTTTTTAATAAAATTTCAGATTTACTACTATCTTTAATGCTGATTTTATTAATTTCCTCAATTTTTTTAATTAAATTAAAAAAAATAAAATTACCAAAAAAAAATTTCTATTTATTTTATGCTTCAATTATAGTTTTGCTTATTGAATGGTTTTTAAATCACCCAGCTTTGAGATATGGTGGTTTTACACTTATTGCTTTAACTATTTTTATACCTTCAAGTATACTTTTTGAAAGCAGACTTAATTTAAATTTAAAAATAAAAAAAAAAATAACTTTAATGGTTTTTATATCTTACTTAATTTTCTCATTAAAAAATATTGACAGAATATTAAATGAGTCTGACAAATATAATTACAACCCATTGATCAACGCTCATTATTTTATAAATGAAAGTGCTTATCATGTTAATGAATTATTGTTAAAAGCCGAAAAAAAAAGGGATATTGATGGAAAGAACTTTTATATTGTTTTAGATAAGAATTTAATTAAAAGGATTAATTCAGATAAATGATTAATAGAATTATTGTAGTAACAGGTGGAGCTGGTTTTGTTGGTGGCAATTTAATAGAAAAACTTTTGAAGGAAACAAGATATAAAATTATAAGTGTTGATAATTATAGTTCTGGTTCAATTAAAAATCATATTAAAGATAAAAGAGTAAAATATATTAAAGACTCGACATCGAACATTTCAAAAATACTTAAAAAATACAGATCTAAAATTCATACAATTTTTCATTTTGGCGAGTTTTCAAGGATATATCAAAGTTTTTTAAAAATGGATGAATGTATAATGTCAAATTCGATAGGAACACATGCTGTTTTTAATTTTTGTTTATCAAATAAAATTAAATTAGTTTATTCAGCCACTTCTGCAACTATTGGAAATAAAGGGAAAGATAAAAATTTATCACCATATGCTTTTACAAAATCTAAAAATTTAGAAATGTTAGAGAACTTGAAAAATTGGTTTAATTTTAAATATGAGATTTTGTATTTTTATAATGTATATGGACCAAAACAAATATCTTTAGGACCTATGGCAACAGTAATTGGTATTTTTGAAAATCAATATTTAACTAATAAGACTTTAACAGTTGTTAAACCTGGTAATCAATCTCGAAGATTTACACATATTAATGATACAGTAGATGCATGTTTTTATGCATGGAAAAAAAATAAATGTAGACACTATAGTATTTCAACAAAAAAAAGTTATACAGTTTTAGAGGTAGCCAAAATGTTTAATTCAAAAATAAAATTTTTACCTCCTAGAAAAGGTGAGAGATACGCATCTGCATTAACAAATATGAATTTATCTAATAAAGTTTATAAAATATTTGGTAAAATTAGCCTTAAAAATTACATTAAAAACATTGTAAATAGTAAAAATAGTGGACTTAAATAGTTTACAATAAATCTATTTTATGTATAAACCATCTGCCGGTAATTATTGCGAAAGAGTTATACCCGATACCATTCCGAACTCGGAAGTCAAGCCTTTCTGCGCCGATGGTACTTTGTCTTAAGACATGGAAGAGTAGGACGTTGCCGGCATTTTAATTTAAGTGTTATGAAAATAAAAAGTTCGTTAAAATCATTAAAAAAAAGAGATTTAAATTCTAAACTTGTTAGAAGGAGAGGAAGAATTTACATAATTAATAAAACTAATCCAAAATTTAAAGCACGACAAAAATAGTCTTTATGGATAATGAAAGTCACAAAAATACTTGGAATAATTTTACTAAATTTGTTCTGTGGGGAACTGTCGCTGTTATAGTTGTATTAGTGTTAATGGCGATCTTCTTATTGTAAGTTCCATATATGAGAATTGGATCTGTTTTAGAAAATCAAGAAAATGAGCTAAGAATATCTATAACTCCCGATGTTATAAAAAAATATACTTCTTTGGGATTTGAAATTCTTTTAAGTGAAAATTATGGTCATCATATTGGAATTAGTGATGATGAATATTTAAAATTAGGAGTAAAAATTACAAAAGATGATAAAGAAATTTTAAGTTCATCAGACATTATAGTTCAGTTAGGGATGCTACCAGACAATAAAAGCTCGATAATAAAAGAAAATAAAATACTAATTGGAGTTTTAAATCCCTATGATAATAAAGATAAGTTAGAAAGCTTAGCTAAAAAAAAAATAAAACTTTTCTCTTTAGAATTACTTCCAAGAATAACAAGAGCTCAGTCGATGGATATATTGTCATCACAAGCAAATTTAGCTGGATATAAAGCTGTTATAGAGTCTTTTTCTAACTTCGAGAAGGCGATACCAATGATGATGACAGCGGCAGGAACAATTCCAGCTGCTAAAGTCTTAGTAGTAGGGGCTGGAGTTGCTGGGCTTCAAGCAATTGCAACTGCGAAAAGAATGGGTGCGATAGTATTTGCTACTGATGTTCGAATGGCTTCGAAAGAGCAAGTAGAAAGCTTAGGTGGAAAATTCTTGACAGTTGAAGGATCTGAAAATCTTGAAACTGAAGGTGGATATGCAAAAGAGGTTTCTGAGGATTTCAAGAATAAACAAGAAGAACTATTAACTGAAACTTTAAAAAAAATTGATATTGTAATCTGTACGGCTCTAGTCCCAGGTAAAAAAGCTCCATTAATAATTAAAGAGAACATGATTAATGCTATGCAACCTGGTTCAGTAATTTATGACCTAGCTGCAATTCAAGGTGGAAACACTGCTTTTACAGAAGTTAATAAAATTATTGAAAAAAATGGGGTTAAAATAATGGGAGAAAGCAATATTTTAAATAAATTACCTATTTCATCATCTAGTCTATACGCAAAAAATGTGTTTAATTTTGTAGATAATTTATTTGATAAAAAGAATAAAAAAATAAACATAAATTTGGAAGATGAAATAATTGAAAAAACATTAATAAAATAATATGGAAATAGATCCTTTAATTTTTAGATTGAGCATATTTATTCTATCAATATTTGTTGGATACTATGTTGTTTGGAGTGTAACACCATCTTTGCATACACCTTTGATGTCAGTCACTAATGCAATTTCATCTGTGATAATTGTTGGTGCTATAATTGCAGGTTTATCAGGAAATCCAGATAGTATATTTAATACCTCAAGTATTTTTGGTTTTTTAGCCACAGCATTAGCGGCGATAAATATTTTTGGTGGTTTTCTAGTAACCCAAAGAATGTTGGCTATGTATAAAAAAAAGAAAAAGGATAACCAATGATATCAGAAAATTTATCAGCAGTTTTTTATTTAATTTCTGGTGTACTTTTTATTTTAGCATTGAGAGGCTTATCTTCACCTGAAACTTCAAGGCAGGGTAACTTATTTGGAATTTTAGGAATGATTATTGCAGTCACAGTAACATTTTTATCGATAGGAAATTTTTCAGCAGGGTTTATTTATGTTATATTATTTATTTTGTTAGGCGGTTCAATTGGTGCATTTATAGCTTACAGAATACCAATGACTGCAATGCCTGAACTTGTTGCTGGATTTCACAGTTTAGTTGGTTTAGCGGCAGTTTTTGTTGCAATTTCAGCTTTTCTTAATCCTGAGGCATTTAATCTAGGAACAAAAGGAAATATTAAACTTGGTAGTTTGATCGAAATGTCGATTGGAGCAGCAGTCGGCGCAATAACTTTTTCTGGATCAATAATCGCTTTTTTAAAACTTCAAGGTTTAATGTCTGGATCACCTATTGTGTTTAAAGGTCAGCATCCTTTAAATGCAATAATTCTAATTTCTATAGTTGTTTTAATTTATTTATTATGTGCTTCACAATCATCTAACTTATTTTGGATATTATTAACAGTTTCTTTTCTTATTGGATTTCTTTTAATTATTCCTATCGGTGGAGCTGACATGCCAGTTGTAATTTCAATGCTAAATTCATATTCAGGGTGGGCAGCTGCAGGAATTGGATTTACTCTTGAAAATACTGCGTTAATAATTACGGGTGCGCTTGTAGGTTCATCTGGAGCTATATTATCTTACATAATGTGCAAAGGCATGAATCGTTCATTCTTTAACGTTATACTAGGTGGATTTGGAGCAACAGATAGCAGTTCTAGCAATGTAAATAAAGAACAAAGACCCGTCAAAAGTGGAAATGCTGATGACGCTGCATTCTTAATGAAAAATGCCTCATCAGTTATAATAGTTCCTGGGTATGGAATGGCAGTAGCGCAAGCTCAACATGCTTTGAGAGAGATGGTTGATACACTTAAAAAAAATGACATAAAAGTTTCATATGCAATTCATCCAGTGGCGGGAAGAATGCCCGGACACATGAATGTTTTATTAGCTGAAGCAAACGTTCCATATGATGAAGTTTTTGAATTAGAAGAAATTAATAATGACTTTGCTAATGCAGATGTAGCCTTTGTAATTGGTGCAAATGATGTTACAAACCCAGTCGCCAAAACAGATCCTCAAAGCCCAATATATGGAATGCCAGTTCTAGACGTTGAGAAATGTAAATCAGTTTTATTCGTTAAAAGAAGTTTATCACCAGGATATGCAGGAATTGATAATGATTTATTCTATAAAGAAAACACTCTTATGTTGTTTGCTGATGCAAAAAAAATGACAGAAGATATAACTAAAAACTTATAGAAAATTTTAATGGGCACAAAAATATTTTGTGATATTGCAGATATAAATCAAATTAAAAAGTTTGGTAAAAAAAAAATTGTTAAAGGTTTTACAACTAACCCTAGTCTTATGAGACTAGCTGGGGCAAAAGATTATCAAAAATATTCAAAAAAAATTTTAAAAATTTGTAAAAAACCCATTTCATTTGAAGTTTTTGGTGATGACTATGACTCTATGAAAAGTCAAGCATTGATTATTAATTCATGGGGCAAAAACGTTTATGTTAAAATACCAGTGATTAACTCAAAAGGTATTTTTATGGGAAAAATTATAAAAGAATTAAATAGAAAGAATATAAAATTAAATATTACAGCTGTATATAATGCTAATCAAACTCAAAAAATTATAAAATGTTTAAATAAAAAAACTAAGGTAATAATTTCAATTTTTGCAGGAAGAGCAGCTGATACAGGGAAAGACCCCATACCAGAGTTTAAAAAAAGTATATCGATGTCCAAAAGTTATAAAAATATTGAAATTTTATGGGCTAGTGTGAGAGAGCCTTATAATTATTTACAAGCAAAACAGTTAGGCTGTCACATAATTACTGTGCCACCAAAAATAATAGAAAAAATTGAAAAATTTGGAAAATCATTTTCTCATCTTTCCACTGAAACTGTAAAGGGTTTTCTTAAAGATAGTAAAAGATCAAAATTTAAAATTTAAATTTATTTTGTGATATGAACGTTATAAAATAAATTAAAATCAATAAGATGAATTTTGAAAGGTAAATAAAACTCTTTAATTTTATTTTTATAATGAAATTTGATTATTGATTTTAATGCGAAGATTGAATTTATATGTTCAGTTGCATTCATATAATCAAATTCTTCTTTGTTTATTTTATAATTTTTTTTTAAAGAAAAGATCTTTAAATAAAGTCTTCCTAATCTAAAAAGAAGACCAGGGTCTGTTGGTAATGAAATAGATAAAACTCCACCTTGTTTAAGTTTACTCATCATTTCAAATAAAAATTTTTCTGGGAAAGGAATATGCTCTAAACAATGGGATATAATTATTCTATCAAATGTTTCATTTGGGTAGGGGATATTTTTTCCGTCATATTTTGCAATTTTTATTTTTGAATTATCAAAATTTTGATTGATCGCAAAATCAGATGTTTCAATTATATGATATTCATCAAAATTGTGTTTTATATATTTAATGTGTGGAGCACTACCAGCTCCTATTTCAAGTACTTTAGATATATTTTTTGGAAAATCTATTTTTTCAAGTTGTTTATGACAGTATCTCATAAATATTCCCATAAGACCGGTATACGCATGACTATTATATCTATCATCTAATTTTCTAAGTTGATTTTTCTGAAACATTTTATCTTGGTAGAATAATAATTTAAGTATTATTTTTTAAATCATAACTTATATTAATTTTAGTGAAAAAAAAAATTTTTTCTTATCAACAAATCTTTCTTTTTGTTACTTCTTTATCTTTTTGTTTCTATTTATTGGGTTATGTCAATTTTAATTTTTCAAATCAATCATGGTTAATAAATGGCGATTTAGCTCAATATCAATTAGGATGGAAATTTTATCGTGAAGACATATGGAGATTTCCTCTAGGACTCAACCCCAATTATGGAATCACAAATAGTAGCTCAATAATATATTCAGACTCAATTCCTTTATTCGCAATTTTTTTTAAGATATTTAGAAGTTTTTTATTCGAAGATTTTCAATATTTTTCATTTTGGATATTTATATGTATATATCTTCAAGCCCTATTTAGTTTCAAAATAATTCTTTATTATACAAAAAATATAGCTTACTCATTAGTTTCCTCATTATTTTTTATTTTTTCTACAACTTTAATTTACAGATCGGGCATTCACCTAAGTTTAACTGCTCACTGGTTAATCCTTGGTTACTTTTATGTACAAATTTCAACAGTTAATAATAAAGATCTTAAGAAACATTTGATAATTTATTTATCCTTATTAATTCATTTTTATTTTAGTTTAATTCTTATTGGTATCTTTTTTATGGAAAAAATTATTAAATTTAAAAAACTTTGCATTAAAGATCTAATTAGCTCATTTGTTATTATAATATTTTCATTAATTTTAATGTATACGGTAGGTTATTTTACAATTGGGATAGATGATGGACTAGGCTTTGGTTATGGAATTTACAATTTTAATTTGAATTCTTTTTTTAATCCTCTGGGTGAAAATTATAATGAGAGTTTTAATTGGTCATTTTTTTTACCTACTTTAAATTTCCAGAATAAAGAAATCGAAGGTTTCAGTTATGTTGGTATATCGGGGATTTTATTTTTAATATTATATTTTAAATATTTATTTAATGGGAAATCAAAAATTATTTTTTCAAAAGAAACTAATATTTTAATTTTTTTTGTTTTTTTAATGATTGCTACATCAAATAATGTAAATATCGGTAATCAAGATTTAATTACATTGGAATTGAACAAATATCTTTATGGTATTTTTAGTTCTATAAGGGCCAGTGGTAGATTAATATGGCCAATTTATTACTTGATTTTTATAATAGGTATAGTGAGTATTTTTCAATACTCTTTAAATAAAAAAAAACCTTTATTGATAATTAGTATTTTAGCAATTTTTCAATTAGTTGATTTAGCTCCCGGGATTTCAAATTATTATTTTGGAAAACAATATGAAAATCAAAATGAAGAAAGTATTGATATAACAAAACGAACTAAAGGTTTATCTAAACAATTCAATACTATTAGACTTTTTAAACCAGACAATAATTCTAGTATATTTTTTTTATTAAATGAACATATTTTAAACGAGAAATATGAAAAAACAGATGTTTCTTATTTGGCAAGAGTTGATAGACAAGAAATTGTTAATAAAGAATATAAGATAATAGAACAATTAAACAACAAATCTTTAGATTTATTTAATAAAACTTTATTTGTTTCTGATAATTACAATTTTGTTAGAAATGTCTATTATCTTTTCAAAAATAAATTGAACTATTATAAGATTGATAAACTCTGGCTAGTATCTAATAATAAAATTTCTGATTTAGAGAATCTTGATCATATTAATAAATTTGAATTTAGTAATATTCAAAATACAAGGAATAAAAATTTAGAATTAAAAAATTTTTTAGGGTTTGGATGGGAAAAGGATAAAAAAAATCAAATCATAATGAATGGTTTAAAATCAACATTATTACTAAATTTTGATAGAAAAAATTGTGAAGAAAATAAAAAACTAGTATTAAAATTTCAAAAATATTTTGATCAGGTCAGAGATCCTATTATTTTAAAAGTACTATTAAACGATATTTTATATGAGAACATTAGCTTTAGAGATAATTTAGATTATGAAATTGATATATCTAAAGTGTGTAAAAATAATAATCTTTTTAAAATTGATCTGATAGCAGATAATCCAAAATCTTTATTTGATTTAAGAACTGGTTTAAATAGGAAAAAAAGATCAATTATATTGAATGAAATCGAAATAGCTAAATAATAAAATTAAAGATTATATTTCTTTTTTAGAGTTAATAAATTTTTCAACATTATAATTGAATCTAAAATCAAATTGATTTTACTTCCATGTTTATGTTTCCATTTTACAGGTATTTCTTTTACTAAAATTTTTGATTTTTGAAGTAGAATTAAAATTTCCACATCATGTATATAACCATTTTCGGTTAATCTTTTAAAAATTTTTTTTGCAATATTTTTTTCATATAATTTGAAACCACATTGAGTGTCTTTTATATTTAGTAAATTTGAATTTAAAATTTTTCTTAAGATAATATTAAATATAAAACCAATAAACTTACGATCCTTTTTAGCTTTCACTTTAGACTCTGCAAGTAATCTACTTCCAAAATAAACCTTGAGTTTTTGAGAGATAAGTTTCTTTTTCAGCCAAATTTTTATTTGTTCTAACTCTACTGATAAATCAATATCTACAGTAATTATCCAATCATGTTTAGCTTTAGTAACACCTTTTTTAAGGGCAAAACCTTTACCTTTATTATCTTTATAACTTACTAATTTTAAATCTATTCTTTTTTTATTTTCATTAATGAAATTTTTAATTAATAAATAAGAATTATCATTACTACCGTCATCGACAAAAATAAATTCTAACTTATTCTTATTTAAAAATTTAAATTTGTTTATTTTTATAAATAGATTATTTAATCTTTTTTCCTCATTATATAGAGGCAAAATTACAGATAAGGTTTTTATCATTAATATACTTATAAAAAAGTATACACAAAAATTAAAGATGAATTGTGATAAAATTGGTTGCGGGGGACGGATTTGAACCGCCGACCTTCAGGTTATGAGCCTGACGAGCTACCAGACTGCTCCACCCCGCGATATACTTAAATTCTATTTCTAAGCTTGTTGAGTTTTTTTACTCTTTTAATGTTTTCTTGTAAAATTCTCTTTTTTTTTTCTGAGGGTTTTTCGTATGTATTTTTTAATTTTATAATTTTAAAAAAACCATCTCTCTGAAGTTTTCTTTTCAAAACTCTCAGTGCTTGCTCTACATTATTATCTTTTACTTCTATTTTAATAACTACCTCCAAAAAGACGGTTAGTTAACATTTTTAAAATTTTATGTCTATAAGTTTTATTTGATAACATTATTGATTCTTTAAAGCCTTTTCTTTCTCTTTTTTTTCTCTTTTTATTCGTCTTTGAGCTTTTTCATCTGCCTCAATTAAATCTTTTTGCGAAAAAAGACCTAAAGCTACAGGATCCTTAGAATTCAAGTTATTAAAATTCCAATAACTTTTATTTCTAATTGATGTAACAGAATTTTTTGTCATACCTATCAATTTTGCTATTTGTGAATCTTTTAATTGTGAATAATGTTTAATTAACCATAAAGCAGAGTCTGGTTTATCTTGTCTTTTAGATAGAGGAATGTATTTTTTGTTTTTTTTTTCGGAAAAAGATATTTCGACATCAGTATTTTGGATTTGTAAAGGTCGGTTCTCATCTTCTGCAGATAAATTTATTTCATCTCTTGTGAGCTGACCAGCAATTATTGGATTATATCCCTTAATGCCTTTAGCAACCTCTCCATCAGCTATGCCCTGAACTTCAACAACATGAAGTTTACAAAATTCAGCAATTTGTTTGAATGTTAAAGTGGTGTTTTCTACAAGCCAAACAGCTGTTGCCATTGGCATTAATGGTGCGTTAGACATTAATTACTTTTCACTTTTAAAGTTTTGAAATTTCTTATTGAATTTGCTTATTCTTCCTTTATCCATTAATTTTTGTTTTCCACCAGTCCATGCAGAATGAGACTTTGGATCAATCTCTAATTTTAGTAAGTCACCTTCTTTTCCCCAAGTTGATTTAGTTTCAAACTGTGTCCCATCGGTCATCTCGACTTTTATGGAGTGATAATTTGGATGAATTTTTTTTTTCATTTGGAGACTTATAACAAAAGTTTTTTCTAAAACAATTAAAAGTTACTTATTTTTTTAATGAATTTATCATTAATATTAGGACTTGATGCTATCACATTTAAATTTTTATGGTTATTAAGGTCAATATCATTAATCACACCACCCGCTTCTTGCAGAATAATTAATCCTGCTGCTATATCCCAAAGATTAAGGTTGTTTTGACAATATCCATCATATCTTCCAGAAGCAACATAAGCCAAATCTAAGGCAGCGCAACCAGACTTCCTTGTAGAAATTTCATTTATAGAGTTATATTTTTTTCCGCCTGTAGCGAACAAACACTCTGATAATTCATTTTTTTTAGAAACTCTAATTCTTTCATTGTTAAAAAAAGCACCATTATTTTTTTCCGCATAAAACATTTCATTTTTTATAGGATCAAAAATTAAACCAGATTTAACTTCATCATTTGATAGCAAACCAATTGAAATAGCAAAATGAGGTATACCGTGTAAAAAATTAATTGTCCCATCAATTGGATCAATAATCCAAGTATTTTCTGTATCTTTATTTTTTTTATAGCCAACCTCCTCACTCAAAATTGAAAAATTTGGTTTGGCTTTTTTTAATTCATCTATGATTACTTTTTCAGCTCTCAAATCTGAGTTAGTAACAAAATCTAAAGGTCCTTTCTTTTTTACTTGTAGTTTTTCAATTTCACCAAAATCTCTAATTAATATTTTTGATGCTTTTTCTGATGCTTTAATCATTATATTCAAATTGGCAGAAATTGAGTTCATAGTTAATTTTTCTTAATATATTCTAGATTTCTTGTATCTATAATTACTTCATCTCCAGCTTCAATAAAAGGCGGCACTTGAATGTTCAAACCATTATTTAGTTTTGCTGGCTTATAAGACGAGGATACGGTTTGTCCTTTTAAAGCAACATCAGTAGTTTCTATTTTACACACAACTTGTTTTGGTAAATCTACTGAAATAGGTAGTTCATTGTATAAACTGACTGAAACTTCCAAATTTTCTGTTAATAATTTTCCCTTTTCACCAATTAAACTTTTTTTTATTTCAATTTGTTCAAAAGATTTTGGTTCCATAAAAAAATAATTATTTTCATCTTCATATAAATAGTTGTAATTCATTTCCTCTAGTGATGCTTTTTCAACAGTTTCACTTGATCTAAATCTTTCATTTAATTTAGTATTTTTATTTAAACTTTTCATTTCAACTTGTGCAAATGCACCCCCTTTACCAGGTTTGACATGTTGAGTTTTTAGTACTTGCCATAAATCATTTTTATGTTCTAGCAGCATACCCACTCTAATTTCTCCAGCATTTATTTTCATTTTAAAATCTTAATTGCCTCTATTGGTTTCAATTTATTGTTATTCCAAATGTAGCCTGAAATAGCTAAAAAGTTTGCTTTATTCAATAAAAGATTTTTATAATTACTTGAATTGATGCCACCAATAGCAACCACAGGAGTTTTTGTGATTTTTTTGACTTTTCTTAGCAAATTAATTGAGGCTCTATATTTTATTTTTTTAGTTTTTGAATTATTAAAAGCTCCAAGGGCTATATAGTCAGCTTTATTTTTTACTGCAATTTTTGATAATTTTACAGAGTTATGACAGGTAACACCAATTATCTTTTTGCCAATTAATTTTCTCGCTTTAGTAATATTCATATCTTTTTGACCCAAATGACAACCATCAGCGTTTAATTTCTTAGCAATAAAAACGTCATCATTAATTAGAAATTTAACATTAAATTTTTTGCAAATTTTCATAATTTTTCTACCGATGATCAATTTTTTTTTAAGAGTATCTTTTTTAAGCCTCAACTGAAAAAAACTCACTTTTTTTTGTTGAAGGACCTTAGTTAAATCTTGATAGAATGACTTATTAATCTTTGTTGGTGAAATGAGATAAATGAATTTTTTTATATTAATTCTCAAGTTCTTTAGACCATTTACCCTGAGCAGCTAATGTATTCATTTTTGCTCTCTGGTTAAAAATTTTTTGGGTACCTTCAATATTTTTTGTGTCTTGGGACCAAAATTTTAATGCACTCTGTTGAAGAGCTCGTCCATAAGAATAACTCATTATAAAGCTGGTATCATTGTATTTATTTATCAAATTTAAATTTTCTGTTGCTTCTATTTCTGATTGACCACCAGATAAAAATGCTATTCCTGGCACCTCTGAAGGGACAGAGTCTTTTAAACATTTAAGAGTTAATTTTGCAACCTCTTCGTTTGATATTTTGTCTTTACATTTATTACCAGCTAAAATCATATTTGGCTTTAATATAATTCCTTTCAAATCAACTTTATGTAAGATTAATTCTTCAAAACATTTTTTTATTACTTCAGAAGTCTTTTCATAACATTTTTTTGCTGAATGCTCACCATCCATTAAGACCTCAGGTTCAACAATTGGAACCATATGACATTCTTGAACTAATGCAGAGTATCTAGCTAATGCATGTGCATTAGATTGAATTGAGAGTTTACTTGGATGCTCTTTTGATATGCTATAAACACCTCTCCATTTCGTAAACTTGGCACCTAATTTATAATATTCTTTTAATCTTTCTCTTAATCCATCCAAACCCTCGGTAATTTTTTCATTTGGTGAACCGGCCAAAACTTTTGCTCCAGTATCAACTTTAATACCCGGGGCACTGCCCATAGCAGAAATTAATTCTGGGATTTTATTTTTTTTTGAGGTTATTTGTTTTATTGTTTCATCATATAAAATTACTCCTCCAATATATTCAGTCATACCAGACGCACTAAACAATGTTTCTCTAAATAATAAACGGTTTTCAGCTGTTGATTGAACTTTAACTGATTCTAATCTTTTAGTCATAGTTGCAGTGCTTTCGTCAGCTGCAAGGATACCTTTTCCGTTATTGAGTATTTTTAGTGCTATGTTATTTAATTCAGACATATTAATTTAAGGCTTTTATACCAGGTAACTCTTTTCCTTCAAGATATTCTAAAAATGCTCCACCGGCAGTTGAAACAAAGTTAAAATTTTCTATTAATCTAATTTTATTGATAAGAGCTATCGTATCTCCACCTCCAACAACTGAGTAGATTGTGTTATTTTTATTTTTTTTTGTGATAGCTTTTGCAATATCGTAACTGCCATTAGCAAAATTTGGATTCTCAAAATAACCTGCTGGTCCATTCCAAAGAACTGTTTCACTATTTTCAATAATTCTTTTTATCTTATCCAATGTCTTAGGACCAATATCCAAAATGATATCATCATCTTTGATATTATCTAGTTGTTTGATTTGAGGTTCATCATCTAAATTTTTTCCTATCAAAACATCCTCTGGGAAAATTATTTTACAAGAATGACTTTTTAAAGTTTCAAAAATCTCTTTAATCATTAGATCACAATTTTCTTCTTTAATCGATTTACCTATTTGGTTTCCTTTGTATCTAATAATGTTATTAGCCATTCCACCAACGATGATAATATTATCAAATTTAGATATTAAATTTTTTATTATTCCAATTTTTGTTGAGATTTTTGATCCCCCAATAATACAAGTGATTGGTTTTTTGATTTCTGTTGTAACCTTTTTCAAAGCACTAATCTCTGTTTCCAACTGCAATCCAGCAAAAGAGGGAAGAAATTCGGTAATTTTACTAACAGAAGCATGTGCTCTATGAGAGCAAGAAAATGCATCGTTTACATATAAATCAGCAAGTTTAGCTAAATGTTGTGCAAAATTAGTGTCATTTTTTTCTTCCTCTTTGTAAAATCTAATATTCTCCAAAAAAACTATTTGATCATTTGGGTCTTTAAACAAATCTTCTTTTTTTAGTTTAAAAATATCTTCTTTAACTAATCTAATTTTCTTATTTATTTTTTTTTCTACATTTTTACAAATTGGTTTAAGTGAAAGATCGTTAATTACCTTACCTTTTGGCCGTCCTACGTGAGAAATTATTATGATCTTTGATTGTTCTTTTATTAAAAAATCCAAGATTGGAATAATCTTATTTATCCTTGTTTCGTCGGTAATTAATCCTTTTTTTAATGGAACATTCAAATCCAACCTTAATAAAACTTTTTTTTTATTAAGATTTTTCTGGTCTTTTATACTATTCATTAAGAAATTTTATGAAGGTATTCAGCTATATCACACATCCTATTTGAAAAACCCCACTCATTATCATACCACGCTGAGATTTTTCCCATATTCTTACCAACTACATTTGTTAAACTTGCATCAATAATTGATGAGGCAGGATTATGATTAAAATCAATTGAAACAAGTTTTTCTTTTGTTATTTCAATAATTTTATTTTTTTTACTAAAATTTTCAAATGCTGAATTTATTTTTTCAATATTCAAATCTTTTTTTGTACAAAAGATGAGTTCAATTAATGAAACATTTGGGGTTGGTACTCTCATTGCAACACCTTCTAGTTTTCCTTTTAGGGAAGGAATTATTTCACCTATGGTTTTAGATGCACCTGTTGAAGTCGGGACAATTGATTGACTAGCAGATCTAGCTCTCCTGGGGTCCTTATGTGAATTATCTAAAATTCTTTGATCACTCGTAAATGCATGTATGGTTGTCATAAAACCTTTTTCAATTCCAAAATTTTCATTTAAAACATGAGCAACTGGCGCCAGACAATTTGTTGTGCAAGAAGCAGCAGAGATAATTTTATCTTCTTTATTTAATTCAGATTCATTTATTCCAAAGACAATAGTTTTATCAGCATTTTTACATGGGGCTGAGACAATCACTTTTTTTGCACCATTATTCAGATGTGGCCCTAATTTATCTTTAGAATTAAATTTTCCAGTACATTCAAAAACATAATCAACACCATATTTTTTCCAATCAATTTTATTTAAATCAGTTTCTTGACCAAACGAAATTTTATTTTTATTTACAATAAGATTTTTTTCATCATAGCTTATATCAGCTTTAAATTTTCCATGGATTGAGTCATATTTTAAAAGAGTTGAGCAAGTTTCAGAATTAGTTCTATTATTAATATGTTTAATTTCTATATCTTTATTCCCTTCAAAAATAGAGCGAAGAATCATTCTTCCTATTCTTCCCATTCCATTGATACCAATTTTTATTTTCATATTTTTTCTTTAATTTTTTTTACAATACTTTCAGTATTTAATTTAAAATGATCATAAATTTTTTTATATGGAGCGCTTTTTCCAAAGTCGTTAATTCCAAAATTTAACCCATTTATTCCAGTATATTTTTTCCAATAATTTGTTTCAGAGGCTTCTATAGATACTACTAGTTCAGTTTCGCCTAATATTTTTTTTTTGTATTCTTCACTTTGATGATCAAATATTTTTTGACAAGGCATTGATATGATTTTGGAATAGATACCATCTGTGGCTAATTTATGACCTACATCATTTGCTAAACTTGTTTCAGATCCAGTTGCTAAAATCGTTACTCTAATATTATCTCCAGTTCTCAAAATTTCATAAGCACCAAAAGATGACTCATTTTTATAGGAATTTTTAAGTCTTACAGGGCTAACTCCTTGTCTTGTTAATGAAATTACGCTTGGAGTATTTTTACTTTCAAGAGCTAATTGCCAACATTCAAAAGTTTCAATTGTATCTGAAGGTCTAAAAACGTTTAAATTTGGAATTGATCTCAAACTAGTTAATTGTTCAATAGGTTGATGAGTAGGACCGTCCTCACCTAAACCAATTGAGTCATGTGTAAATATATATATAACTCTTTGTTTCATCATTGCAGCCAATCTGATAGAGGGTTTGCAATAGTCACTGAATATTAAAAATGTTCCACCATAGGGAATAAGACTACTGTGCAATGCTATCCCATTCATTATTCCACACATCGCGTGCTCTCTAACTCCATAATGAATATAGTTTCCAGAAAAATTTCCTGGTTTGATTATTTTATGATCTTTAGTTTTAGTATTATTTGACCCAGCCAAATCAGCTGAGCCTCCGATTAAATTAGGAAATTTTGCTACATTTTTTAAAAATATTTCAGATGATTTTCTTGTAGCAATTGGCTTTGTATCTTTAAAATATTCAATTTTTGCTTTTTCAATTAATTTTTTTAATGAGTTTAAATTTTTATAGTTTGAAAAGTTTATTTTATTTTTCTGAGACTTTTGTGAGGCTCTCTCGCCAATTTTTCTCCATTCATTTAACAATTCAGCTGGGATCTTGAAAGGCTCATAGTTCCATTTTAGTTTTTTTCTAACCAGTTTTATTTCTTCATCGCCTAATGGACTTCCATGAGATGAAGCTTTCCCACCTTTGTTTGGAGATCCATAACCGATTGTTGTTTTACATGAAATTGCGATAGGTTTTTTTGATTTTTGTGCTTTTTTTAAAGCTTTAGATATTTCTTTGAAATCATGACCATTAATTCTTAAGAAGTCCCATCCGTAGCTCTTAAATCTTTTTTCGTGATCATCTGAAACAGCTAAGTTAGTGGGACCATCAATTGATATAGAATTATTATCAAATAATAAAATAAGATTTTTTAATTTTAGATGTCCAGCTAAGCTCAATGACTCGTGACTAATGCCCTCCATTAAGCATCCATCTCCAGCGAGAACGTAAGTTTTATGATTGATCTTTTTTTTCCCTAATTGTTTTTTTAAAATTTCTTCTGATATTGCAAACCCAACTGCATTTGAGATTCCTTGTCCCAATGGACCTGTGGTGGTTTCAATACCAGTATTTGGATGATATTCAGGATGTCCAGCGCATATAGATTCCAATTGCCTAAAATTTTTAATATCACTTAAAGAAACACTTTTGTAACCAGTTAAATAAAGAAGAGAGTAAAGTAACATTGATCCATGCCCAGCAGAAAGAACAAATCTATCTCTATTAATCCAGCTAGGATTTTTAGGATTAAATTTTAAAAAATCTTTAAAAAGTACTGTAGCAACATCTGCCATTCCCATCGGCATTCCAGGGTGACCCGAGTTCGCTTTTTGAACAGCGTCAATTGAGAGAAATCTAATACAATTAGCTAATTCTTTATAAAATTTACTCAAATTTATCCTGTCTAGACTTAGAAGATTCTATTTAATAATATAAACATATATATATGAATTCTATTCTTGAAAAAGAAAAAAAGCTAAATTTAGCATTAACGAAACTAAAAAATTTAAACCTAGAAAATCCAGACATAAAAAAAAATATTGAAATTCTTGGAGAACAAAAAAATCAATTAGAAATTGAAAAATCTGAAATAGAGAAAAAATTCCAAACTTTAGTAGATGAGCATGAAAATTTATCGAGAAAGTTAGAAGAATTGCAAAATAGAGAAAAAATTGAAGAAAAAAAAAGATTAGAATTTTCAGAAAAAATAGATGAATTAAATCAAGAAACTAATACTTTAATGGATGAAATCGATAAATGGCAAACGTAACTATAAAATTCAATGGCAAAGAGTTTTTGTTGTCATGTGATGATGGACAAGAAGAACATCTTGAAGAATTATTAATACAAATTAATCAAAAGTTTAATGATTTAAAAAATGATTTAGGAAATATTGGTGAAAATAAACTTTTATTGATTACTGCAGTAAAAGTAATGGATGAATACCATGAAACCAAAAAAAAAGTTGAGCAGAAAATGACAGAATTAAAAGAGCTCTCAAATAAATTTAGAGAGTTAAAATCATTAGTTTACGAATATAAAGATAGAAAAGAGGAAGAAATTAAAAATTTGAGTAAAAATCAAGTAGAATTAAAAGATGAAATTGAGCAGAATCAAAAACATTATGAAAAGTTAATTGATGCAGCTGCTGATGAGATTTCAAATTTTGTTGAAAAAGCAAATATAGATAAAATATCTCAATAGAACTTTGTGAATAAATCTCAAATTAGAAAAAAAATATTAAAAATAAGAAAACAAAAAAAAATTAAAAAATTCACTTTTAATTTTGATTTAATTTTGAATATTTTAAAAAGAAAAAAGATCTTAGGTAAGATAATTGGTGGTTATTACCCATATAATTATGAATTAGATATTTTACAAATCTTAGAAAAATTTGAAAAAAGAAAATTTATTATAACATTACCCAGAATAAAGAAAAATTCACAAATGAGCTTTTACCAATGGTCAACAAATGATCCTATGGCTATAAATAAATTTGGAATACCAGAACCAATTTCAAAAATGGTAAAATATCCAGATGTTTTATTAGTGCCCATTGTAGCGTTTGATAAAAATTTTAATAGGATTGGCTACGGCGGAGGATTTTATGATAGGTATATTAAGAAAGTTAGAAAACGAAAAAAAGTTCTAACAATTGGATTTGCCTACTCTTTTCAAAAAGTAAAAAAAATACCAACTAATAGTTATGATATTGGGTTAGATTTTATTATAACAAATGAATAATTTTTTATGAAAATTTTATTTTTAGGTGATGTTGTTGGATTGTCAGGATGTAGAAAGATAACTAATGATTTATTAGATCAGATTCAAAAAAATAATATCGATTTTGTAATTATTAATGCTGAGAATGCTGATGATACCGGCGTTGGTTTAACAAAAGAAATTTGTCAAAATTTCTTTGAAAATGGAGTTGATGTTATTACAACTGGAAACCATGTTTGGGATCAAAAAGACATAATGAATTTTATTGATAAGGAGAATAGATTATTAAGACCCAAAAATTTATTTGAACCTGCTCCTGGAAGAGGATTTGAGATTTATGAATCAAAAAAAAATTACAAGGTGGGAGTTTTAAATTTAATGGGAAATGTTTTTATGAAAAAATGTGATGATGTTTTTAAAATCTCAAAAGATTTTTTAGAAAAATATAATTTAAAAAAAGATTATGATTTCCTGATTGTTGATTTCCATGGAGAAATAACAAGTGAAAAAAATGCTATCGGTCATTATTTTGATGGAAAAGCAACACTCGTTATTGGCACTCATACCCACATACCTACTAATGATGCAAGAATTTTAAAAAATGGCACTGCTTATCAAACAGACGCGGGAATGTGTGGAGATTATGACTCAGTTATAGGTATGAATAAAGATAATTCTATTAATAGATTCATGAAAAAGGACTCAACTAAACATTTTCCAGCTGATGGAGAAGCTTCATTGAGTGGAGTTATAGTAAATTGTAATTTAGAAACTGGCTTAGCAGATAGTATCGATAGTTATATATTTGGAGGTCTTTTAAAAAATACTTAATTTTTTATGGCAGGACATTCTCATTGGGCAGGTATAAAACACAAGAAAGGTAAAGCTGATAAAGAAAGATCGAAAATCTTTTCTAAGCTATCTAAAGAGATTACCGTTGCAGCTAAGTTAGGTGATAAAGATCCAGCTGTGAACCCAAGATTACGTTCTGCTGTGCAAGCTGCGAGGTCTGCAAATATGCCTAAAGACAATATAGCGAGAGCTATAGATAAGTCCTCAATTAGTAATCAGTCAAATTTTGAAAATTTGAGATATGAGGGTTTTGGACCCGAAAGAGTTGCTGTTATAGTTGAGACTTTAACTGATAATAAAAATAGAACCGCTTCGAATATAAGAACAATTTTTCAAAAATCAGGAGGAAGTTTGGGAACTCAAGGTTCAGCATCACATAATTTTTCTCAATTAGGAGTAATTAAAATTGATAAAAATGAAATTTCGGAGGAAGATATATTAGAACTTGCTATTGAGGCTGGCGCAAATGAGTGTAAATCGCATAAAGAATTTCATGAGATACAGTGTTCAATAAATGATATTTACAATGTTAAAAAAGAGTTGGAGAAAAAAATAAGTAATTTTATTTCGACAGGAATAGAGTGGGTGCCTCTAAACGAAGTTGAAATTTCAGAGGAAAAAAAAAAGGAGATAGTTAGTTTTTTTGAAATATTGGAAGATGATGATGACGTGCAAAATATTTATTCAAATGCTAAATTTTTAAACTAAATAAAGAATATGCTTATAATTGGTATAGATCCAGGTATTTCGGGCTCAATTTGTTTTTTTAAAGATGGAAGAATTCTTGAAGTAATTGAAATGCCAGTCATGACAGAGGGCAAAAAAAATAAAAAACAAGTTAACGGTGCCCAAATTTATAACGAATTTTTAAAAAGAATTAATAAAAAAGAGGATGAAATTAGAGTTGTGATAGAACAAGTTTCTGCAATGCCAGGACAAGGTGTAACCAGTATGTTTAATTTTGGTCAGTCTTTTGGGATTTTAAAAGGGATATGTTCTGCAATGCAATTACCAATGTTTTTTGTAAGACCAGCTAAATGGAAAAAATATTTTAATTTAATTAATTCTCAAAAAGATGCTAGTAGAACAAGAGCAATTGAAATATTTCCTTATTTCTCAACACAACTTTCAAAAAAAAAAGACTCTAACAAAGCCGATGCTATTCTAATTGCGAGTTTTTACTATGAAACTCACCAAAAAGAGGATTAATCTTTGACTTTTGAAGTCAAATTCATGACACATTTAAGTGTGAGAAGACCTTATGGAAGCTGATATTTCATCCCAAGCAGTAGGACTTGCATCAAGCGCTGATTTTTCGCTTATGAACTTATTTATAAGAGCTGATATAATTGTAAAATCAGTCATTATTATTCTAATTGCATGCTCAGTTTATTCATGGGCTGTAATCTTTGAAAAATTTAAATTATTTAAAAAAATAAATCAAAGTTCAGAAGAATTCGAAACTAAGTTTTGGAATTCAAAATCTGCAGAGTCTTTTTACAACAATCTTCCGGGAAATATAAATGACCCAATGGCACTTATTTTTAAAGACGCTATGCAAAATCTTCTTAAAAGAAGATCTAAAACAGATTTGAATGCTAGAATGACTTCAATGTTAGAAACTGGGATAGAAAAACAAATGTCTAAAATTACAAAGGGATTTACCTTTTTAGCAACTGTTGGATCAACAGCACCCTTTATAGGATTATTTGGGACTGTTTGGGGTATAATGAATTCTTTTCAATCTATTGCAATTTCAAGGAATACAAGTTTAGCAATTGTAGCACCTGGAATTGCAGAAGCTCTTTTTGCTACTGCATTAGGTTTATTGGCAGCTATTCCCGCGGTAATCGCATACAATAAATTTAATAATGACTCTTTGAAATATTCGCAAAAGCTAGAAAACTTTTCTAAAAGATTTTTAACTATTATCTAGAATGGCATTCAAGTTTAATCGCTCATCAAAAGAACCAATGAGTGAAATAAATGTGACACCATTTGTAGATGTAATGTTGGTCTTACTAATTATTTTCATGGTAACTGCACCTTTATTAACAGTAGGAGTTCAGGTTGATTTACCAGAAAGTTCAGCTGACTCGCTCCCGGAAGAGCAAGAGCCTCTTACTTTATCTATAAATTCAAAAGGTGAAATTTTTATTCAAGAGTCAAAAGTTGAATATGAAAAAATCATTGCAAAAGTGTTAGCCGTCTCAAAAAATCGGACTGATACAAGAATTTATGTAAGAGGGGATAAAACTATTAATTACGGTAGAGTCCTTGAAATTATGGGGTTACTCTCAGGTTCAGGATTTACAAAAGTCGCTTTAATTTCAGAACCATACAAAGAAAGGTAATTTTTTTGTGAATAGGAGTATTGTAATTTCATCTGTTTTACACCTATTTGTTATTGTTTTAACGGCAATGAGTCTTCCTTTTTTAGCAAAAAAACCAATTGATCTTCCTCCAATCGTTTCAGTGGAATTAATTCAAATAACTGAAAAAACAAATATTCCATTTGCACCCAAAGCAAAAAAAATAATTGAAAAAGTAAAAGAAAAAGAAAAAAAATTAGTATCAGAACAAGCTCCACCTAAAAAAGTTAAGAAAATCAAGCCCGATGCTGTCCCAATGCCAGAGGACAAAGTAAAGAAAGTTGAAAAAATAAAAGAGGATAAACAAAACCCTGAAAAAGCTGACAATGAAGTGAAGCAAGTTTCTGAATTTGAAAAGGAGGAATTATTTGATCCAAATAATATTGCTGCTTTGATTGATAAATCTAAAGAAAGCAAAGCAGAGACTTTAAAGAAAAATCCAGATTTAAGCCAAGACCAAAATAAAAATTTTGAGAATACAGGGCTATCATTAAGTGAGGAAGATGCATTAAAAGCACAAATTTTTGGTTGTTGGAGTATTCCACTTGGACTACCATATAATGAAAATTTACTTGTCAGAATAAAACTTGAATTAAAACCAGATGGGTCGGTAATTAGGTCAGAAATTTTAGATCATGCTAGAATGAATAAGCCAGGACAAGGATTTTATAAAGTATTAGCAGAAAGTGCTTTAAGAGCTATTAAATTG
This sequence comes from uncultured Pelagibacteraceae bacterium, assembly GCA_902596515.1. GTDB lineage: Bacteria > Pseudomonadota > Alphaproteobacteria > Pelagibacterales > Pelagibacteraceae > Pelagibacter. Next base: position 23,556 of record CACJUF010000016.1, read on the forward strand.
TGTCAGCCTTTAAGAGTTCCTAGCACTGGTTATGAAAGATGGAAAGAATTACAGTTAAATTTTGATGCAAGAGAAATGCTAGAAGGTTAATATAATTTATAAAAAAATGAAAAATTTTTTAATAACTTTAATTATAATTTTAATACCAGTAAAATCGTTTGGTTTAATTGAGGTTGATATAACAAGGGGTAATCTAAACCCATTACCTATTGCAGTTTCTCCACTGTCTATAGATGAGGAATCAAGAAAAAATTTTGAGAATATTTTAAAAAAGAAAAATGTCGGTTCTGAAATATCTTCCATTGTAGAAAATAATTTAAAGGTATCAGGATTATTTAATCCATTGAATAAAGATGCTTTTTTGCAAGAACCAGATATTGCAAATTTAAAACCAAGATTTGAAGATTGGAACTTAATTAAAGCTCAGGCTTTGATAACTGGAAAAGTTAGTTATGTGGAGGAAAAACTAAGAGTAGAATTTAGATTGTGGGATGTGCTTGCAGGTAAAGAAATGATGGCGCTAGCTTTTACAACTGTTCCAAATAATTGGAGACGTGTTGGTCATATAATTACAGATAAAGTTTATGAGAGATTAACTGGTGAAAAGGGTTATTTTGATACAAGAATAATATATGTTGCAGAAGAGGGACCTAAAACTCAAAGAGTAAAAAAATTAGCTATCATGGATCAAGATGGTGCTAACAATAAATTTTTAACATTAGGAAATGAACTTGTTTTAACTCCAAGATTTAATCCAACTAGTCAAATGGTAACTTATCTTTCATATTTTAGAAATTTACCAAGAGTTTATTTGCTGGACATTGAAACAGGAACCCAAGAAGTTGTAGGAGATTTTCCTGGTATGACTTTTGCACCAAGATTTTCCCCAGATGGAAAAAAAATAATTATGAGTTTTGCTAAGGATGGTAATTCTGAAATTTACACAATGGATTTAGAAAATAGAATAGTTGAAAAAATTACCAATCATCCATCTATAGATACATCACCTTCATATTCTCCAGATGGAAAATTTATTTCTTTCAACTCTGACAGAAGTGGTTATCAACAAATTTACGTAATGAGGAATGATGGAAGCAATGTTAAAAGAATATCTTTTGGTAAAGGAATTTATGGTACTCCAGTTTGGTCTCCAAGAGGTGATCTAATCGCATTTACAAAATTACATAAAGGAAAATTTTATATAGGAGTAATGAGAACTGATGGAAGTGGTGAAAGATTATTAACTGAAAATTTCTATCAAGAAGCTCCATCCTGGTCACCCAATGGGAGAGTTCTGATTTTTTATAGGGAGACAAAAACAGATTCTAAAGGAAAGGGTTTTTCTGCAAAATTATGGTCTATAGATTTAACGGGCTATAATGAGAGACAAGTTCCTACTCCAACTGATGGATCAGACCCATCATGGTCATCTTTATTAAGTAATTAATAATTAATTCGCTTGATTTTTAGCCTTGAAAGATCTAATTAGTTGTGAAAAACTAAGACTAAAGAAATATTGATCAAGGAGTAATAATGAAATTAAGCAAAATTCTAAAAAACGGATTTTTAATAGTATTTGCGTGTTTAGCACTTTCTGCATGTGCTACATCAAAAAAATCTACAGGGCAAATGCAAGGTGATGTTTATACTGGAACAGATACAGTTGAGTACTTAGCCTCAGGTGTTCCTGATAGAGTATTTTTTGCAACTAACGAGTCAGTTTTAACTACAGCTTCTAGAGAAACTCTTAGAAAGCAAGCTGCATGGTTAAGAAAAAATTCTAAAATTACAATTGTTTTAGAAGGACATGCTGACGAAAGAGGAACAAGAGAATATAACTTAGCATTAGGCGAGAGAAGAGCTAATGCAGCTAAAGATTATTTAATGACTTACGGAATATCTTCTGACAGAATTTCAGTTTTGAGTTATGGTAAAGAAAGACCTGTTGACTCTGGGTCTAACCCATTAGCTTGGTCAAAAAATAGAAGATCTGTAACAGTCAAAGCAAATTAAATACTTAATTAATATTAAGACCTCTTAAATTATAATGATTTAAGAGGTCTTTTTTTTGCCATTATTTTAGACATAACCTAATCGAATGAGATACTTTAAAGAATTATCAAAATTCAAAATTTTTTTTTTATTTAATTTTTTAATTTTTTATCCATCTCTCGCTGATAATCATAATATTTACGATACACTCGAGATAATCAAAAAAGATTTGAAAACTCTTGAAAAAGCTGTTTATTCAAATTCAAGTGAATTCAATAACACCAATTCAGCTTTATCAAGCGTTGATAATAACTCTGAGGATGTACTTACAAGACATTTGTTGAAATTATCTGAAATTGAAAATCAGTTTCAGGAACTCACTAATAAATTTGAAGAAATAAATTTTAAGCTAGATAAGTTATCAAATAGACTTTCTAAAGTTCAATCAGATAATCAACTTAGATTTCAAGATTTAGAAACCGCTTTATCAAATGGTGAAACTATAAATTTGACCTCAAAAAAAAGTTCAGAAAAAGATACAGAAATTTTACCAGGCTCATCTCAACCACAAGATTTAGGTTCAATATCTTATAAAGATAATTCTACGAGCGATACAACTCAAAAAATACAATCAGTTGAAACGACTGCAACAATCGTTACTGAGACATTTCAAGCAGAAGAAAAAATTTTACCAGAAGTTTCAGCGCCTGAGCAATATGAATTTGCGACGAGTTTCTTAAAAGTTGGCGATTACCCTACTGCTGAAAGAGCATTTAGAGAATTTGTAATTTCTAATCCTGATCATAAATTGGCAGGTAACGCACAATATTGGTATGCTGAAACATTTAGAATAAGACAATTATATACTGATGCTGCTTCAGCTTATTTAGAAGGTTATCAAAAATACCCAAAAGGAGAAAAAGCTCCTATTAATTTATTAAAGCTAGGTGTATCAATGATACAGATTGGAGAAAAAGATCAAGGCTGTAAAATGATAAGTGGTGTTGAAAAACAATACCCAGACGCAAATCAGTCTGTTATTCAAAAAGCAAAGTATGAGTCTCAAAAATTTGAGTGTAAGAAAAAAAATTCCTAAAATCTATAAATCAAAAATTTTAAATCAAAAAGTAAATAAAATTTTTAAAAAATTTGAAAAGTCATTCAAAATAGATACTAATTTTATAGTCGCAGTATCTGGAGGAGCAGATAGCTTGGCTTTAGCTTTTTTAACAAAAGCATATGCTTTAAAAAAAAACTTAAATCCAAGGTATTTTATTGTAGATCATAAGCTTAGAAAAGAGTCTACTTATGAGGCTTATAAAGTAAAAAAAATTCTTAAATCTTTAAAAATCAATGCACAAGTCCTTACTTGGAAAGGAAAAAAACCCATGAGCAATATTCAATCCTTAGCCAGGAGTAAACGATTTGAGCTTTTATTCTCAAAATGTAAAAAACTTAAAATAAGCAACTTAGTCTTAGGTCATCATATGGATGATGTAATTGAAAACTTTTTTTTAAGAATGGCTAGGGGAAGTGGTTTAAAAGGACTTGTATCACTTGGGACAAATACTCAAATTGCAAATATAAATTTAATTAGACCTTTGATTGAATTTGACAAAAGAGATTTAATATTTTTATCTAAATTTATATTTAATTTTTATGTAGATGATCCAACTAATGAAGATATTAAATTCAAGAGAATTAAAGTAAGAAACTTAATTAAAGAATTTGAGAATTTCGGTCTTGATAAGAAAAAATTTCAATTAACAATAGAAAATTTAAAAAAGGCTGACCTATCAATAAAGTTTTATGTTGAAAAAAATAAGAGGGTGAACTCGTTTTTTAACTATAAAAAAAATCAACTTATATTAAAAGAAAACTTCTTCGAAAATTCTCATGAGGTCATTTTTAGATCTTTATCTGATTTAATTCATTTAGTTGGAAAAAAGCCTAATTTTGTGAGAGGTAAAAAAATAGATAATATTTTGAGAAAAATTAAAGAGCGGAAACTAAGGAAAGAGACATTAGGAGGATGCGTCATTAAGATGGTAAATCACACTGTGATTTTAACAAAAGAAAGGTAAAAATAGACTTGTTAAATTTATAATAACTCTTATCTTATAGACATGAATCTTAAAAACTTAGCAATGTGGGCAATAATCGTTTTTTTAACGATTGGTCTTTATAATATGTTTAAGAACCCTCAATCAAACATTAGAAGTTCTAATCAGGTAATTTTCTCAGAATTTTTGGAGTCTGTAGAGCAAGGTGAGGTATTAAAAGTTGAGATTCAAGGAAACAATATAAATGGCGTATATGCAAATGGAAAAAGTTTTAAAACCTATTCACCAAATGATCCAAATTTAATAGAAAAACTTTCAGAAAAAGGTGTAAGTATATCTGCAGCGCCCATAGAGGAAAAGATGCCTTCATTATTTGGTGTCCTACTCTCATGGTTTCCAATGTTATTATTAATAGCTGTTTGGATTTTCTTTATGAGACAAATGCAAGGTGGAAAAGGTGGAGCGATGGGCTTTGGAAGATCTAAAGCAAAAATGATGAATGAAATGAAAGGCAAAGTGACCTTTAATGACGTTGCAGGAGTAGAAGAAGCTAAAGAGGAAGTAGAGGAAATTGTTGAGTTTTTAAAAGATCCAAAAAAATTTAGTAGATTGGGTGGAAAGATACCTAGAGGTGCACTTCTTGTTGGTCCTCCAGGAACAGGAAAAACTTTATTAGCTAGAGCAATTGCTGGTGAAGCAGGTGTCCCTTTCTTTACGATCTCTGGATCGGATTTCGTAGAAATGTTCGTTGGTGTGGGAGCATCAAGAGTGAGAGACATGTTCGAACAAGGAAAAAAAAATTCGCCTTGTATAATATTTATTGATGAAATTGATGCCGTTGGAAGAAGTCGAGGCGCAGGTCTAGGTGGAGGTAACGATGAAAGGGAACAAACCCTTAATCAGCTTCTTGTTGAGATGGATGGTTTTGACACTAACGAAGGGGTCATTATAATCGCAGCAACAAACAGACCGGATGTTCTTGATCCTGCATTATTAAGACCAGGTAGATTTGATAGACAAGTTGTAGTTTCTAATCCAGATATAATTGGAAGAGAAAAAATCCTTAAAGTGCACGTTAAAAAGATTAAGATGGCTCCTGATGTAAATTTGAGAACTATAGCTAGAGGAACTCCTGGATTTTCGGGCGCAGATCTAGCTAATTTAGTTAATGAGTCTGCATTGTTAGCGGCTAGAAAAAATAAAAGGATTGTTACTTTAAACGAATTTGAAGAAGCAAAGGATAAAGTAATGATGGGAGCTGAAAGACGATCAATGGTCATGACTGAAGATGAGAAGAAATTGACGGCATATCATGAAGGCGGACATGCTTTAGTTTCTTTTAATATGCCTAGTTACGACCCAATACATAAAGCAACAATTATACCAAGAGGTCGAGCTTTAGGAATGGTAATGAATTTACCTGAAAGAGACAAACATGGTCATTCAATAAAATATTTGAAAGCAAGATTAGCAGTCTGTTTTGGAGGAAGAGTAGCGGAGGAAGTAATTTTTGGAAAAGATAATATTTCAACTGGCGCAGGTGGAGGGAGTGGTTCAGATATAAATCAAGCAACTCAACTTGCGAGAGCCATGGTTACAAAATATGGTATGAGTGAAGAAATGGGTCCAGTTGAGTATGGTGAAAATCAAGAAGAAGTTTTCTTGGGAAGATCTGTAACTCAAACACAATCAGTTTCTGAGGAGGTAGCTCAAAAGATAGATAAAGAAATCAGAAAATTAGTTGATGAGGGCTATAATAAAGCTAAAGAAATATTAACAGAAAAAATTGATGATCTACATAAAATTGCAAAAGCTCTTATGACATATGAAACATTAACAGGTGAAGAAATCGAAAATATAATTACTAAAAACATATACCCTGCTGATAAACAAGATCTAAAAGTTGACGATGATAAGAGCTCTGCTTTAGGTGCAATGGGACTTAAACCTAAAATTGTTCATTAATCTTAATGTCTAGATATTACACAAGATTGTGTAATCTCTACTATGGAAATAGCTCAAAAAAATTAGTTAATAAAAATAAAACTATACCACTTAACGGGATCAAAGAAATTTCATTTGATCAAATAGAGATAATAACAAGAAATTCAAAAAAAAAGATATTTGTTAATCAAATAAAATATTTGCCTAAGTTAATTAAGAGAAAAATTAACTTCGATTTAAAAAAAATTAAATCAAAAAAAAAAAATTTTTCAAATTTAGATTTTCGTAAAATACCTAATATTATGGGTGTCTTAAACTTGACACCTGATAGCTTCTCTGATGGTGGAAAATTTAATTCAAAAAAAAAAGGAATTAATCATGCGATTAGTTTATTCAACTGCGGTGCAAATTTGATTGATATTGGTGGAGAGTCGACACGCCCAGGATCAAAAGTAATTAAAGAAAATTTAGAATGGCAAAGAATTGAGAAAATTTTAAAATCATTAATTAAAAAAAAAATACCGATTTCCTTAGATACCAGAAAGTCTAGAATTATGATTAAAGGAATAGATTTAGGAGTTAAATTAATTAATGATGTCTCAGGATTAGAATTTGACTCTCAAACTTTAAGTATATTAAAAAAATTTAAAGTACCATTTGTAATTCAGCATTCACAAGGAACTCCTGAAAACATGCAAAAAAACCCTAGCTATAAAAATGAGTTGCTAGACATTTACGATTTTTTTGAAAAAAAAATAAAACTTCTAAGATCGAAGGGTATTAAACACAATAAAATTATTCTAGATCCTGGTATAGGTTTTGGAAAAAATTTGAAACATAATATGAATTTGATACGCAATATTTCTATTTTCCATTCTCTTGGTTTTCCTATACTTGTAGGCAATTCAAGAAAAAGATTTATTAAGGAGTTATCTGGAAAAAATGATAGTAAATTCAGAAACGGGGGAACAATAGCATCATCAATATATCTCATGATGCAAGGGGTTCAAATTTTAAGAATTCATGATGTTAATGAAACAATACAAGGATTAAAGATCTTTAAGAATATTATAAATAATTAATGACAAAAAAATATTTTGGTACTGACGGTATTAGGGGAGCTATCAATAGTGAAAATATAAATGGAGACATGTTTTTTAAATTTGGCTTAGCAAGTGGAACATATTTTAAATCTCAAAAAAAAAGAAAACAAACCGCAATAATAGCAAAAGATACTAGATTATCTGGATACACTTTAGAACCAGCACTAGTATCTGGATTGGCATCAGCTGGTATGCATGTATATACTTTGGGACCTTTACCCACAAATGGTTTAGCGATGCTCACAAAAGCTATGAGGGCTAATATGGGAATTATGATTACAGCTTCTCACAATCCTCATAATGATAATGGATTAAAACTATTTGGGCCTGATGGTATGAAACTATCAGACAAAATTGAAAAAAAAATTGAAAGTTTAATAGATAAAAAAATTATCAAAAATCTATCGAAACCTGAAAAATTAGGTAGAGTAAAAAGATTGGAGACAGGTACAAATGATTACATCAAGATATTAAAAAAAAATTTTACAAAGGAATTTAATTTAAGAGGACTCAGAATTGTAATTGATTGTGCAAATGGAGCAGGGTACAAAGCTGGTCCAGAACTACTAAAATCTTTAGGAGCTAAGGTGATTGCAATAGGAGTTAATCCTAATGGATTAAATATAAACAAAAATTGTGGCTCTACATTTCCTGAAAAAATAAAATCGGCAGTTAAAAAGCATAAGGCTCATTTAGGTATTTCATTAGATGGTGATGCAGATAGAATAATTATGTGTGATGAAAAAAGTAACATTATAGATGGTGACCAAATTATTGCTGCGCTAGCTACAAGGTGGAAAAATAAAAAAATGTTAAAAGGTGGGGTAGTTGGAACATTAATGTCCAATTACGGCCTTGAAAAATATTTTAAAAAAAAAGGTATTAAATTTATACGTGCTAATGTTGGTGATAGATACGTAAAAGAGGTAATGCAAAAAAATAAATTTAATTTAGGTGGAGAACAATCAGGACATATTATTCTAGGTAAATTTGCAACTACAGGAGATGGTTTACTTGTTGCTCTGGAGTCCTTATTTGCTCTTAGAAAGGGAAAAAGGGCCAGTGAATTTTTTGAAAACTTTAATAAAACCCCACAATTACTTAAAAATATTGAAGTGAAAGATAAAAACATAATTAACAAACCTGAAATTAAGAAAGCTATTAAGCTAGCCTCAAAATTAATTACAGGTAGTGGTAGAATTCTTGTAAGAAAATCGGGAACAGAGTCAAAAATTAGAATTATGGGAGAAAGTGAAAATAAAAGACTTCTTGTTAAATGTGTTAATATAATTTTGAAAAAAATTAGATAATTTGAAAATAAAATCAAAAATTTTAATCATAGCAGGATCTGACTCATCAGGTGGTGCAGGAATTCAGGCAGACATTAAAACTGCTACCAGTCTAGGTGTATATTCTATGACGGCAGTAACTGCAGTTACAGTCCAAAACACAAAAGGTGTTAAATCAGTAATATCCATTCCACCAAATGAAATTTATAATCAAATAATTCATACTATTAAAGATATAAGGCCCAATGCTATTAAAATTGGAATGCTTCATTCTACAAAAGTAATAGACAAGGTATTAAGATCATTGAATGAAATGAAAGTTAAAAAGATTATTTTAGACCCAGTGATGATAGCCAAAGGCGGTTCTAAGCTTATTACTGACTCAGCTGTACGATTGATGAAAAAAAAGTTAATTAATAAAGTAACTTTAATTACGCCTAATGTTCCTGAAGCTGAAATCTTAACTGGTATCAAAATAAAAAATCAAAATGATATGATTCTTGCTGCAAATGAATTCATTAAACTGGGTGTACCTAATGTATTAGTAAAAGGAGGACATTTAAGATCAAAAAAGGTAAATGATATATTTGTAAATAAAAAAGATGTTAAAGTATTTTCAAATAGAAGGTTTAATACTAAAAACACTCATGGCACAGGCTGTACACTATCAACTGCAATAACCTCTTTTTTTTCATGTGGAAAAACCCTAAAGAGATCTTGTGAGCTTGGAGTTAAATATGTAAATTCTGCCATATTAACAAACCCTAAAATTGGTAAAGGTCATGGTCCGATAAAT
>CACJUF010000017.1 GCA_902596515.1 uncultured Pelagibacteraceae bacterium
AAATATGAAGGATTATGGAGGTTTTACCAAAGACTTTTCAACACAGATGCTATTTGGAGCAAATGAAGTTGAGCTAGGTAAACAATGGGCAAACAATAAAATTATCACGAATTTAGAGGAAACTTACAAACCCTTTGGAACTTTAAGACGTGGTGAGCACATAACAGTATTAATCAAACAGACCAACAAAGAAATACCTGGGGAGTTCCTGGGAAGATTGGTACTTGGGGTTGAGGATGACGAGATTAAAATTTTTGGAGCAACAATTTATTAATTATAGTTTGACAATTTTTTTGCTGGGTGTATTCAGAGACTTAGATGCATCTTTCAAATTTAAAAATTCTAAATATCATAGCTAATAAAAAATCAACTTTTATTAAAACTGGAATTTTTTCAGCTATAGCTGCATGTTGGGGTGTTATCTTAGTTGGAACTTTTATTACTTTTAAATAAGTAATATTTTAAGTTTTTATATTTGATGGATGTTTTTTTACCTATAGCCCAAGTCTTTATTAATCCAGTTGAAATACTTTTGCTAAGTGCCATTGTTGGTGTTCTTTCAGGTTTGTTTGGAGTAGGAGGTGGTTTTTTAATGACACCTTTTTTAATCTTTATGGGTGTTCCCCCAGCATATGCGGTAGCAAATGAGGCTAATAATATCTTAGCAACTTCAGTGTCTGGATCTACCACTCATTGGTTAAAAAATACTTTAGATTACAAAATGGGATTAATGATCGTAATTGGTGGAACTATTGGAACTGTATTAGGTATTTTTACTTTCACTTATTTTAAAGATATTGGAAAAATAGATACAGTGATTTCTTTAGCCTATATGTACATTCTTGCAATAATTGGAACTTTGATGTTGGTGGAAAGTTTGGGTGAAATTGATAAAGCCAAAAAAAATATTGTAGAGAAGAAAAAACTACATGTCCATTACTGGATCCATGGGCTTCCTTTTAGGATGAGATTTCCTAAATCCAAATTATATGAAAGTATATTTACACCTATCGTAATTGGATTAATCGTTGGTTTTATTGCGGCTATCATGGGTATCGGCGGTGCATTCATTTTAGTGCCTGCAATGATTTACATTATTAAGATGCCGACAAAATTAGTGCCTGGAACTTCCTTGTTTGTGACCATTTTTGTTAGTGTGATAGTGACATTTCTCCATTCAATTAATTATGGATCAATTGATTTAATGTTAGTTTTAATGTTAGTTGTGGGATCAATAATAGGTGTTCAAGTAGGCCAAAAACTTGGAGAGCAGATTGACAGCTCTGGATTAAAAGCTTTGTTAGCAATTTTATTATTAATAGTTGGGATTGTCATTGCTTATGATACTTTTTTTGCTGAGGAGATTAGAAACGGAGTTACATCTGTAAGTTCACCAGATTTAAATTTCTTCTCAAAGTTTATTAAGGAGTTTTCAGAAGATATGCCATTTTTCTATGGATTATTTTCAATCTTATTTGCTGTTATTTTAGGAATAGGTGCTGCATTTATTAGAAGATCAATTTCAAATTTTAGAGCAAAATATTTTAAAAAGACACTTAAACAATCTAAATAAAAAATTTAGTATAGATCTCAAGCGAAAATATACTTACAATTCCTACAGTCAACATGGATGTAAATCCAACAACAAAAGGTTTGTAACCCATATTTCTAATATCTTTTAAATTTGTTGATAATCCTATAGCTGCCATAGCCATAGTCAAAAAAATTTTAGAAGAAGCTTTAATTGTATTTATGAAATCGATCCAATTATTATCAGTTGAGAAAACTTCATCACCTACATTTCTTAAAATTATCATCCCAACAAACCCCAAAACAAAATATGGAAATATACTTAAAATAGAGTAACCCTTTTCTTTTGTTTGACCTCTATTATAAAGAAAAGCAAAAAGAGGGATCATAACTATTAAAAAAGTATTTCTTATAAGCTTTGTAACAGTTGCGATATTTAGTGTTTCAGGACTATTGAACTGCTGATCATATATTAATCCTGCTGCAGCTACTTGTGAGGTTTCATGTATGGCAGTTCCTAAAAAAAGACCTGCAAATAATGAGTTTCCTTCAAAATAAAAATTCGCAAAGTAAGGGTATAACAACATCGAGAGTATTCCGAATAAAGTAATGTTAGCAACTGCATAAGAAATTTCACTTTTATTAGCTTTTATTACTGGTGCAGTTGCCATTATGGCTGTGGTACCACAAACAGTGCTACCAATTGATATTAAGTAGGCCATCCTTGTTGGTATTTGTAGTTTTTTAATTATGAGCTTTATTACTATTAAAACACTAACTATACAAATTACTATCAATGGAATTGCTATTTTTCCAAATTCTAAAAATTCAAAAGGTTTTAATTGTATACCTAGACAAATTATTCCAAGTTTTAAAATATAGTCTCTACTAAAATCTAATCCTTTTTGAAAACTTTCTCGAATTTTAAAAAAATTTCCAAAAAAAATTCCTAGTAGAATAGCTATCATCGCTGTAGAGATTGGACTTTTGCTGTATCCTAAAAGTTCAATACCAATAATATTATTAAAACCTTGAGAAAGAGAATAAAGAATAAATGCAAGTATTATACCTGGTATTAATACCAGATAATCTTTAAATACCATTCTTATAAAGTGATTATGCGCTTCTATAAAGTTTAGTCATAACAAATTCCTTATGACCCAAAGCTTCTGCACAAGTTAATCTTCCATTAGCAACTCTAAGAGTTGTCTCAATAAGTTTATCTCCCGCCTCTGATAAATTCATTTCTCTTGAAAGAATTTTTGATACATCGCAATCAATGTGTTCACCCATACTTTTTACAGTCAATGGATTAGCAGTTAATTTAACGACTGGCTCAATTGGATTTCCAACAATGTTACCTTGCCCAGTTGGAAACAAATGAATATTAAATCCTGCTGCTGCTTGTAGTGTTACGCACTCTGCTGCAGCTGAAGAAGTATCCATAAAGTATAATCCTTTACCTTTTTTTGGTTCTTCCGCTGGCTCTAAAACATCTATAAATTTACAATCACCAATTTTTTGAAAATTTCCAAATGCTTTTTCTTCAATAGTTGTCAAGCCTCCAGCAATGTTTCCAGCAGTTGGTTGACTTTCTGAAAGATCATCAGTTGCCTCTTTTAGAATAAAATCATTATATGCGCTCCAAGTTTTCATAAATTTATCTGAAGCTTCTTTTGTAGCACCTCTCGTTGCACAAACTTTTTCAGCTCCAGTTAGCTCTGAAGTTTCACCAAAACATAAATGAACACCAAGTGGCTCAAGTTTATCCATTAAGTTTCCGACTGTAGGATTTGATGCAAGACCTGATGTGGTATCTGATTCTCCACATTTTACTGAAATCCATAAATCACTTATTGGACATTCCTCTCTTTGTTTTTCTGAGGCCCACATAACAAACTCTTGTGCTTTTTTGGATGCTTTCATAACAGTTCCAATATCACCTGTTCGTTCAATGTGAAAACCTTCTACAGGCTTTCCAGTCTTTGCTATTCCATCTACAATTCTTTTAGTCCACTTTGGCTCAATACCGATTACAATCACAGCGGCAACATTTGGATTACTTCCAGTACCAATCATTGTTCTAAAATGCAGTTCTAAATCTGCTCCAAACTGCAATCGTCCATATGAATGTGGTAATGCGATAGTTCCTTTTATATTGTTTGCAACTGCTTCTGCACAAGCATTTGAAATATCATCAACCGGTAAAATAATTACGTGATTTCTAGTTCCCGCTCTTCCATTTTCTCTTTTGTAACCTAAAAAACTTTTTGGAATTTCCATCAATTTACCACTTTTTTGTTTTAACATTATGAACATGTACATGTTCACCTTTTTTTATAGATTTAACAACTTTTCCTATGTCGTGACCATATTTTAAAATTGTGTCTCCCTCTTTTAAATCTGTCATAGCAATTTTATGACCCAATGGTATTTCATCCATTGATTGAATATCTGTTGAACTATCATCTTCCATAATCCAGCATTTACAGTCTTGTTTTGGTGTTATTTTTTCGATTACTACAACACCTACATTATCCTTTTTATCGTGAATTATGATGTCAGTAGCCATTATATCGTGTCGATTTGTTTGTTTGAATTTTCAAAAATCTTATATATTAATCGCGACAATTAAGAAATAGTTTTATAAAAAATTATTACATTTGACAGATTAGAAAGGTACTATTAATGACAAAAATGACAACAGAAGAAGCTTTTGTAAAAGTTTTACAAATGCACGGTATCGAACATGCTTTTGGAATAATAGGTTCAGCATTCATGCCTATCTCTGATATTTTTCCTGATGCAGGTATTACTTTTTGGGATGTAGCTCATGAAACGAATGGTGGACTAATCGCTGATGGTTATACAAGATCTACAGGTAAAATGTCTATGGTCATTGCACAAAATGGGCCAGGCATCACTGGATTAGTAACCCCAATTAAAACTGCTTACTGGAACCATACACCATTATTATTAGTAACACCTCAGGCAGCAAATAAGACTATGGGTCAAGGAGGTTTTCAAGAAGTAGAGCAAATGAATTTATTTAAAGATATGGTTTGTTACCAAGAAGAGGTTAGAGACCCATCGAGAATGGCTGAAGTTTTAAATAGAGTAATTGAAAAAGCAATAAGAGGTTCAGCGCCGGCACAAATTAATGTTCCAAGAGATTATTGGACACAAGTTATCGATATTGAATTACCACCAATAGTAAGATTAGAAAGACAAGGTGGAGGAGCAGAGGCGATAGATAAAGCTGCAAAACTTTTATCAAATGCGAAATTTCCAGTTATTTTATCTGGTGCAGGAGTTGTAATCGGTGGTGCAATTGAAGAAACAAAAAAACTTGCAGAAAAATTAGACTCTCCAGTTTGTTCTGGCTATCAACACAATGATAGTTTCCCAGGAAGCCATCCATTAGCTGTAGGACCTTTAGGATATAATGGGTCAAAAGCTGCAATGGAATTAATTTCAAAAGCAGATGTTGTTTTGGCTTTAGGAACAAGACTAAATCCATTTTCAACACTCCCAGGGTATGGCATAGATTATTGGCCCAAGAAAGCAAGCATCATCCAAGTTGATATCAATCCTGATAGAATTGGTTTAACTAAAAAAGTAACTGTTGGAATAAGCGGAGATGCAAAATTAGTTGCACAACAAATATTTGATAAGTTATCATCTAATGCAGGTGATACGGATAGACAAAAAAGAAAAGACTTAATTCATCAAACAAAATCTGCATGGTTACAAAAATTATCTAGTCTAGATCATGAAGATGATGACGAAGGAACAGTCTGGAACAAAGAAGCAAGAGAGAGAGATAAAGATAGAATGTCACCAAGACAAGCTTGGAGAGCAATTCAAGCTGGAATGCCTGAAGATGTAATTATCTCAAGTGACATTGGAAATAATTGTGCAATAGGAAATGCTTATCCAACTTTTGAAAAACCAAGAAAATATCTAGCACCAGGTTTATTTGGTCCTTGTGGTTATGGTTTCCCATCAATACTTGGAGCAAAGATTGGATGTCCCGATACACCTGTTATTGGTTTTGCGGGAGACGGAGCATTTGGAATCAGCATGAATGAGATGAGTTCTTGTGCTCGTGAAGAATGGCCGGCAATTACAATGGTTATCTTTAGAAATTATCAATGGGGTGCTGAAAAAAGAAACACAACTCTTTGGTTCGACAATAATTTCGTTGGAACAGAATTAGATCCTGAATTAAGTTATGCAAAAGTTGCTGATGCGTGTGGTTTAAGAGGTGTAACTGTTAAAACAATGGATGAGACAACTGCTGCAATTAAGCAATCTTGTGAAGATCAAAAAAAAGGTATTACAACATTTATAGAAGTTATTTTAAATCAAGAGCTTGGTGAACCGTTTAGAAGAGACGCAATGAAAAAGCCAGTTAAGGTAGCAGGTATAAACAAATCAGATATGAAACCTCAAAAATCTTTGAATGGATGATGTTAAGATAAGTTCAAATCGAAGTTTTGGAATAGTTTTTTTTATAGTATTTTTACTCATAGCTTTATATCCACTAATTTATGGGGGAGAGATAAGAATATGGTCAGCAATTATTTCCCTAATCTTTCTACCCTTAGGATTGTTAGACTCTAAAATTTTATCTCCTTTAAATAAAATTTGGTTTAAGATTGGAATATTTTTAGGAAAAATAATTTCACCATTAATAATGGGAATAATATTTTTTTTAGTTGTAACACCTATAGGCTTTATAATGAGAATGCTTGGAAAAGATATACTAAATTTAAAATATAATAATAAGAATAAATCTTATTGGATTGAAAAAAAAGGTCCAAAAAGTAAAATGAAAAATCAATTTTAAAATGAGTTTTATTAAAGAATTTTGGGAATTTTTAAAGATAAGAAAAAAATATTGGCTTTTACCAATAATAATGGTTTTAGTCTTATTTGGCGGCTTAATAATATTAACCCAAGGTTCAGCAGTAGCTCCATTTATTTATACAATTTTTTAAAGTGAGTTCTATTTTAGGTATTTCAGCTTTTTATCACGATAGTGCAGCATGTATTTTGATAGATGGTAAAATAGTTGCTGCAGCACAAGAGGAAAGATTTACTAGAAAAAAACATGATCCTGGTTATCCTCATCATGCTATTGAGTTTGTTCTAAAATATGCAAGTTTAAAATTGAGTGAAGTCGATCAAATTGTTTTTTTTGAGAAACCTTTTTTAAAATTTGAAAGGTTGTTAGAAACATATGTAGCTTTTGCTCCAAAAGGTTTTCTTTCATTTTCCAAAGCCATGTCTTTATGGATTAAAGAAAAGCTGTTTCAAAAAAGCCTTTTATTCAATAAACTTAAAAAACATGATTCTAATTATAAATCTGATAAAAACCTTTTTTTCTCAGAGCATCATTTGAGTCATGCAGCCAGTGCTTTTTTTCCATCTCCCTTTGATGAGGCAGTTGTACTTACTGCTGATGGAGTAGGTGAGTGGGCAACCACAACTGTTGCTGTTGGAAAAGGTAATAGTTTAGAAATAAAAAAAGAAATTCATTTCCCTCATTCACTCGGGTTACTTTATTCGGCGTTTACATATTACACAGGTTTTAAAGTAAATAGTGGTGAATACAAATTGATGGGGTTAGCACCCTATGGAAATCCTATCTATGAAGATAAAGTAAAAAAGTTATTTGATTTAAAAGAGGATGGAACTTTTAGGTTAGATCAAAAATATTTTAATTATTCAACTGGTTTTACAATGACAAATAAAAAATTTGACGATTTATTTGGTAAAAAGAGCCGTGATCCAAAAAATGAGAAGATAACCCAATTTCATATGGATATAGCAGCATCTATTCAAAAAGTTACTGAGGAGATTATGATCAATTTGGCAAAATCAATTCAAAAAGAATACGGACTAAAAAATTTATGTTTAGCAGGTGGTGTTGCTCTAAATTGTGTTGCTAATGGAAAAATTCTTAAAGAAAAAATTTTTGATAATATTTGGGTCCAGCCTGCAGCGGGTGATGCAGGTGGTTCTTTAGGTGCAGCTCTTGCTTTATGGCATGTTGATCAAGGAAATAAAAGAGAAGTAAACTTAAAAGATGACATGAAAGGCTCTTATTTAGGAACTGAATTTAATCAAGATGAAATTGAAAAAGAATTACAAACAGCAGGGGCTAATTTTAAAACTTTTAATTATAAGGAATTAATTGATAAAACTGCTGAATATTTATCCAATGAAAAAGCTATAGGATGGTTTCAGGGCAGAATGGAATTTGGCCCTAGAGCTCTTGGAAGTAGATCCATTTTGGGAGATCCAAGATCAGACAAAATGCAAAAAAATTTAAATCTTAAAGTGAAATACAGAGAAAGCTTCAGACCCTTTGCACCTTCAGTTTTAAGAGAAAATTTATCTGAGTGGTTTGAGATGAATGTTGATAGCCCTTATATGTTATTTGTAGCTAATATTATTTCCAATAAAAAAATTGAAATGACAAATGAGCAAAAAAACCTTTTTGGTATAGAAAAATTAAATGTAAAAAGATCAGAAATTCCAGCTGTAACTCATGTCGATTATTCAGCTAGAGTCCAGACAGTAACAAAAGATACTAATATTCGTTATTATGATCTGATTTCTAAGTTCAAGGAAAAGACTGGTTGTCCTTTAGTAGTTAATACTTCTTTTAATGTGAGAGGTGAACCTATTGTAAACACGCCTACAGATGCTTTTAATTGTTTCATGGGAACAGAATTAGATTATTTAGTTATTGGAGACTGTATTTTAGATAAATCAAAACAAGATCCTCATCTCAAAAAAGACTATACAAAAAAATTTGAGTTAGATTAAATTCATATTTAACTTTTTTTATATATATTTAACTATAAAAAATTTACGAGAATAAAAGTTAGTTTTTAATAGATACTATCCGTTGACAACTATCCTACAAATTCATATCAGGCCAGTTTTTATCATTATATCTGTCTAGTTCCTTTTGAGTAAAAGGTCTGAATAGTATCCATGCAACAACGATTACTAAAGTTAATAGAATTAATGTTTTCACTTTTACCTGATTATTGCTTTAACAGATCCTAATTTATCAATTTTACCAGTATAAAGTCCTTTACCAATTGGGACAACTCCTACCGTAGATCCTGTAAAAACATAAAAACTCTTATTCAGATTGATTTTGTCTTTTCTAATTTTATTTAAAACAAACCTTAATGAATTCAAAGGATTAATAAAAACAGCACTAGTGTTTCCATTAATATTTTGCTTTGTTTTCTTGTTTGAAATATTTGTTTTTAAATTTTCGATGTTAATTTTTCTATATTTTTTCTTTTGACCGATCAAAAATTTTACATTAGCTCCAAAATCACTACATAAATCTCCAAATGAAGTTATTCCTTTTTTTCTTTGTCTATAACCAACGATTTCTATACAAGGTGCCATATGAGAAATAAATTTCGAAATGTTCCTCATCGTAATTAAACCTTTTGAATTAAAAAAAGATCTTTTAATTAGATAGCAAACCTCTAATTCAATGCCAAAAGTAGTTTTACTAACCTTGACACTTTTACCGCTTTTTAAAAAGTTATTTTTATAAACCGATGCGTAAAATGGCTCTTTTTCTTTTAACTTTTTCATTACTGGAATTCCAGTCCCTCCAGCTTTGTAACCAATTATAGGTTTTTTAACTTTACTCTCACAAAGCATTCTAAATTTGTTTGCTTCAGTCAGTTTTTTTGTAAATCTCCTAGGTAATGGCGCAATAATCTTATTTTTAAGAAAAGCTTTCACTAATTTATTTGAAGTTGTTTCTATTAATGTACTCATACTTTTGAATTATTTTTTTATTTAATTAATAAACTATATTTTATGATCCAAAGTTTATCAAACTAAAACCAGCTATAAAGATGACTATCAACCAAATCAAACCTTTTATTAAAAAAAAAGTAAATCCTCCAACTAGAATATATTTGCCCCATTTACTCTTTGACAAAAAATTTTTAAGCTTAGTCATCATTAAGATAAATTTCGCTAATTCAATAAAGACATTGGATCAAGTCTAGTTTGAAACCAATTTACCCTAAAATCTAGGTGAGGGCCTGTAGATCTACCAGTTGATCCAACCGTACCAATGATATCTCCTTGATTAATTTGGTCACCAACAGATACCATCACATTTTCTAGGTGAGAGTAAATTGTTGAAATCCCGTGTCCATGATCCATTATAATTGTTCCGCCAGTATAATAAAGATCATCCTCAGCCATTGTTACAACCCCAGATGCTGATGATTTAATCATTGTTCCTTTTTTTGCCGCTATATCAATTCCATAATGAGGCCACTTTGGTTTACCATTTAAAATTCTCTGGCTTCCGTAAACACCACTAATAATTCCTTTTACAGGCATAATGAACTGATTTTTAAAAAAAGGTAAATCAGAATTGATAGCTCTGGCCTTTCCAATTCTGTTGTTTTCCTCTTTAATTCTTTTGTAAACTGACTCAGGTGGTGTAACTTTACTTTCTTCTAAGCCATCTATTCTCTGAATGTTGTATTTTCTTTTGAGAATTTTTTTGACTATTTTTTCACTTTTACCGTTTGTAATTTTAGTAATAGTTAAATCAAATTTTCTATCTCTATCAATACCAAAAGCAAAATAACCATCCTCAGAAACTTTCACTTCTTTTTTATCTATAATTATTTTAGAAGAGGGATCAGTTATTCCTATGATATAATGACCCTGTAAAAATTTTCCTTTAAATTCTATAGCATTTGAATGAGTTGATATAAAAAAGATTATTAAAAAAAATAATCTTAGTATTATTTTGCAGTCCATCCGCCATCAACTAATAAAGAAGTTCCAGTAATCATTGACGCCGCATCAGACGCAAGAAATACAGCTGCGCTTGCTACATCTGAAAGTTCAGCAAATTTTCCCAAGGGAATATTGCCCAAAACCTCTTTTTTAAACTTTTTACTTTTCAAAAATTTACTTGTCATTGGAGTAACAACAAAAGTTGGGCAAACAGTATTTACCCTTATATTATATTTAGCTAGATCAATCGACATTCCTTTGGTTAAGCCTTCTAAGCCAAATTTTGTCATATTATAAACACTTCTAATAGGACCACCAACATGACCCATTTGAGAAGACATATTTACAATCGCACCGCCAATTTTTTTTCTATTTTTGGACTTAATCATTTTTAAAGCACATAATTGAGCAAGATTAAAAGTTGCCATCGTGTTTATCTTAACCAAATATTCCATATTTTTTGTTTTAACTTTGGTAAAATGTTCTGGAATATTATTGCCTGCATTGTTAATAAGTATGTCTATTTTTGACTGTTTATTAATTATCTCTTTAATTTGATTGTAATTTGTGATGTCACATACATAAGATTTACATTTAGACTTTATTTTTTTTATCTTTTTTGAAACTTCATCTAAATCTTTTTTTGTTCTACTTATGATGATCAAATTTGCACCAGCTTCAGCAAGCGCTATAGCACATGCTCTACCAAGTCCTTTTCCAGCTCCAGTCACTACTGCAGTTTTATTCTTTAAATTGTAATTTTTCAGATACATCATAAAAATAATATTTTAATATCAGTATAAATCAATTCAATAGCAACAATTAAAATTGCCAATAATCCTGCCCAAGCAATCCATTTATATTTTTTTATCCAATTTGATATTAATGTTGCTGCTGTTGCCATCAGTACAATTGATAAAACAAGACCAAAAATCAATAAGTGATAATGGTTCCCCGCTGCTCCTGCAACTCCTAAAACATTATCTAAACTCATGGTAAAATCAGCTAATAAGATTGTCCAAATAGCTTTAAGGAAACTGGAATTATCTACCTTTATATCACTTTCTTGATCAGAACCTTTAATGACATCTACATAAAGTTTGTAGACAATATAGAGAAGAAGAATACCTCCAATTAACCTTAAACCTGTAATTTGTAATAAATATGCAGTCAATAAAGTTAAGATTATCCTTAAGACAACTGCTCCACCTATTCCCCAAAAAATAATTTTTCGTCTTTGTTCTAAAGGAAATTTTGATGCAACCATGCCAATTATGATTGCATTATCTCCTGCTAAAACAAGATCAATTAAAATGATTTGTGTTAAAATTGTAATTTGTTCTGGAGTAATAAAATCAGAGAGCATTAACTTCTAAGTATCATATCAGCACCTTTTTCGGCAATCATTATTGTAGGTGCATTAGTATTACCCGAAGTTATATTAGGCATTATTGATGCATCAATTACTCTTAAATTATTTAAACCCTTTACTTTAAGAGTCTCATCAACTACCGCCATATTATCTTGTCCCATTTTACATGTGCCAACTGGATGAAAAATAGTTTGTGCATAATTTGATCCAGCTTTTACAAGTTCTTCATCATCATTAATATCAATACCAGGTCTATATTCTTCTGGTTTATATTTTTTAAAAGTTTCAGACTCCATTACTATTTTCCTTGTAAGTCTCAAACCTTTTGCAGCAACCATACGATCATGGTCAGTTGAAAGATAGTTGAGTTTTACCTTTGCATAAATTCTTGAGTCTTTATTAATAATATTTACGTGACCTCTACTTGTTGGTCTTATATTTGATACAGTAGGTGTGAATGCATGAAAGTCATGGTTTTTTGTAGCACCTAAAGTGTCCATACTCATTGGTTGCACGTGCCATTGAAGATCTGGCAATTCTAAAGAAGGATCACTCTTTGCAAACATACACATTTGACTAGCACCCATTGTCATTGGTCCGCTCCTATTAAAAACATATTCTAGACCAATCATTAATTTACCAAATAAACTATTAACTTTTTTATTTAATGATTTAAGTCCATTAACTTTGTAAATTGGTCTGAACATTAAATGATCTTGTAAATTTTCTCCAACTCCCTTTAGTTCATGCACCATAGTTACACCAAGGTCTTTTAATTTTTCTGAATTTCCTATCCCTGAAGTTTGCAAAATCTGAGGTGATCCAATTGACCCAGATGAGAGTATTATTTCTTTGTTAGCTGCAACCTTTTTCAGAGCATTTTCTTGCCAGTACTCAATATTTTTAGCAGTTTTATTTTCGAAATTTATTTTTTTTACATGAGCATGAGTAATAATCTTTAAATTTTTTCTATTTTTAATTGGGTTTAAATATCCAACCGCAGTACTACACCTAAATCCATCTTTCTCAGTTACTTGAAAGTATCCACACCCATGATTATCACCAGTATTAAAATCTTTCGTTTTTGGAATACCAAATTCTTCTGCTGCATTTTGAAATTCATTTAACAGCGGTAATTGAATTCTTTGATCTGAAACAGACAAAGGCCCTCCAACACCATGGTAATCATCTTTACCACGTTCTTGATCTTCAGCTTTGATAAAGTAAGGAAGAACATCATCCCAACCCCAACCAGTATTACCCAGTTGACGCCAAACATCATAATCTCTACTTTGACCTCTTATATATAGCAAACCATTAATAGCTGAGCTTCCTCCTAAAGTTTTACCTCTAGGATAACGAATTGATCGATTATTCATTGTTTCATCAGGTTCAGTTTTGTAACACCAATCAACTGAAGGATTATGCATAGTTTTAAAATAACCAACTGGTATGTGTATCCAAGGATAATTATCTTTACCGCCAGCCTCAATTAAGAGAACTTTATTTTTTGGATTTTCAGATAATCTATTAGCCAAAACACATCCAGCAGATCCAGCTCCTAAAATTATAAAATCAAAGTTTTCCATCTATAGTTGAAAAGTTATTTTTATAAATCTCATTTGTTCATCTTTACACTCATATTAATCAATTGTCACTTGTACGACCTTTGTTTTTCTGATTGTATGTTGTCGTTAAATTTAACTAACAAGAGGAAATATAATGAAAAAAATCATTTCAATGTTGTTTGCAACTGTTTTGGTACTTGGATTTGCATCTAGTGCTAATGCTGCAAAAACACTAAAATGTCAGACAGTTCTTAACACTAAAGCTGATGAAGTTAAAATGTTAAAGGACTTTACTGATACAGTAACAGAACTTACATCTGGTTCGTTAAAATTTGAAATTTTACCAGCAGGTGCAGTTGTGGGAGTTAAAGAAACTCTTGATGCTGTTGATAAAGGATTGATTGATTGTGGTTTCGCATGGACACACTATTGGTCAGGTGATCACCCTGCTGCTATGTTATTTGGTTCGCCAGTAGCTGGTGGTGGAGTTGGTATCGACAACTTAGCGTTTCTATCATGGTTTCAATATGGTGGTGGTAAAGAATTATACGATCAACTTTGGAAAGAAATGGGAAGAGATATCAAAGGATTTATGCTTCAACCAGTTGGTCCAGAAGCTTTAGGTTGGTTTCCAAAACCAATTAAAGATATGGCTGACTTTAGAAAATATAAGTTCAGAACTCCCCCAGGAATTCCAGGACAAACATACAAAGACATTGGTATAGCATCTGTTGCAATGGGTGGTGGAGATATTCTACCAGCTCTTGAGGCAGGAACTATTGATGCTGCTGAGTGGTGTTGTCCTAAACCAGACTTAACATTTGGTTTCCAAAAAGTATTAAAGCACTATTACCTACAAGGTTTACACCAAGTAGTAGTAAATGCTGACTTTTACATTACTGGAAAAACTTATAATGCTATGAGTGCTCATGAGAAAAAGTCTCTTGAAGTTGCAGCTAATGCTTCATTAGCTAAATCTTTAAGTTACAGAATCTATGAAAATGGAAAAGCATTACAAGAACTTACTACTAAACATGGGGTAAAATTAGAAGATACTCCATCAGACTACTTTACAGAGTACATGGCAGCTGCAAAAGCTACATTGAATAAAAACGCAGAGAAGAACAAATTCTTCAATGAAGTTTATACTTCAATGAAAAACTTTGCTGATGTTGCTGTTCCTTTCTGGAGCGGTGCTCAAATGTCCAATGCGAAGCTAGGAATGGCTCACGCTGCAACATTAAAGTAATAAGTAATTAATCTTGATCTTTTAGAGCGGACTTTTACAGTCCGCTCTAATTTTTTTAACTAGAATTTTATGGCAGAAGAACCTGGTAAACTAGATATCTCAGATGAAATGATTGCCGAAAGGCGAGGTGGATCAGGAAAAATGCCAACTGATATGCCATCATGGATGGCAAAATCTATTATTAATATTGATAAATTTAGTAAGTGGATTGGTAATATTGTTTGTTGGATATTGATGCCACTAATATTTGCAATGACTTATGAAGTTCTTGCAAGAAAACTATTTTTAGCACCCACAATTTGGGCTTATGACATTAGCCGTTTCCTTTACGGGGCGTTGTTTATGTTAGGAGCTGGTTACGCGCTTTCTCGAGGTGTACACATCAGAGCAGATTTTTTATATAGAAATTTCAAAACAAAAACCCAAGGTTTGATAGATTTTTGGCTATATCTATTATTTTATTTTCCTGGTCTTTTGGTTTTTCTTTACATGACAATTGGGTTTGTAGAAGAGTCTATTAGAAGAGGTGAAAGAGGCATGGATACCACATGGATGCCTTTCATGTGGCCTATAAAAACTTGTTTATTAGTCGGAATTATTTTTTTACTTATTCAAGGTTTCTCAGAACTACTTAAAAGTTATTGGGCAGCTAAAAAAGGTGATTGGCCAGGAGAGGATAAAAAATAATGATAGCTGAGTTAATTGATCCAGCAATTTTAGGTTTTATTCTCGTTGGTGTAATGCTTTTTGCAATTTTTGTAGGGTTTCCAATTTCATTCACTTTGATATTTTTAGGATTTGTTTTTGGATATCTTGGTTTTGGAAAATTAGTTTTTTATTTGATGACACTTCAATTTTCCATGGTAATGACTGAGCAAACTCTTGCCGCCGTGCCACTCTTTGTGTTTATGGGGATAATGATGGAACAAGCTGGATTAATGGAAAGATTATTCTCAGCTTTTCAATTAATGTTAGCAAAAGTTAAGGGTTCGCTATATTACGCAGTTTTATTTGTCTCAGTAATTTTTGCTGCAGCCACAGGTATTGTAGGTGCATCAGTAACTATTCTTGGCATCATGGCTGCTAAATCAATGAATAGATCAGGTTATGACGTTAAGCTAGCAGCAGGTACGATCACTGCAGGTGGAACCCTGGGTATTTTAATTCCTCCAAGCATTATGCTTGTTGTCATGGGTCCTATAATGGAAATCCCAGTTATAGATTTATTTGCTGCTGCAATCTTACCAGGAATACTTCTTGCAAGTTTATATGCAGCTTACACAACAATAAGATGTATGATTAATCCCAAGTTAGGACCGGTATTACCTGATGATATGAGAGCTGCCAGTATGAAAGAAGTTTGGGTCGAGTTTTTCCTTGGCTTAGTCCCTCCTGCGGCCTTAGTTTTTGCAGCTTTGGGGAGTATATTATTTGGATTTGCAACTCCAACAGAAGCAGCAGGATGTGGTGCTATGGGAGCATTACTTCTCTCTTTAGCTTATAAAAAATTATCACTGTCTAAATTACAAGAAGCTTTGGTAAAAACTTTAGAAATTACAGCTTTAATTATGGTTTTAGTTGCAGCCTCAAATTTCTTTGGTGCAGTTTTTGCAAGACTAGGAACACCAACTTTGCTAACTGAATTTTTATTAGGACTAGAAATGAACAAGTATTTAATTTTAGCAATGATAATGGTTATGATCTTTTTATTAGGCTGGCCATTAGAATGGGTTCCTATTGTAATGATAATAGTCCCAATTATCTTACCTTTGGTGGAAGCATTAGGATTTAATTTAACTTGGTTTGCAATATTAGTTGCAGTGAATCTACAAACCGCATGGCTATCTCCACCAGTGGCTTTATCAGCGTATTTTTTAAAAGGAGTTGTTCCAGAATGGGATCTTAAAGACATCTATTATGGAATGATGCAATTTATGGTCTTACAAGTCATTGGTCTAGTATTGATTATAATATTTCCTAAAATTGCTCTTTGGTTACCAACTCTCTTATATGGACAGTAGAAACTTTAAGTTTTATATTGTCTAAGTGAGTCCTCAAAATTTAAAAAAAAATCTTACTAATTGGGATTTAGTTTCAGTTAATCCCAATGATAAAAATTGGGATTGGAAAGTTTTATTTTGTTTTTGGGGAGTAAATATTCAGAGTGTTATAGGTTTTTCATTAATCACCTCTTTATATGTAATCTACAACCTTAATACTTTTGTTGTATTTTTTGGAACAATATTTGGAACTCTTCTAGTCTATCTATTTTCAAACTTAATTGGAAAACCTTCTCAAAAATATGGACTACCCTTTGTTGTTTTATTACGACCCTCATTAGGTATTATTGGAGCGAAATACTTTGGTTTACTGAGATTTTTGGTTGGTATTTTTCTATTTGGTATTCAAACGTATTTTTTATCAAAAGCATTTAGTTATTTGATCAGAATAGCAATTTTTTCTATAGAACCTGCAATGCTTGATCAACAAATATTACTTTTATTCTTTTTGGGAATGAACTTAATTGATTGGATTGCAATTATCATAGCAATAATTTTTCAAGGATTTCTATTTAGTGTTGGAATGAATATGAATAAAAAGATTATTATTTTTTCATCAATTACAGTTTATCTTGGAATATTGTTGTTTTTTTTATCTGTATTACTTAGTGATGTTAAATTTACCTCAAATGCATTTTTAAATTTATTAAATACAGAAAATTTTTTTAATAAAAATAATTTTGTACCATTAATAACAGTCACTAGTACTGTATTTGCGTATTTTTCGATAATAATTTTAAGCTTTGGGGATTTTTCAAGATATGTAAAAAGCGAAAGTCAGCTCAAAAAAGGAAATCTAACTTTAATATTAAATTTGATAATTTTTTCCTTTGCTGCTTTATTTATAGTTTCAGGCATGGATGCCTTTTTAAAGCAAGATCCGGAAAATCTTTCTAGAATATTAACAAATCCTACAGATATTCTTGGAAAGATAGATAATTTTTTTCTGATTGTTTTAGCTTTAATTTTTATAATTATTGCCTCTGCTTCAACAAATTTAATAGCAAACTTTATTCCATCTCAATATACTTTAATTAATTTTTTACCATTTTCTTTAACTGTTAAAAGTGCTGGTTTTATAATCACTATCATAGGCTTTATTATAGGAGTATTTTGGTTAACTTTTTTAAGTCAAGTTGGTGCTTTATCTTTTATTGATACTTTTGGAGCTTTTTTTGGACCTCTTTTTGGAATAATGATTTTTGATTTTTATTATATTCAAAAGGGTAAATTAAATAATAAAGATATTTATTCTTTGGAGAACAATGGAATTTATTATTACAGTGGTGGATGGCATATAAAAGCAGTTTACTCTGTAATTTTGGGTTTTATTTTTTCAGCTTCAACTATTTGGAATACTAATCTAATGTTCCTCCAATCATTTTCTTGGATTATAGGAGCATTTGTGGCAGCTTTTACTTATTATTTATTAACACGAAAATAAAAAAATGGAAAAAATTAACTTTGATTTCAAAAATAGAACGGCAATTGTAACAGGAGGCGCTCAAGGTTTTGGTTTTGATATTACAAAACGTTTTTTAAAATCAGGTGCAAAGGTAATCATATGGGATAACGATTCAAAAGCTATAGAATCAGCTATTAAAGAAATAGATAATCCAAATTTGAGCTCCAATACTGTCGATGTATCTAATTACAATGAAGTTGAAAAAAATGTTAAGGAGATTACAAAAAATTCTAATATTGATATTTTAATTAACAATGCGGGCATAACTGGTCCCACAGCTACTCTGTGGGAATATGATCTTGAGATGTGGAAAAAGGTTGTAGAAATCAATCTAATGGGAACGTTTAATTGTTGCAGGTCAATAGTACCAAATATGATCAAAAATAATTATGGTAGAATTGTAAATGTAGCCTCAGTAGCTGGAAAAGATGGAAATGCTAATGCTAGTGCATACAGTGTAGGAAAAGCAGGCGCAATAGGTTTAACTAAATCATTAGGTAAAGAGCTAGCAGATAAGAATATAGCTGTAAATGCAGTCACTCCAGCGGGCGCAAAGACTAGAATTTTAGATCAAATGACCAAAGAGCATGTTCAAAGAATGCTATCAAAAGTACCTAGAGGAAGATTTCTGGAAGTTGAAGAGTTTACTTCGTTAATTTGTTGGCTTTCTTCTGAGGAAAACACTTTTTCAACAGCAGCAGTCTTTGATATTAGTGGTGGTCGCTCTACTTATTAACTTCTTGGTTTTTGTTCAACTATTTTGATACTATTAATTTTACCTCTACTAAACTTGATGTCTTTGGACATAACTGGTGCAAAAATCATTACAGACCAGTAAATTAAGAGTATAAAAGCGGATATTGTCTTCATATTATTTATATAGAACCGAATGTTGAATTTTGAATGTTTAAATTTTGTCTAAATAATGTATTAAGAATTTTTTCTAATTTTTTTATGAAAATTTTAATAAATATTTTAATCATTATAATTTTATCTATTAATTTGTCTTTAGCAGATGAATTACAAGTCTTTGATTTTACTGAAACAGAGCTCGCAGAACTTAAAGTTAGAAAGGTAAGAGGGGCTGACAATAAAACACTTTATACCGTTGGAACAAATGATAACGGAAATTATTTGAAATCGGTTGCTGATAATGCTGCTTCTGGCCTTGGAAAAGAGATCAAGATAAACTTAAATAAGACCCCGTTTATAAACATAACTTGGAAAATTGAGAAAGATCTGTCTGGGATTAAAGAAAATACGAAAGAAGAGCATGATTTTGCTGCAAGAGTTTTTGTGATTAAAAAAACTGGAGCTACACCACTATCAAATAGAGCAATTAATTATGTTTTCTCAAGTAATAATGAAGTTGGGGCAAATTTTCCAAGTCCATATACAAAAAAATCTATAGATAATATTTTAGCTAGCACAAAAGATAATTTTAATGAATGGGTAACAGTTAAAGCTAATGTTAAAGAGGATTTTAAAAGATTACACGATCTAGATGTTAAAGAGCTTGATGGAATTGCTATTATGTCTGACACTGATAACTCAAAGATGAAATCTATAGCTTATTTTCAAAATATATATTTTTCATCTCAATAATTAGAATTTAAGATATTTTTTAAGATAAATATTAAATAAAGAAAGAATAACAGCTACAATAACATCTTCTAAAGGACTCGCTTGTGGATAGCCGAAGTTCCACGCGGTAACCATCACTAACCAAATTACAAATATATTCATTAAATACTTATACCTTAGTTTCTATTAAATAGTTTACTTTTTTGATATGATTATATTATGCATGAAAATTTTTTTCATACTTTAAAAGTTTACTATGAAGATACTGATGCTGGAGGCGTCGTATATTATGCTAATTATTTAAAGTTTTTAGAGAGAGCCAGAACAGAAGCTCTCCATTCAATTGGGTTCAGTAACCAAAAAGTGAAAAAGGATTTTGGTTCACTAATCATTGTAAAAGCTTGTAACATTGAATATAAAAAACCTGCAAGTCTTGAAGATGAACTAACTATAAGATCTTTTGTTAAATCTATCACTAAAACATCTTTTTTTATGAATCAAATAATTACCAAAGGTGATGACACTATAGTTGAGGCACAGGTTCATTTAGTTTTTGTTAATGATTTAGGTAAACCAGTAAAAATACCCGATGAAATTTACTCAAAATTTAAACCTTATTTTTGCGATACTATTAAATTTTAGCTATTTTCTTTGCCTTAATAAGTAATTGATTAATCATAGTAGTCGTCACTAATTTTGTATTTACATTTCTTGGACTTGGGTGATAACAAGCAATCAAAACTTTATTATCTGGCAATAAATATTTGTTTCCGTGTTTAAATTCAAATTTTTTTTGAAGCATAAACTTTTTTTTATAAATTTTTAGACAATAATCAAATGCAACTTTCCCAAGAGTTATGATCACTTTAAGATTTTTTAAATTTTCAATTTCATTTTCAAAATAATTCGAACAGCGATTTAATTCTTTGCTTTCTGGTTTATCACCTGGAGGAACACATTTAAGAATATTAGTTATGTAAGTATCATGTAATTTCAAATTATCATTTGCTTTTTCTGAAAAATCTTGATTTGAAATTCCTGTTAAAAATAAACTTTTAAATAAAAAATTTCCTGATTTATCTCCTGTGAATGCCCTTCCGGTTCTTGTTCCACCATGAGCTGCAGGAGCAAGACCTAAAATCATCAATTTTGCTTTATTGTCTCCAAAGCCGGGGACTGGTTTTCCCCAGTATTTCTCATTCTTATTTTTTTTTCTTTTTTGTATTGAAATTTTTTTGATAAAATTAACAAGTCTTGGACATTTTTTACATTTAATAATTGTATTATTTATTTTTTTTAATTTAATAGTCATCAATGAAATTTATAAAATTTTTTTTTATTATTTTTATAACTTTCCCCTCATCGATTAAAGCAGATTTAAATCAAGAATTATCTTTAGAACTAAAAAAAGGTGGTAAACTTATATTTATTAGGCATGCATATGCACCAGGTGGTGGAGATCCTGAAAATTTTGATATTAATAACTGTGATACCCAAAGAAATTTAAGTGAGGAAGGAAGAAACCAAGCCAAAAAAATTGGAAATTTTTTTAAAGATAATGATCTTCAAATTTTCAAAGTTTTTTCAAGTGAATGGTGTCGTTGTAAAGAGACTGCTAAATTAGCTTTTACAAATTTCAAAACAAAAGATTTCTTAAATTCTTTTTTTAGTGCAAAGTTTGCCAATAATAAAAATAAACAAATGTTAGATTTGAAAAATTATGTTAAAAAATTTAAAGGTAATGAAAATTTAATTTTTGTGACACATTATGTAGTAATATCTGAAGCTTTAGATTATGCTCCTTCATCGGGTGAAATAGTTATTTCAGATAAAAAATTTAATAAAATTGGTAGTATAGAAATAGATTTTTAATATTATGTCATCAAAGCGAGCAATGAAACAAGCCCAAAAGCAAGCTTACGCTAAACATAAAAGCAACATTACTAATAATAGATTTGGAGATAGAAAAAAAAATTTCTCCAAGAAAAATAAAAAAAATTAACTTTCTTTTTTAAATTTCTCAATTTTTTTACAAGAGGAAATTTTAGATATTCCTTCTTCATCATTAAGAACAGTTTTCATGAAAATCTCTTGTTTGTCTTTTTCAAAAAGAATTTGAGTATAAAATTGAGGATATCCGTGTTTATGAGTGAGTATTTTACCATTTTCTTCATAAATATTTCGAACATAAGAGTTTGATTTTTTAGTACTTAAATCGGTTAGTCGATATTTTTGATATGTTTTTTCCTTATAAACATAATTTCTAGTCATGATTAACTCGTCTAGATTTAAGATGTATTCATTTTTTAAAAATTCGTCTTGTTTATCATCGCATTTACTCATAATGATTATTTCTGATTTGAGATGTTGGAAGGGAAGAATTATTAATAAAAGAGAAATTAAAAATCTAATTTCTTTCATTTTTTTCAGCAAAAAATAAACCAATTAAAAGTAAAGCTGTCCAACCGAGTCCCACCAGTCCTTTTATAATATTTGTATCAGCACTCCACAAATCAAGAAAAAGAGCCCCAAAAATAAGACCAAGAACATATACAATAATTACGATTGTAGTTTTACTCATCTAATAATTTCTTTTTAAAAAGAGAGATACCATTTTCAATTTTATAAGTATAGGACTCTTTAAAACTTTCTAATTGCCAACCAGTCAATCTTTTTTGAATAATTTCAAGATTTTCTTTTTTCCACTCATCAGTTGTATCCTCAAGTTTCCAAATTTTTTTTTCTTCAGTATTTCTTCCACATCCATAGCAATAGCCAGTTTTTGGATCGGTTTTGCAAATACTTATACATGGAGAAACAATCATAATAATATTATAGAGTAAAAATTATATAATTTACAATAATTGTCGTTGGACAAATAGTTTCAATCATATATAAAATCACTTGAATTTGTGGGGCGATGGCGGAATTGGTAGACGCGTCGGTCTTAGGAACCGATAGAGCAATCTGTGAAGGTTCGAGTCCTTTTCGCCCTACCATTAATTTATTATGAAAGTCACAGTAGAAAATAAAAAAGGTCTTAATAAAGATATAAAAGTTTTCATTGATAAAAAGACAATGAATTCTTATATGGATGATAAATATGAAGAAATTAAAGGCACTGTAAATTTAAAAGGGTTTAGACCAGGAAAAGTTCCAGTAGAAGTTTTAAAAAGACAGTTTGGTAAAGCAGTATTTAGCGAAGTTTTAGACAAAGTTTTAAAAGACACAACTACAAAAGCTCTAGAAGAAAATAAAATAAAACCAGCAGGACAACCAAAACTAGATCTCAAAACTTATGGTGAAGATAAAGATCTAGAATATATTATTTCCGTCACAGAGTTTCCAAAAGTTGAATTAAAATCTATAGAAAATATTAAATTTGATGAATACACGGTTAAAATCGACGAGAGTGAAACTGAAAAAAGAATTAAAGAGATAGCCAAAAATACACCAAGCTTTAAAGATGCTCCACCGGAAACAAAAGCAAAAGAGGGTGATTTAGTTTCTTTTGATTATACAGCTACTGTTGATGAAAAATCATTTAAAGGAGGAGAAGGAAAAAATACACAATTAACCTTAGGTAAAGATTTATTCTTAAAAGGTTTTGATAAACAATTGGTAGGTGTAAAAAAGGATGATCAAAAAATTGTTGAAGCTATACTTCCTGAAAATTTTCCTGAAAAAGAGTTAGTAAATAAAAAAGCAAAATTTAATTGTAAAATATTATCGGTAAAAATTTCAGAGGAAGTAAAAATAGATGACCAATTTGCAAAAAATCTGGGAGCAAAAGATTTGAAAGATTTGAAAACCCTAATCTCAAAGCAAATAAATGATGAATATAAGAATTCACTAGACAGATTGTCAAAAAATCAAATTCTTAAAGAATTAGAGAAATTTAAAGTAGATGAAATCCCACAAAATCTAGTTGATGAAGAAGTAAAAGTTTTATCTCAAGGAATGACAGATGAAGATAAAAAAAAGAGCAAAGATAATTTTGAAGAGATAGCAAAAAAAAGAATTAAAGTTGGTTTAATACTAAACGAATTCGGTGAGCAAAATCAGATAAAAGTATCAGAACAAGAATTACAGGCTGAAGTTCAAAAACAAATAAGAATGATGCCTGGTCAAGAAAAAATGGTAATGGATTTTTATCAAAAAAATCAATCTGCACTTGCTAGTTTAAGAGGAACAGTTTATGAAGAAAAAATTTTAAATCTTGTTAAACAGA
The DNA here is from genome assembly GCA_902596515.1 of uncultured Pelagibacteraceae bacterium. Classification (GTDB taxonomy): domain Bacteria; phylum Pseudomonadota; class Alphaproteobacteria; order Pelagibacterales; family Pelagibacteraceae; genus Pelagibacter. The sequence continues at coordinate 23,874 of CACJUF010000017.1, forward strand.
AAGCTAAGTCTAATAAAAAAGAGGTTTCGAAAGAGGAAGCCGAAAAAATATTAAAACAATCTCAAAATCAAGATGAGGGAATAAAACAAGTCTCTAAGAAAAAAGTTGAGACTAAAAAAAAAGAAGTAAAAAAAACCACGCCAAAAACTAAGTCCCCAGCCAAAAAAACAAAAAAAGTTAGCAAAAAGTAATCCCAAGTTGTATAAGTAATACGAATCAACTTTATGAATAATAAACTGTCAGAACATATGAGTAGCTTAATACCCATGGTTGTTGAGCAATCAAACAAAGGGGAAAGAGCCTATGATATTTACTCAAGACTTTTAAAAGAAAGAATTATTTTTTTAACAGGTCAAATTAACGACAATGTTGCCTCATTAATCACAGCTCAATTATTATTTTTAGAAGCAGAAGATCCTAAAAAAGAAATTTTTTTATATATTAATAGTCCAGGTGGACTTGTTACCGCAGGTTTGGGTATTTACGATACAATGCAATACGTAAAACCAGATATTTCAACTTTGTGCATTGGACAAGCAGCCTCAATGGGATCTTTTTTATTATCGGCAGGAACAAAAGGAAAAAGATTTTCACTTCCAAATTCAAGAATTATGGTTCATCAACCATCTGCGGGATTTCAAGGACAGGCTACTGATATCGAAATTCATGCGAATGAAGTATTATCATTAAAAAAAAGATTGAATGAAATATATTCTAAACATACTGGCAAATCTGTGGATGAAATTAAAACTGCTTTAGAAAGAGATAATTTTATGACTGCAGACGCGGCCAAATCTTTTGGACTTATAGACTCTGTAGTAGAGAAAAGATCTTAGAACACCACATATAGTTTACAAAATCCAAAACTTGATTAATAGGAGTCATTTATAATAGAGTAGATTTATTGATTCGTTTAAAATTTTATGAACACAAATAATAAAAATATTCTTTATTGCTCTTTCTGTGGCAAAAGCCAACACGAAGTAAGAAAATTAATTGCAGGTCCAACTGTCTTTATTTGTGATGAGTGTGTTGAACTTTGTATGGATATTATAAAAGAAGAAAGCAAAGACACATTTGTAAAACATCAAGATGGTTTACCATCACCAAAAGAGATTTGTACAGTCCTAGACGATTATGTAATTGGACAGTCTCACGCAAAAAAAGTTTTATCAGTAGCTGTTCACAATCACTACAAAAGACTAAATTATGAAAATAAAACAAGTAAAAATGTAGAGCTTGCAAAATCTAATATACTCTTAGTTGGTCCAACTGGATGTGGAAAAACATTATTAGCACAAACGCTGGCTAGAATTTTAGATGTTCCATTTACAATGGCTGATGCAACAACTTTAACTGAAGCAGGTTACGTAGGAGAGGATGTAGAAAATATTATTTTAAAATTGTTACAAGCAGCAGACTATAATGTTGAAAAAGCACAAAGAGGAATTGTGTACATTGACGAGGTCGATAAGATTAGTAGAAAATCTGAAAATCCATCAATTACAAGAGACGTTTCTGGTGAAGGTGTTCAACAAGCTTTATTAAAGATAATGGAAGGGACAATTGCAAGTGTACCTCCTCAAGGTGGTAGAAAACACCCCCAACAAGAATTCTTACAAGTTGATACTACAAATATTTTATTTATTTGTGGCGGAGCATTTGCAGGACTTGATAAAATTATTTCTCAGAGAGATAAAGGAACATCTATTGGTTTTGGAGCAGATGTTAAGAATATACAAGATAAAAAGACTGGTGAATGGATGAAGAACTTAGAGCCTGAGGATTTGCTTAAATATGGATTAATACCTGAGTTTATTGGAAGATTACCTATGATTGCTACTCTAGAAGATTTAGATGAAAAATCTTTAATCAAGATACTACAAGAACCAAAAAATTCTTTAACAAAACAATATCAAGAGCTGTTTAAACTAGATGGTGCAAAATTAATATTTAAAGACTCTGCACTTAAAGAAATTGCAATTAAAGCAATTAGCAAAAAAACAGGAGCAAGAGGCTTAAGATCTATTTTAGAAAATATACTTCTTAAAACTATGTATGATTTACCAAGTCAAGAAAATATTGAAGAGGTAATAGTCGACTCATCAGCGGCTAAAGGTCTGTCGCAGCCTATAATTGTTCATTCAAAAAAGGATGGTAAATCCAAAACAACTAAGACAACAGCGGCTTAATAACCCTAATAACTTGTAAAAAGGTATTGCAAAAATAATATTAATATCCATATTGATTTTATGGATGTAAAAACTTCTTCACCACTATTACCACTTAGAGATATTGTGGTTTTTCCTAGCATGGTAATTCCACTTTTTGTTGGAAGAGATAAATCAATCTCTGCTTTAAATGAAGTGATGAAAAAAGAGAAAAAAATTATTTTAGTAACTCAAAAAAATTCTGAAATCGATGATCCTAAGAAAACAGATATATTTATGTATGGATGTGAAGGTAGCATTTTACAACTTTTAAAACTCCCAGATGGAACAGTAAAAGTTTTAGTTGAGGGTGTTCGTAGAGTAAAAATTATTGATTTTAAAGATAATGAAAAGTTTATAACTTGTGACTTTACACCTCACAATGATGTGATCGATGGTGATGAAGATTTGTATCCATTAGCTGTTACAGCAATAAGACGAATGGAAAAATTAACTTCTATTAATAAAAAAGTTTCTAGTGAAACTATTAATACAATTAAACAATTAAAAGATCCATCTCAGATTGCAGATAACATTGCTTCACACATCACTGCAACAATCTCAGAGAAACAACAAATTTTTGAGACTATTGATGTTAAGAAAAGATTAAATGCAATCATAAAAATAATGGAAAATGAAACAAGCATTATTGGAGTGGAAAAAAGAATTAGAGGAAGGGTCAAAACCCAAATGGAAAAAACTCAAAGAGAGTACTATTTAAATGAACAATTAAAAGCTATCCAAAAAGAGTTAGGTGAAATTGAGGACGGCAAAGATGAAAATACAAGTTTAAATAAAGCTATTCTTAAATCTAAAATGCCAAAAGATGTTGAGAAAAAATGTCTTCAAGAATTAAAAAAATTAAAAAATATGAGCCCGATGTCAGCTGAAGCCACAGTAGTAAGAAATTACTTAGATTGGATGATAGATCTTCCTTGGCATAAAAAAAGTGATGTTGTTATAGATTTAAAAAAAGCTCTTGAAGTTTTAGATAAAGATCATTTTGGTTTAGAAAAAGTTAAAGAGAGAATTATTGAGTTTCTAGCAGTCCAAAAAAGAATGGATAAGATTAAAGGCCCTATTTTATGCTTAGTAGGTCCGCCTGGTGTTGGAAAAACATCTTTAGGAAAGTCAATTGCTAAAGCAACAAACAGAGAATTTGTGAGAATGTCAGTAGGTGGAATGAGAGATGAAGCTGAAATTAGAGGTCACAGAAGAACTTATATTGGTTCTTTACCTGGTAAAATTATTCAAATGATGAAAAAAGCTGGAACTAAAAATCCACTAATACTTTTAGATGAAATAGATAAAGTTGGAAATGATTATAGGGGAGATCCCTCTTCAGCTTTATTAGAGGCTTTAGACCCAGAGCAAAATACTACTTTTAATGATCACTATTTAGAAGTTGATTATGATTTATCTGATGTGATGTTTGTGACTACAGCTAATACATTAAATATTTTACCTCCATTATTAGATAGAATGGAAGTTATTAGATTAGCAGGCTACACAGAAGATGAAAAAATAAACATTGCAAATAAATATCTTCTTCCAAAACAAATAAAAGATAATGGTGTTAAGGAAAAAGAAATGAATTTAGGTGATGATATTATAAAAGAAGTAATTAGAAGTTACACAAAGGAGTCTGGTGTAAGAAATCTTGAGAGAGAAATTTCTAAAATTGCACGAAAAGTAGTTAAAAAGGTTGTCTCTGGAGAGGAAAAAGAAGTCAATATTAACACAAAAAATCTACCAGACTTTTTAGGAGTTCCTAAATTTAAATCAGGTGAGTTAGAGTCTGAAAATAGAGTTGGTATAGTAACAGGATTAGCTTGGACTGAATATGGTGGAGAGATTTTGAAAATAGAGACAGTAACAATGCCAGGTAAAGGCCGTATGCAAATTACTGGAAAGCTTGGTGACGTCATGCAAGAGTCGGTTAAAGCTGCAAAATCATTTGTAAGATCAAAATGCTTAGAATATGGAATTATTCCTCCATTATTTGAGAAAAAAGATTTTCACATTCATGTTCCTGAGGGAGCAACACCAAAAGACGGCCCATCTGCTGGAATAGGAATGGTTACATCAATAGTTTCATCAATTACAAACATTCCAGTAAAAAGAGATGTGGCTATGACAGGTGAAGTAACATTAACTGGCCAAGTATTGCCGATTGGTGGGCTTAAAGAAAAGCTATTAGCAGCTCATAGAGCAGGTATAAAAGAGGTTTTAATTCCAAAAGAAAATGAAAAAGATCTTGTAGACATGCCAAAAAAGATTATCGATGAGATAAAAATCACTCCAGTTGAGTTTGCTGATGAAGTTTTAAAAATTGCCCTAACTAAAGAGCTGAAGAAGACAGAATGGGTTGAGGTTGATATGTCTAAAAAAGACGATAAATCTCAAGCTAGCATTCAATAATTTCAAACTTTTTCTCATTTTGAACTCTTAGATTTTTTTCTATCAAGCTAATTTATTCACTAGATCTATATTCATATTTTAGGTAACCTATTTTAAATAAATAATAACTAAGGGAAATAAATATGAAT
>CACJUF010000018.1 GCA_902596515.1 uncultured Pelagibacteraceae bacterium
GGTGCTGGAAGATTAGATAAAGGAGTGCATGCACTTGAACAATCTGCTCATTTTGAGTGTAAAAAAAAAATTGAAAATTTGAATAGATTTGTCAATTCTTTAAATCATTTTCTGAATAAGGAAATGATTTCAATCATTAAAATTAAGAAAAGAGGCAATGATTTTCACGCAAGATTTTCTGCAAGAATGAGAATATATAAGTATATAATCATTAATCGTCCCAGTAGACCCGTAATAGATAAAAATAGAGGATGGCACATTATTAATAAACTTGATTTAAAGATAATGAAAAAAGCTATGAAAAAATTAGTTGGAACTAAAGATTTTTCTACCTTCAGAGCCTCAAGCTGTAGAGCTAAAAGTCCGATCAAAACAATGAGATCTGTTAAAATAAAATCTAGAAACGGTAAAATAGAGATAGAATTTCAATCTCAATCTTTTCTACAACAACAGGTTCGATCAATGGTTGGTTGTTTAAAATATGTAGGTGAAAAAAAATGGACTTTAAAAAAATTCGATTTCGTTATGAACTCAAAAAAAAGGATTTTGTGTGCACCGCCTGCACCACCTGAAGGTCTTTATTTAGCGAGAGTTATTTATTAATTTTTTTTTATTACTCATTGCAAACTTTTTACTAATTCTCCATCTAGACTCCTCTCTTACAATATAACCACAGCAATTCTTTGAACCACATTTGCAAGGAAATTGTTTATAGTCTTCATCATAACCAAATCCATAATCACAAGTAAACTCCTCTCCTTTTTTAATATCACGAATAGCTGTAATCCATACTTTTAGACCTTTACCATTATAATCACAGTTATTATTGCAACTGTGGTTTACTAGACCTGCAATATTCCATGAAAAATCTCCATCGAGAGTATATTTTTTATTTAATGTGAATAAATAAATGGGTTTTTTATTATCAAACTTAATTGACTCATCAACCTCTTTATTTGTAATAATTTTGCCAACGTAATTAATTATTTTTGTTCCTTCTTTAATATCACGTGTAGCATAAAGACCTCTTCCTTTCTTATCAATTTTAGATCTTTTAATTCTATAAAGTTTCATATGAGTGAATTATTATTAACTTAATTTAAATCAATTAAATTCTACAAGTGCGTTAACATGTTCATTGGCACTTTCAGATAATGCATTTAAATCATAACCACCCTCAAGAATAGAGATAACTTTGCCTTTAGTGAACTCGTTAGTAGCAGCTAAAGTTCTTTTGGTAATTTTATAGAAGTCTTTTGTTTCGAGTTTAAATTGAGCTAAAGGATCATCTTTATGAGCATCAAAACCTGCTGAGAATATTAGAAAATCAGGTTTATAATTAATTAACCTATCTAAAACTCTATTGAATGCATTAAAATATTCCTCCGAGTTTGTACCTGCTGGTAAAGGTATATTTAAAGAGTTATTAAAATCACCCTTATCTTTATCTGTACCTCCTCCAGGATAAAAAGGATATTGGTGTGTTGAAATATATAATGAATTTTTGTTATTACGCATAACATCATAATTTCCATTACCCCAATGCACATCAAAATCTACACATGCAACCCTCTTATATTTATAATTTTTGATTAAGTAATTAGTGGCTACCCCAGCGTTTGATATACAACAAAATCCCATTGCTTTATCCTTTTCCGCATGATGTCCAGGAGGTCTTGCTAAACAAAACGCGTTCTTAAATTCTTTATTTTCTATTCCATCAATAGCCCTAATTGTTGAGCCGGCAGCATCAAATACTGCTTTTTTACTGTCAGGTGATATTACAGTATCTCCATCTAAAAATTTTAGACCCTTTTGAGGGAATGAATTATTTAAATTATCAATATATTCTTTTGAATGTGTCATTGCCAATATATCATCTGGCACATCGCCTGGTTTTTCCCAAATCAGATCACTTCTTTTTTTTAATTTTTCTTTTATAGCAATTACTCTTTTAGGTTGTTCAGGATGACCGTTACCAGTGTCATGTTTTTCATAAGAGTCTGAATTTATAATTGCCGTATTCATTTGAAATAATTTTTTAAAATATTTTCATAAATTTTTTTTAGATTTTTAAGATCTTTTAGAGATACTGCCTCATCAATTTTATGCATAGTTTTTCCAACTAGACCAAATTCAAGACCAGGACATATGCTTTTTATAAATCTTAAGTCTGAAGTTCCACCTGTTGTAGATAATTTTGGTTTTAATTTAGTTATCTTTTTAATAATATTTTGTATCATAAATGTTGTTTTGTTAGGTTTTGTTAAAAAAGCTTCACCAGAAACTCTGTACTCAATTTTAAATTTTGATTTATGTTTTTTGGTTATTACCCTAAAAATTTTGTTAAGTTTTTTTTTAAGAGAATTTGAGGAATGTTTATTATTAAATCTTATATTGAATGTTGCTTCAGCTGTCGCTGGAATAACATTATCTGCAGTATTGTTTATATTTATTTTAGTAATCTCCAAGTTTGTAGGTTGAAAATCTTTAGTTCCTTTATCGAACTTAATTTCCTTTAATTCTTTTAAAATATTAACAATTGTAGTTGAGGGATTATTTGCTCTAGAAGGATATGCAACGTGGCCTTGTAAACCAAATATAATTAATTTACCAGTTAAACTGCCTCTTCGACCAATTTTAATCATCTCACCCAAAACATTTGGGTTAGTTGGTTCACCGACTAAGCAAAAATTAATCTTCTCTCTTTTTTTTCTTAAAAACTCTACTACTTTTTTTGTACCATTAACTGCATCACCCTCCTCGTCACCTGTTATCAACAGACTAATTGACCCATTAAATTTTTTATTTTTTGACAAAAACTTGCTTACAGCAGAAACAAATGCTGCAATAGAACTTTTCATATCATTCGCACCTCTTCCAATTAAGTGACCTCGCTTAATAGATGGTTTAAATGGATTTATTGTCCAATCCCTTATATTTCCAGGAGGCACAACATCCAAGTGACCTGCATAACAAAAGTTTGGACTTTTACTTCCGAACCTTGCATATAAATTTTTAACAGGCTTAAAGCCCCTTTCTTTAAATTCGAGTATTTTTGTTTTGAAACCAAGTCTTTTCAATTTTTTTTCTAAAAATTTCATTATGCCTGCATCTACGGGAGTAATTGAAGGAAATCTAATTAGCTCTTTAGCTAATTGTAGCTCATTTAAAGTTTTCATTTTAGTCTCTTAAAAGGTCGTTTATAGAAGTTTTTGATCTTGTTTTTTCATCAACCTGCTTAATTATTACAGCACAATACAACGATGGTGTAGCCGAGTTATTTTTATCTGGCAATGAACCTGGGACAACTACTGAATACGGCGGAATTTTACCATAAGTGATATTACCGGTTTTTCGATCGACTATCTTGGTGGATTGACCTATATACATACCCATACTTAAAACTGAACCTTCCCCAACAATCACCCCCTCAACAACTTCTGACATAGCTCCAAGGAAAACATTATCTTCGATTATCGTAGGTAAAGCTTGTGCAGGTTCTAAAACTCCACCAACTCCTGATCCTGCTGAGATATGGCAATTTTTTCCGATTTGACAACAGCTACCTGCTCTTGCAAATGTATCTATCATCGTTCCCTCATCGATATAAGCTCCAATATTTACATAGCATGGCATCAAAACAGCATTTTTTCCAACAAATGATCCTTTTCTAACTGGAGAATTAGGAACCATTCTAAAGCCAGCTTTTTCATGATCTTCTTTTGACCAACCTGCAGTTTTACCTTTTAACAAGTGAGATTTATCGTACCAACTACTGTAAGGACCATTTAAATTTTCCATTGGATAAATTCTAAAGCTTAACATAATTGCTTTCTTTAAATGCTGGTGTGTAACCCACTCACCATTTATTTTTTCAGCAACTCTTGATTTACCACTATCCAAGTCACTTATTACCTGATTGATTGCGTTCTTTAAGGACTGATCCGAATTTGGATTTACTTGATCTTTGTTTTCCCAAGCATCATTTATAATTTTTTCTATAGACATAGTTTATTGACTTTTTAATAACCTTATTTCCTTTAGAAATAAAGACAGATTTTCAATTTTATGAGAAATATAATCTTTATCAGAATCTATCTTGCCAAAATGTTCATCATTAATTAACCAAACAGTTGTACAGCCCCGCTCATAACCAATACTCAGGTTTTTTGCGATATCTTCTATATAAATGGTTTCTTTTGGATTCAGTCCAAATTTTTTAACCATTAAATCAAAAGTTTTAGCCTCAGGTTTTGGTACATACCCAGCATCTTTAATATCAAAAACTTTATCCCTTCCAAAAAGATCATAAACACCTAAATGAGTTAAAATATTTTTAGCATGTTCGGCACTCCCATTAGTAAAAATAAATTTTTTCATGTCTAATTTTTCAAGTTCACTCCTCATTATTTTGTCCTCTTTCATAAATGTAAGATCTATTGTGTGGACATATTTTAAGAATTCTTCTGGAGGTATATCATGATGTATCATTAAACCATTTAAACTAGTATTGTATTTATAAAAATAATCAGTCTGTAATTTTTTTGCTTCCTCCATATTTATTTTTAGTCTCTCAGATATAAACATTGTCATTCTTTTGGAAACTTGACCAAATACTTTTTCAAGGGAATAGTTATTGTGTTTTCCGTAACAAACCCCATCAAGATCCAACAAAAGGTATTTCATTTCTTTAAAATTTTTCATTTTCTTATCAAAGTCCCAGAACCTTTGTCGGAAAAAATTTCAAACAATATAGAGTGTTGCTTTCTTCCATCAATTATTCCGACTGCTGTAACCCCATTTTTAACTGCATCTAAACAAGTATTTATTTTAGGTATCATTCCCTCTGTAATAATATTATTTTCAACCATTTTTAAAACTTCTGTTGAAGTAATTTCATTAATTAGTTTTTTGTCTTGATCTAGAACTCCTTCAACATTGGTCATTAATAGTAATCTTCTGGATTTTAATGACTTTGCGATCGCACCAGCAGCTGTATCACCATTAATATTATATGGATGATTATCATTTCCTAAACCCAGTGGTGAAACTATTGGAACTTGCTTTTGATTAAGAATTTTTTCTATAAGATCATTATTAATTTTCTTAGGTATTCCTACAAAACCCAGTTCTTTTGCTTCTGGTGTTACCTCAATTATATTATTTTTTTTCGTATGAATTGAAATTGCATCAGTACCAAATCTTTTTAAAGAGTCGACAATATCATTATTAAAATCAATCAACACTGACTCAACAATGTTTATTATCTTTTTATCTGTTACTCTTAAACCTCTAATAAATTTTGATTGAATATTTGATTTGTCCAGTTCCCTTTTTATTCTTGGACCTCCTCCATGAACGACTACAAATGAAATACCTAACTTACTGAGTATATTTATATCTGTTATAAAATTATCAAAGATATTTCTATCTATAAAAACATTTCCTCCGTACTTTATTACTATTAGGTCATTTTTATATTTTTCTATGTATTTAGACACTTCGTTAATTGGCGGTCCATCTTTTGGAAGTATTTTTTTTAAATCCATTTTTATTATTGTGTAATAATTAATTTTTTATGTGACAGTTTTAACCGTAGTCCTTTTCATAATGAATACTTGTTGGGCCATAGTTAAAATATTATTCACAGTCCAATAAATTACCAAGCCACTTGGAAAGGGCGCTAATATTACGGTCAAAAAGAGTGGAAAGAACATAAATATTTTAGCTTGCATAGGATCAGTAGGAGCAGGATTTAATTTCTGTTGCACCCACATAGAAACTCCCATTGCAACGGGCCAAGCACCAATCATTAAAAATGAAGGGACATCATAAGGTAGTAGCCCAAATAAATTGAATATACTTGTAGGGTCACGTTCACTTAAATCATGTATCCACCCATAAAAAGGCATATGTCTCATTTCTATCGTAACGAATAAAACTTTATACAAAGCAAAAAATACTGGTATTTGAACAAGAATTGGAAGACATCCAGACATCGGGTTGACTTTTTCTTTTTTATAAAGGGCCATCATTTCTTGTTGTAATTTCATTTTATCATTTTTGTGAAGCTCCTTTAATCTTACCATTTCTGGAGTGAGAGCTTTCATTTTTGCCATGCTTCTAAAAGAAAAATTTGCCAAGGGAAAGAAAACTAAACGTATGCAAATTGTTATAGCTATAATGGCCAATCCATAATTACCAAGTAGTTTGAAAAAATAATCAATACCAAAAAATAGAGGTTTTGTTATAAAATATAAAAAACCCCAATCAATTACCAAGTCAAACTTATCTATAGCAAGACTTTTTGCATAGCCATCAATGACATCCACTCTTTTAGCAGCAACTATTATTTGTAAATCTTCCTCAATAGAACTATTTGGACCCAATTCAAGCGGTTCAGTTGCAATAAAATTCGCTCTAAATTTATCTTTATAATCAAATGTTGTTTTAAACTCTTTATTTTGTGGAGGTATCAGTGAAGTAATCCAGTATTTATCACTTATTCCCAACCAGCCTTTTTGAGCAGTTTTTGCAAACTTTTTTTCTTGAATGTCGTCATAATCTTCCTCAATTAATTCATCATCTAAAGTGGCAATTAACCCTTCATGAAGAATTAAAAAGTCTATTATATCTGGGATCTCATTTCTTATAATTTGGCCATAAGAATAAAAGTCATATTTTCCACTTGTTTTGTTAATAACTTTTTGCTTAATCGAAAATAAATATTTATCATCTAAAGAAATTTCTTTTTCAAAGGTAATTCCCTGATTATTGGTCCAAGATAGTTTAATTGGAGAATTTTCAGTTAATTTTTTATTTCCTTTTATAGACCAGATAGTCTCAGATGTTGGAATATCTATATTTTTGTCAGAAGTTACAAATCCACTCTCAATTAAATAGCCTTCTTTAATATTTCTAGGCCCTAATAGTATTATTTTTTCATCACCCTCAAGTTCAACATTATAATTTTTAAAAGTTAAATCATCTATTGCTGCGCCCTTTAAAGATATTGTGCCAATCACATTAGAGTTTTCAAACTCAACTCTTTCACTTTCAATTAATGCATCTTTCCTTGAAATCTCAATAAGAGTTTCCTTTTGTTCTAAGCTTGGTGTATCAGTGCTTTGTTCAATTTTTTCTTTTTCAACAAGATTTTGACCTGTTGATGATTTTTCAGGAACAAAAAATAATGAATATAAAACTATTACTGCTGAGGATAATGCTATAGCTGCTATTGTATTTTTTGAGTCCATTATTTTTTTTCTTCTATTTCTTTTTTAACTGGATCAAATCCACTATTTCCCCATGGATGGCATGACATAATTCTTTTAAGACTAAGCAACAGGCCTTTTACAAAACCATAAGTTTTAAGAGCCTCAATACTATAATCGGAGCAAGTTGGCTGGTACCTGCAAGAGGGACCAATCATAGGACTTACTAAGTATTTGTAGATTTTTATAAATTTAATTAATAAGAGTGTAAAAATATTCATTTGTTTATTTTAATAAATTCTTTTGTTAAGGTTTCTTTTATCATTTTAAATTCATTATTTAGCATAGTTGGCTTAGCAATAACAAGATATGAATAATTCAAATTTATCGATATGTTTTTATATGCATCATTCATTATGTTTCTTAGTCGTCTTTTTATTTTATTTCTCTTTACAGCATTTCCAATTTTTTTCTTCGTTACAAACGAAATGTTTAAAATATTTTTGTTTTTATTATTAAGACAACCAAAAAAAATTGTGACGTATTTATTTGACACTTTTTTTTGTTGAAGTAATTTTTTAAATTCTTCGTTTTTTGAAAGAGCAAGTATTTTGCTTTTCATTGATTAACCAGATACAGTCAACGATTTTCTACCTCTTGCTCTTCGTCTAGCTAAAAGTTTCTTGCCACCTTTAGTTTTCATTTTTGATCTAAAACCGTGTTTTCTTGCTCTTTTAATTTTAGAGGGTTGATAAGTTCGTTTCATAAAGTGAATTAAATTTATTAAAAATTTCGATCTTTATAGTAATTAAATATATAAATAGCAAATATAAGATTTTATAAATAGTGTGGCTAATCATGGAAAAAACTAAAAAAATTAAAATATTTATAGGGCTATCTTACATAGCATTATTGATAATATTTTTATTATTATTTTTTTCAAAATTTAGTCTTCAAGAGATAACATCATATGAATTTATAAAAAATAATAGATCGTATTTTGTTGAACTTAAAAATTCGAATTTAGTTCTTGTATCATTAGCTTTTTTATTATTAACAATATTATGGGTGTTTCCTTTTTTAGGATTTGGCTCTCCAGTTGCTTTAATGGGTGGCTTTATTTTGGGTAAATGGATTGGCACTGTTGTTGTAGTATTAGGCTTAAGTATAGGCGCTACTTTTTTATATATATTTGGAAATTATTTTCTTAAAGATTTAATAAGGGAGAAATTTTTAAGCAAATACCAAAATCTTGAAATAAAATTTAAAAAATCAGAATTTATTTATCTTTTAGTTTATCGATTTATAGGAGGTATCCCTTGGCAAATTAGTTGTCTTTTGCCAACAATTTTTAATGTAAGGACTGTGAATTTTTTCTTTGCAACTTTTATTGGTATTATTCCACAAATATTTTTAGCAGTATCGATCGGAAGTGGTATAGAAAAAATAATTGATAAAAGTTTAGAAGCACCAGGATTTTTAGAATTAATATTATCCTCTGAGATTTATATACCTTTGATTGGATTTTTTATATTAGTGACATTAAGTATTTTATGTAGAAAAATATTTTATAAAAAATAATTTATTCAATGTATTTTTTATGCCATTTTATAAATGGATTATCTTGAAATAACCTCAGGCTATCAAATCCTAAAATTTTTTTACTTGCATTATAAGGGATTTTCCACAATGGATTTGTTCCTATATCTCCAGTAAGACTAGTTTTTGGATTCCATCCAAAACAAAATATTATAAAAAAAATTGCATAAATGTATTTTTTATTAAAAATTTTTACAAAAAAATTTTCTAAAATTCCATTATTAATCAATACAAGTTTTTTTTTATAAAGATATAAGAATGAAATGATAGAAAAAGTATAGAATATATTTACTATTCTACCCCAATCAGACATCATCAAGAATAAGACAAATATTGGTAGCATAATTATAAATAAAAATATTTTAGAATTTAATTTATTAAATTGAGAAAATTTTATTAGTATAAAAAGTGGCCCAAAGCCAATTAAAATAATTAAAAAGTATCTTAAGAATATTCCAAAAGTAAAAATATCAAAGTTAAGTTTGAATTGATCATAAAGAGAAGATTTACTTAATAATAATGCACAAGACATATAACAATTTTCATTAAAATTTTCTTTCAAAAAAATAGCCATGTTTTTATGAGCAATTTCAGAAATTGGATTCAGTGCGATGTAAGCACCTATTAATATTGCCGGTATATAAGTTAATAAATATTTCAATAATGATTTATAATTTTTCTCAAAAGCATCTTCGATGTAATCTACTATTAACCAAAAAATAAAAAAAAAGATCACTGGTTCCCATATGAGCATTAATAAAGGCAGTAAAAATATTCTAAAATAATTCTTTTGTCTGAAATTTTGAAGAGTTAGATATATTATATAAAAAGAGAAGATAATAATTTCTTTTCTGCCTAAGACCTCAATTTCTGCCACTGGATATAAAAGAAATATAGGAGTAAAAATACTTAATAGGATTATTTTATTAAATTTAACCGATTTAAATAAATTTATTAATAATAGATAATATAAACCAATAGAAAAAATTTGAAAAAAAAGAATTGATTGGCGTAAACTGATATTTAAAAATTCACCTATATGTATAGCGATTTGGCCAATTAGGCCCCTTTTAGTAAATCCACCCTCATAATTTATTAACCACTCAGAAACTGTAGAGTCATTTCCAACATTATATTTTCCGTATAAGTAAAAAACACTAAAAATAAACAATATTGAAATATATAATTTGAAATATTTAATAGAATTAATTGTATTGTTCATTTTTTATTTTAATGGTGCCCTGACTAAGAATCGAACTTAGGATTTATCCTTACCATGGATACGTTATACCACTTAACTATCAGGGCAGACTAATTAAAATCAATTTATAATTGATTATATTGTAATTATTTCAAATTATTGCCTTAATTTTTTGGCCAATTTGATTTATATAACATAAAGGAATTTTATGGGTATTCATTACGATTATAAATCTACAAAAAGTGCTAAACTTATGGAAAAGCAAGCCAAAAGAGAGAAAAAGCTTGCTGAAAGAAAAGCAAAACGTTTGGCTAAAGAGGGTATTAAAAAAGAGAGTGATAAAGATAAGGTCCTAGATGCATCAAAACCAATTACTCTAGATTTTTTAACTAATCCAGATAAAGAATGAATACAAAAAATAAGAATGAGCGATTGAGTTCCGCCCTAAGAAAAAATTTAAAAAAAAGAAAACTTTTTCAAAAAAAAAATAAAAAGAAAAATAGATAATGTCTATCCAGCCTGATTCTTGGATAAAAAAAATGTGTAAAGAACATAATATGATCGAACCATTTTTAGATCATCAAGTTTCTGAGGGGAAAATATCTTATGGCCTTAGTAGTATGGGTTATGATGTAAGAATCTCAGATGAGTATAGAATATTTACTAATGTAAACAGTTCTTTAGTAGACCCTAAAAATTTTTCTGAAGATAATTTTATTGAGAGGAAAGGACCTCATTGTATAATTCCACCAAACTCTTTTGTTTTGGCTAAAACAGTTGAGTATTTTAGAATACCAAAAGATGTTTTATGTATTTGTGTTGGAAAAAGTACTTATGCTCGAACAGGTATTATTTGCAATGTAACACCAATAGAAAATGAATTTGAGGGTAATATAGTTATAGAACTAAGTAATACTACACCTAATCCAGCAAAAATATATTCTAACGAGGGTATAGCTCAATTCTTATTTTTTAAATCAGATATTCAACCAGAGACAACATATAAGTCTAAGAATGGCAAATATCAGGGGCAAACTACAATTCAGGTAGCGAAAATTAAGAAATAATTTATGGATAAGTTTTCTATTGAAGGCCCAAGTAGGATAAGGGGAGAAGTTAAAATTTCAGGATCCAAAAATTCCTCACTTCCGATTTTAGCAGCAACTTTATTATTCAATCAGCCAGTTGTGTTAAAAAATTTACCAAGGGTAAAGGACATTAATACCATGATAAATTTGTTAAGATCTTTAGGTTCGAAAATTATTTTATCTAAAGATAAAAGAGTCGCCAGAATATACAATAAAAAAAATCTGAAAACATTTGCAAGTTATTCTCTTGTTAAAACAATGAGAGGTTCAATTTTGGTTCTAGGTCCTTTAATTGCCAGATATTATAAATCAAAAATTTCTTTACCTGGTGGATGTTTGATTGGAGCAAGACCAATAAATTATCATTTAGACTCCTTGAAAAAGCTTGGGATGAATTATGTTTTAAAAGATGGCTATATTTTAGCAAAATCCAATGGTAAACTAAAAGGATCAACTATAAAGTTTCCTAAATTAACTGTAGGAGCTACAGAAAATTCTATAATTGCAGCTTGTTTAGCAAAAGGTACGACTATTTTAAAAAATTGTGCAATTGAACCTGAAATAAAAGATTTAACAAAGTTTTTAAATTCAGCAGGAGCAAAGATTTCTTGGATTGGGAGAACATGTAAAATTAATGGAGTAAAAACTTTAAATCCAACAGAATACTCAGTCATGGCTGATAGGATAGAGGCTGGTACTTTTTGTGTGGCAGCAACATTGGCAAAAGGAAACTTGAAGATATCGAATTTTGATGCAAAAATTATCAAAACAGAATTAGAATTACTAAAAAGGTTTGGGGCAAAAATTAAAGCACATAAAGAAAAAATTTTTATAAAAGGTCCAGAAAAAATTAGATCCATTAAAAATATTAAAACTAAAGAATATCCAGGTGTGGCAACCGATCTACAGTCACAACTTATGGTTTTGATGTGTAAAGCAAGCGGAAAAAGTTCTATCACTGAAAATATATTTGAAAATAGATTCATGCATGTAGCAGAATTGCGCAGACTCGGCGCAAAAATAGATGTAAAGAATAATAAAGCTTACATTTACGGAAATACTAAATTTATAGGTGCTGAATTAATGTCTAGCGATTTAAGAGCATCAGTTTCATTGGTATTAGCAGCGATGGTTTCTAAAGGTAAGTCAATAATTAATAGGATTTATCATTTAGACCGTGGTTATGAAAATATTGAGCATAAATTAAAAAAAATTGGAGTTAAAATAAAAAGATTAAAACAGTGAACAAATACCTAGCTAAAATTATTGCAAATGATCACGAGGGATTGCAAATGATCTCAGCATGTGTTTCAGGCTCAAAAACAAAAGTTGATAATATTAAGTATTTAGCATCAAGCAAGGTTTTTCTATTATCAATCGAAAGAATTAAAATCGAGTCTGATCAAATCAATAAGAAAATAAATAGTATTTGCAGATTTGATTTTGTAGATAAGGTTAAATCTAAAAATATCGATCAAGGAAATAAAGAGGAAATATTAAACTTAATTGGCATCGATTATTTGAAAAATAAAGATGATTATGAAATAAATTTAATTTTTGATAATAATAATCACATTGTTTTGACTACAGAAACGATTGAAGTAAGGTTAGAGGATCAAAATGAGATTAAATAAATATGAAAATATTAAATAGTAAATTAAGAAATTTTAATAAAAAGTTAGATAATTTATTATTAAGAAGAAAAACTAAAGTTCAAACGAGCTCCGTCTCTGTTGTTAAAATAATTAATGATGTAAAAAAAAATGGTGACAAAGCATTGTTAAAGTATGAGAAGAAATTCAACCAGAATAGAGTAATTAAACCTAGTCTTAGTCAAATTAAACAATCTATTAAATCTCTAGATCCCAAAGTAAAAAATGCTATCGATCTAGCTTATTCAAGAATTTACAAGTTTCACTCATTACAAAAATTTAAAAATATTTCTTACATAGATAAATTAAAAAATAAATTAGAATACAAATATCTACCAATCGAATCTGTTGCAATTTACGTGCCAGGATCATCAGCTTCTTATCCTTCAAGCGTTTTAATGAATGCTATCCCTGCGATAGTTGCAGGAGTAAAAAGAATAATTATGATTAATCCAGGATATAAAGGAAAACAAAATGCTGCAGTGCTATATGCAGCAAAAAAATGCAAAATTAAAGAAATATATTCTATTGGTGGTCCATCAGCGATTGCAGCAGCTGCTTATGGAACAAAAAAAATTAATAGAGTGAATAAGATTGTGGGTCCTGGTAATAAGTATGTAGCAGCTGCTAAAAAGGAAGTTTTTGGAGATGTTGGTGTTGAGGGAATGATAGCTGGACCATCGGAAGTAACCGTTGTTGGTGATAGATTTTCAAATCCAGGCTGGATAGCAAGCGATCTTATTGGTCAAGCAGAACATGATGAACTTGCTCAATGTATTTTAATTTCTAAAAGTAAAGAATTAATAATTCAAACTAAGGAAGAAATTTCTAAACAATTAAAAAAAATTCCAAGAACAGCTATCGCAAGAAAAAGTTTATCAAATAACGGAATTTTAATTCAAGTAAACTCAGATAAACGAATAATTGATATTGTGAATAAAATCGCTCCTGAGCATTTAGAATTAAATGTAAAAAATTACAAATCTTTTATTTCAAGAATTAAAAATGCTGGTTCTATTTGTTTGGGAAAATATGCTGTTATGGCAATGACTGATTACAATGCTGGTTCAAACCATATATTACCAACTAATGGTTCTGCTAAATTTTCAAGCGGTATAAGTGTTAATGAATTTTACAAAAGAATTTCATTTATAAACTTATCAAAAAAGGGTATTGAAAAGCTTGGACCATCAGTTATAACTCTTGCAAATTATGAAGGGTTGGCTGCACATGCTCAATCTGTGAAAAAACGAATTAGGAGAAAATAAAATTTGTCAAAACAAGATTTACTTGAATTTAAGGGTAAAGTAACTGACCTGTTACCTAATGCTATGTTTAGAGTTCAATTGGAAAACGGTCACGTAGTGACAGCACATACAGCAGGTAAGTTAAGAAAAAACAGAATTCGAGTATTACAAGGTGATAATGTGACTGTGGAAATGACACCTTATGACCTCACTAAAGGCAGAATTATCTTTAGAGGTTAATTTTTTGCCTCGGTAGCTCAGGAGTAGAGCAGAGCCCTGAAAAGGCTTGTGTCGGAGGTGCGAATCCTTCCCGAGGCACCACCAAAACATCTTGAAATTAATATACAAAGAAATTAACTTCTATCTTAAATAAATAACAAAAGGACGAGTAAAAAGATGAGTACAATTCAAGGAAAAGTAAAATGGTTTAATGGCAAAAAAGGTTATGGTTTTATAGAGAGAGACGATAAAGAAAAAGATGCCTTTGTTCACGCCAGCGCAGTAAAAGCTGCAGGGATGAGATTTTTAAATGAAGGAGATAAATTAGAATTTACTTTAGAGGATGGTCCAAAAGGCCCTTCAGCAGTAAATTTAAAAAAATTAGATTAATTTAAATATTTTACAGGGGCGTTTTCTTAGAAATAAGAAAACGTCCTTTTCTTTTTAGGGTTGAATAATTATAATTTTTGTCTAAAACGCTGCTCATGAATAAAAATGAGACTAATTACAAATTAAACTCAGGTACTCTTAGACTTACTCTTAGAGGAATCAATAGAGGTGTGCACGCTCATTTCCACGCTGGCTAAAGCTAGCGAATAATCACTTATATTATAATTTTAAATAACAACAAAATAAGATAAAACAAAAAAGGATATGCCTTGATGGTGAAATAGTATCACGTCGGTTTGTGGATCCGAAGTCGTAGGAGCGTAACCTACTCAAGGTACCAAAAAATGAATAAAGAAAATAAATTAATTCCTGGATTACCCTCAGGTTTTGAAGATAGATGGAATAAAAAATTACTTCTCAAAAAAAGACTATTAAGGGTTATTGAGAAAAATTTTATAAAATATGGATTTGATCCATTAGAAACACCATCATTTGAAATTAGTGAAAATATAGGCTCCTTTCTTGCAGAGGACGAGAATAATCCTATGTCTGATGTGTTTACATTCGATGATGGTGAAAAGAATATTACTTTAAGATATGACTTATCAAGTCCACTTGCTAGATTTGTTGCACAAAATAATCAAGAGCTTCCTTCAATATATAAAAGATATGCAATTCAAAATGTATTTAGAAATGAAAAATCTGGAAATGCAAGGTATAGGGAATTTACCCAAGCAGATTGTGATATAGTTGGAAACGTTAATCCAGCCCAAGCGAATGCTGAACTGTGTAATTTGATCTCAAATACTTTAGTAGATTGTGGTTTAAAAAAAGATCAGTTTACTATTAATGTCAGTAACAGAAAAATTGTTCAAGGTCTGATTGAGGATTTGAAAATTGAAAAAGATAAACAAATCAAAGTAATGAGAGCTATAGATAAACTCGATAAACCTGGGTTTGGTCTAAGGGGTGTTGAGGAATTATTAAAAGAAGAAAGAAAAGATAAAAGTGGAGCTATAACAAAAGGAGCAAATCTAAGCGATGATCAAGCTTTAAAAATCTTAAATTTTTTAAAGATTAAAGATTTAAAGGAACTTAAAGAAAATTTTAAAAATCCTGTTACCCAAGAGGGCATTAAAGAATTGGAAGAATTATTTGAAGTTTTAAACTTTGGAAATTACTCCGATCAAGTAAAAACTAATTTTACGATAGTTAGAGGTTTAGATTATTATGATGGGTTTTGTGTTGAAACCAATTTAAATTTTAAAGCAAAAAATATTAAGGGTAAAGAAGTTGATATTGGAAGTATTTGCTCAGGTGGACAGTATAATAAATTAATTTCAAGATTTAAGGGTGTAGATATTCCAGGGACAGGTATAAGTATTGGTGTTGATAGACTGCTATTTGTAATGATGCAATTAAATCAAATAGAAGTTGATACACAAAATCCAGTTATTGTTTGTGTAATGGATGAAAAATATTTAATAAATTATTACGAAATTTTAGATAATTTAAGAAAAAATAATATCAATTCTGAAATATTTTTGGATAGTAAAAAAAATCTAGGGAAACAACTTACTTATGCTAACAAAAGAGAATGTCCAGTCGCAGTTATCTGTGGTGAAAATGAATTTAAAGATAATAAAATAACATTAAAAAATCTACTTGGGGCTAAAGGGGAGAATAATCAAATTACATTTCCAAAAGAAAATTTAATAAATGAAATCAAAAAATTTATCTAACAAAATCCTTAGATCAGTTCAGTCTAAAGGATTTAAATATATTGAATTACCATCGGTTATTGAGACTAATCATATAGTTCAAAGATCTGGTGAAAGTTTTAGAAAATTTATTTTTTCATTTATAGATCAGACAGGTAATGAATTATGTTTAAGACCTGACCTCACTATTGCCTCTTGTCTTAGATATTTAGAAAACAATTTAAAGGGTAAAGAAAAAATATTTTATAGCGGACAGGCTTACAGAAAATCTCAGAATAAAAAGGACTCTATAATCCGAAATCAAGTTGGTTTTGAGATTATAGGATCAAAAGATGAAAAAAATGATGACAAAGAAATAATAAGCACATCACTTAAATCACTAAAAAATTTGAAATACTCAACTGGCACTCTCACTATTGGTAATGTAGAGATTTTTAATCTTCTAATATCTAAATTAGATATACCAAAAAGATGGAAATTAAGACTTACAAGACATTTTTGGCGAGAAGACTATTTCAGTGATTTATTAAAAAGATTAGAAACAAATTCTGATGTAGATCCAACTATTGTTGAGGTTGATAAAAGACGATATTTAAAAATGTTAAAGGATGATCAATTATCAATTGTTGCGGGTAGAACATTAAAAGAAATTTTAGAAAGGTTTGATAAAAAAATTAAGGACCCAAGAAGAGCAAGTAAAGGAAGTAATACATCGAAAATCATTAAGGATTTTTTGAAAATTAAATGTCCAATAAATAAAGCTGCAAAGGAATTAAATAAATTCTTTAAAAAACATAAAATAAACCTTTTTGTTGATCAGAAATATTTTCCTGTCTCAAAAAATAAAATATCTAAATTGAATGTGGTTTTTTCATCAGCCTTCGGTAGACAATTGGAGTATTACACCGGCATAGTTTTTAAAATAGACATCAAATTAAAGTCGAAAATTATTAATTGTTGTAATGGTGGTCGTTATGACAAATTAATTTCTGATCTTGGTTCAAAAAAACAAACACCAGCAGTTGGAGCAGCTTTTAATTTAAATTACCAATCATGAAAAATTTGATAAATATAGGAATACCAAGTAAGGGACGGTTAAGAAAAGATGTTTTAAAAATTTTTACTAAAAAAAGATTAAAGCTAATTTCTGAGCGAGGGGAAAGAGATTTGATAGGTTCAATAAAAAATAAATCAAACATAAAAATTTTATATTTGCATGCTAGAGAAATTGTTGAAAGATTAGGAGATGGTTCTTTAGATATCGGCTTTTCTGGTTTTGATTTATTAAAAGAAAGTGAGATAAATACTCAAAACAAAATAAATGTTATTAAAAAACTTAATTTTGGAAAAGCTAATTTAGTTGTAGCTATACCTGATCCTTGGATCGATGTTCAAACAATAGCTGACTTAGAAGAAATTGCATTTGAATTTAGAGATAAAAAGAAAAAAAGATTAAGAGTTGCAACTAAGTATCCAAATCTAACTAGGGATTTTTTATTTTCTAAAGGTGTTACTCAATTTAAATTAGTTGATAGTTTAGGAGCAACTGAGGCGTACCCTTTTACTGGTTCAGCTGAATTAATTACAGACATAACATCTACAGGTGAGACTCTTAGAGCGAATAACTTACGTATATTGAAAGATGGAGAAATCTTAAAATCTCAAGCTTGTATTTTTACTTCAAAAAAAAATAGTAAAAAAAAAGGTTTTAAAAATTTTGTCAAATTACTTTCTAAGTAATTTATCTTTAAAGTATATGAGAATAATTTTAATGATATCTAAATTTCTTATTATTGCATAAGTAGCTATTAGAACCCCTATTCCAAAAATAATTTTCAAAATAAGATATAATTCCATAAAAATCCCTTATAATATAACTTACGAATCATGGACACAATTTTATTAATAATTTTGATTTTAATGTTTGGAGCAATCTTGGCTATTTTGTATTTAAATATAAAGTCCAAGAAAGAGAACAGAGCTGATGAGACTAATGAAATAGCAAATTTGAATGCGGAAATTATTAGATTAAAAGATAGCTTAAACTCTACAATAAATACATCTCTAAGTTCGATGTCTACTTCATTTAACTCTTTATCAACTGGGGTTACAAAGGATATGACCGAGGCACTTACTAAAGTTGATGAGAAGGTTGGTAATTTTAATGAACAAGTAAAGCTCTTAAATCAAAGTCAAGAGGGAATTACTAAAATTTTAGCAGGTGTCAAAAAATATGGAACTCTAGCTGAGTATTCTCTGGATGCTCTAATTAAAGATTTATTACCTGCGTCTCAATATATGACCAATGTCAAAATGAAAGAAGATACAAGTGAAAACGTAGAATTTGCAATCAAGCTTCAAGGAGATGTTTTGGTTCCGGTAGACTCTCATTTTCCAGTAGAAAAATTTAAGGCAATTACAGATGCGCACGAGGCAGACGATAAGAAGGCAGTTGCTGATGCTAGAACAAAATTAGCAAGTGCATTTAAGGCTAAAGCAAAAAGTGTTATGGAAAAATATATTGTTCCACCTAAAACTTCAAATTTTGCAATAGTGTATGCTCCTACAGAAAGTCTTTATAAAGAATTAACTGAGTATCAAGACCCAAGCACTAAAGAGTTATTAATTCAAGAATTAATGAAAAAATATAAAATAGTAATTTGCGGCCCAAATACTCTTTCAGCTTATTTACAGTCTTTACACATGGGCTTTCAGTCTCTTAAAATTTCAAAACACGCAACAGAGATTTATGATCATTTAAAAATTATAAGTACGAGATTTTCTAATCATTTTGATAATATCTATAAATTAAGAAAAAAACTTGAAGAGGCCATGACGGTTGTTGATAGTTTTGGAAAAGATGCAAGATCAATAACCAGGACTTTAGAAAACATAAAAGATCCCGAGCAAGTTGAAAAAGCTGTTCTAACAGAGAACGTTGAGAGTTTTGTTGAAAGAAATAAACAAATCAAAAAATAATTTCTTTTTTCAGATAATACCGACTATAAGAAATCACATGCGTTGGAACAAAAAATATGACTATCCTAAAAGTTCAAGGGCAACAGAAGATGGAATAAGAAGATACGTGTTAGGTCAAGCTAAATTACCTAGTGTAACATCAATACTTGATGCAACAAAGTCCGAGGAAGATAAAGCAGCTTTAGCTAACTGGAGAGAGAGAACTGGCCATAAAGAAGCTGAAGCTATTACAAAGGCAGCAAGTAGCAGAGGTTCTCAGATGCACAGTTATTTAGAGTCTTTTCTTTTAGGTAGAGAAAATTTAAGTTTTTTTGAAGATAATGAGCAATATAAAAAAATGGCAAAAGAAATTATTGATAAGGGTTTAACAAACAGATTAGAGGAAATATATGGTGTGGAGGCTACTATGCATTATCCCGATAGATATGCGGGTACAGCGGACTGCGTGGGTGTTTATGAGGGAAAAGAAACAATAATTGATTTCAAGCAGTCCAATAAACCAAAAAAAGCAGAGTACATAGACTCTTGGTTTTTACAAACCGCCGCTTACTCTTTAGCGCATAATATTGTTTATAATTCAAATATTAATGCATGTGTTATTCTAGTTTGTACAGTGGATAATTTATTTCAAGAATTTAAAATTCAAGGGCCTGAACTAATAACATATCAAAATTTGTTTTTAGGTAGATTAAAAAAATTTAATGAGATGAATAATTAAGTTCAATAAAAAATGGATAAGATTGTAATTTACGATACAGAGACAACAAACTCAACAATATGGGGATCCATAATTGAAGTTGGAGCTGTTGTAGTTGATAAAAATTTAAGAGAAATTGGAAAATTAAATATTAGAGGGCGAATGCCAGAAGGTGAGGTGCCAAGTGCAAAGGCTTTACTAGTTAATTCAACTAGTATTGATTTATTAACTAAAGGCAATTACTCACACTATGACTTTTTAGGTGCTGTTGAAAACTTTTTCTCTAAATGTGCTCCAGCAATGTTTATGGGTTGGTCAAATCTAAATTTTGACCGGAGAATGTTTCACTTTAATTTTTTTAAGGGCAATCGCTATCCCTACGCTACTCACTCGTCACCAAACTGTGAGCATGATGGATTGCACATAGCGAGAGCAGCTCAAACCTTAAATTCTGAAACTTTAAAAACAGAATTAACGGAAGCAGGGAACCCAAGTCTTGCATTAGAATCCTTATCAAGAATGCAAGGTTTCGACACTTCAGCAAGTCACACTGCCTACGTTGATGCTCAAAATTCATTAAAGGTCCTTCGAATTATTAAAGATAAACATAAAGAAAATTGGGAAACATTTTTAAAAACATCAACTAAAACTAGTGTAGAAACGTTTTTAAAAAATGAAGGCATATATTCTATTTTTGAAAATGTGAAGGGTAGAAATATGATGTATCTCACTAGCACACTACATCCAAATCATTGTTTTCATCCATCTTACGCATCGTGGGGATATGTTTGGGATTTAAGAAGAGATCCAGAACCATTATTAAATTTATCAGTAAATCAATTAAAAGATATATTAAAAAAATATAGTCCTAAGGCTACAAGAGTTTTAAAAACCAATAAAGCTCCAGTAATTTTGGATAAAGAGTTTGCCTTAAAACAAAAACCCTATTCAGACCTAGATTTAGAAACAATAAAAAAAAGAGCACAAATGGTAAGAAATAATGAAAATTTTTGTAAAAATATACAAATTATAAATAGAGAGGCAGCAGAGGAAAAGGAGCAAACTAAAACCCAGGAAGATTTGTTACCTGAAGAAACTTTGTATGAAAAATTTATTCCTAATAAAGATACTGCTCTTTTTAAAACCTGGCATAGTTCATCTTGGGAAGATAAGTTGAGATTACTTGATAAATTTCAAGACAAAAGATGTAGTTGGTTTGGTCAAAAAATAATTTATCAAGAAGCACCTCAAATTTTACCACCTGATTTATATAAAAATATTAAAAGTGAAATTGCTAGACGTATACTAAGTAAGAATAAGGAGAAGTGGCAAACGGTAAATATGGCATATAATGAGATCGACTATTTGAGAGATCAAGCAGATAAAAGAGATGATAAAAATGAATTAAATAAACTAAACGAAATAAATGATTTTATTATGTCTATTGAAAAGAAATATGAAATTGCCTAGTTGACTTTAATAAACAAATTAATAGAAAGGATTTATGCTTATAGATTTTAAAGATGAAGATTTTGAAAATAAAATAAAAAGTGAAGACGTTTCGGTAATCCAGTTTAGTGCAGCTTGGTGTGGGCCTTGTAAGTCTTTAAAACCAATTATGGACAAGCTTGCTGTTGAGTATAAAGACAAAGCTGGTTTTTATTACGCTGATATAGAAGATGGTGGTATAAATACTGGAAGTGCAGCGGGAATAAGAGGTGTT
>CACJUF010000019.1 GCA_902596515.1 uncultured Pelagibacteraceae bacterium
CATCCTAACACCAATCCATAATTAAAAGTTATGCCTAAAAATAGTTGAGGCCAATAGGTAAATCTTTTCATCAATGGATAAGTGAAGGCTAGGGGCATCGATGCTAAAGCGATAATAATTGTAAAAAAATTAAAATTGATTAGCACTAAAAAAGCAATCAAACATAGAATTCCTGAATATAACAGGGCAAGTTTGACCGATATTTTTCCCGAGGCTATTGGCCTGTC
Source organism: uncultured Pelagibacteraceae bacterium (assembly GCA_902596515.1). Lineage (GTDB taxonomy): Bacteria > Pseudomonadota > Alphaproteobacteria > Pelagibacterales > Pelagibacteraceae > Pelagibacter. The sequence goes on from CACJUF010000019.1 coordinate 228, forward strand.
TTTAGTTCTAAATACTTTTTTATCAAATTTTCTATCAAGAACATCATTTACTATACATCCAGCAGATCTCATTAATACAGATCCCAAAAAAAATAGTAATAAGTAAAAAAAATAAGTATTTAAATCAGATGAAAAATCATACGCAAGTGTAAGACCCCATGAACAAGGCCAAAATAATAGCATGTATCCAATCGGCTTTTTAAGTCTGGTAAGTTCTACGAATAGATTTAATTGGTTCATAAGATTTTACTTGTAAATAACAAAGCCAAGATTGATAATCAAACTGATTCGTATGAATATTGATTATACTGTAACTGCATTAATGTTTCCTGCAATACCATTAATGATGGCAGTTTATAGTAATAGATTTCATTCATTAAGTATCCTTATTAGACAACTTCACGATGAACATGTATATGAAAAGCACATACCACCTGAGTGGAAAAAACAATTCATAAATTTAAGTGGAAGGATAACTCTTTTGAGATGGACAATTTTATTTGCATCTTTTGGCTTTCTGTTTAACATGTTAACTGTTTTCGCCCTTTACTTTAATGAAGTTTTTATAGCGAGGATTATTTTTGGGTCATGTTGTTTGTCGATGATAATTTCAATACTATTTTTTATTAGAGAAATTCATATCTCAACGAATGCTCTTAAGTTACATATGTCTGATATGGACGTAAATGTTGATTAAGGAATAATGACTGCTGGACCAGTTAATATTCTTGCTTCTAGATCTTTATGAGCCTGAGCAGCATCCTGAAGTGAATACTTCTTTGAAATTTCAACGTTAAACTTTTTTGATAAGACTGCGTCAAAAACTTTTCTTGCTGATTCGACAAGCTCTTCTCTTTTTATGGTGTAATGAGCAATAGATGGTCGTGTAAAAAAAAGACCTTTTGCATTTATATCTTTTTTTACATCTATTGTATCAACGTAACCTGATGCATTCCCAAAAGCTACCATCATTCCTCTAATCTTTAATGTTTCGATTGATCCTTTGAAAGTTTTGATACCAACACCATCATAGACAACATCAATACCATTTTTACCAACAATTTTTTCAACCTCCTCAACAAAATTTTTTTCAGAATAATTAATTACATGATGGCAACCATTTTTTTTAGCAATTTCCTCTTTGGCTTTTGAGCCCACAGTTCCAATAACTTCAGCACCTAATGCATTAGCCCATGGACATAAAATCTGTCCAAGCCCACCTGCAGCTGCATGATATAAAACTTTATCACCCTTTTTTAATGGATATGCTCTGTGTAACAAGTATTCTGCAGTAATTCCTTTTAATGTAATGCAAGATGCTACCTCATCAGAGACTCCATCTGGAACTGATACTAATTTCTCCTCAGGCATTATTTGCTTTTCTGAATAAGCACCGATAGGCATTGATGCATGAGCAACTCTATCGCCGACTTTAAATAATTTTACTTCGGATCCAACTTCTTCAATTACTCCACAAGCTTCAAGTCCAATACCGCTAGGTAATGGGATAGGATAAAGGCCTGTTCGATGATAAATATCTATAAAATTTAAACCAATTGATAAATTTTTAATCAACACCTCTTTTGGTGCAGGCTTCCCTAATTCTACATCTTTAATAACTAAAACTTCTGGTCCACCAAATTTATCTATTTGAACTGATTTCATTATCTACTTTACAAATGTACCATTATGATAATCTTGAACAGCTTGCAAGATTTCTGCTTTAGTGTTCATTACAAATGGTCCACCTCTAGCTATTTCTTCATTTATAGGTTTACCTGAAATAACTAAGAATTTTGCATCAGATTGTGCACTGATTTTTAAATCCTCACCTCTCGATAGTAAGATTAAAGTGCTATCCTTGACTTTTTCATGTTCTTTTTCACCAATTTTTATTTCCCCTTTTATTAGATAGATAAATGTATTGTGCGTAGAGGGAAGGCTAAATTTTAAATTTTTGTTTTTATTTAGCTCAACATCAAAATAAATGGGTTCGACATTATGACCTTTAACTGGACCTTCAGCTTTTTCAAATTTACCCGCAATAACTTTTACTTGCTTATCATTATCTTTGTGAACACTCATTTTATTTGCATCAATATAAATATATTCTGGTTTACTCATTTTTAGTTTTGCTGGCATATTTATCCATAATTGAAATCCATGAAGTTTTCCCTCTTTCATAGCAGGCATTTCAGAATGAATAATTCCACTTCCTGTTTTCATCCATTGAACATCACCAGCAGTCATTCTACCTTTTCCACCAGTACTGTCTTCATGTTCAAAATCACCAGCAAGCATATAAGTGACAGTTTCAATTCCTCTATGGGGATGTGGAGGAAATCCTGCAATATAATCTTCACTATTCTCTGAACCAAATTCATCTAGCATTAAAAAAGGATCAAAATAATTTGGTTCCACACCAATACTTCTTTTTAATTTAACTCCAGCTCCATCTGATGCTGGAATAGGATCAATAATTTTATTTACTTCAATATTTTTCATCAGATTAAAATAGTTGTTCTATTTCGATTTGCAATATTACTTTTTGTTATGCGAGCCATCACAAAAAGGTTGGTCGTTTGTTTGTTTGCATACACAGAAGAACACTTTTTTTGTAAATTCAGCTCTATAAGCCAAGGGTTTGAATTCTGTTCCTTTATGCGAACCATCACAAAATGGCTGCTGAGAACTTTTACCACAGCTACACCAGTAATAAGATTTCCCCTGTTCGACTTCTATAGCTAATGCGCTATTCCCAGCTCTTTGTCCTTTATTCATATTATCTGCATTTTAATTTAAATTAAATTAACAAGCTCGCTTAAATTTTTAACTTGATTTTTGGGTTTGTAATCAAGATTGTCAAAGATATTATTATTACGGTTTACCCAAATAGAATGATAACCATAATTTCCACCTCCCGAAACATCCCAAGTGTTTGCACTTAAGAAAGCTATTTCATTTCTTTTAATTTTGTACTTTTTGATAGGCAATTCATAAACTTTAGAGTCTGGTTTATAAATTCCAACTTCTTCTATTGAAAATAAATCATCGAATAGATTATCTAAATTATTACTCTCAATTAACTCTTTTAAAAGAGTTGGGGTTCCATTTGAAAGTACAGCTAATTTAAAATTCTTTTCTTTTAATTTGTTAAGAGTTTCTGGAACCTCCTTAAAAGGTGAAAGAACTTTATATAAATTCAATAATTCACTTTTCATTGAAGAGTCAATATCAAAAGTTTTCATTGATTTATCTAAACTATCCTCTGTAATTTGCCAAAAATCCTTGTGTCTTCCCATAAGACTTCTAAGCCAGGTGTATTCTAGCTGAGTTGTTCTCCAAAAATTTGCAAAACCTTCCCACTTAGCTCCAATCTTGTCTTTACATTTTTCAGCAGCTGAATTGACATCAAACAATGTGCCATAAGCATCAAAAATTATTGCTTTAATATTTTTCATAAATTAACTTAACACAAATGAGTAATATTAGATTATTTTTTTCAGATACTTTATCAGCAAACATGATTGATAAACTCGATAAGAATCAATCACATTATTTAAGTAAAGTAATGAGAGTAAAAGAAAATGAGGTTTTCTCATTATTTAATAAAGAGGGAGAGTGGGAGGCAAAAGTTTTAGGAATATTCAAAAATATTGTTGAATTTAAAATAATAAAACAATTAAGACAAAAAGAGACAACTAAAGAATTATGGTTAGCATTTTCTCCTATAAAATCGAACTATCAGAATTTCATGCTGCAAAAAGCAACAGAGCTTGGAGTTACAAAATTTTTACCAATTTTTTTTGATAGAACAATTGTTAGAAAAATTAATAAAGATCGCATCGAAAAAATTGTAATTGAGGCCAGCGAACAATCAAACCGTATCAATGTACCAATAATTGAAGAGGCTCAAGATTTAAATGGCTTTCTCAAAAAAAATTCGATGAATCTAATTTTTACAGATTTAAATTCAAATATTAAAAAAATTGATAAATCAAAATTTACAGATAAGCCTGTTTGTATAATCATAGGTCCAGAGGGAGATTTTTCAGAGACTGAAAGAGAGAAGATTCTCTCTTTTAAGGGCGTTCAACCTATTAAAATTAATGAGAATATTTTAAGGTCAGAAACCGCGGTCATATCTGCAATTTCGATCGTAAATTATGTGATTAATTGATAAATTGTCGCGAAAACTAAAGTGTAATTTTTATAAAAGAGCTTTATATAGCTATTAAAATGAAAAAATTTTTATTTATATTTTCGTCGTTTTTCATATCGCAAAATGCTTTTGCTAATCAACCAGTTGATTGGCAATTAGGTTTTCAAAAAGCAGCTTCGGAATCAATGAGAGAGATAGTTGCTTTTCATGATTATCTATTATTACCAATAATAATCGCAATTAGTGTATTTGTTTTATTTTTAATGTTGTATGCGTGCATAAGATTTAGAGCTTCAGCAAACCCTAATCCATCTAAAAGAACTCACAACGTTGCAGTCGAAGTTTTATGGACACTAATACCATGTTTAATTTTGATTGTAATTGCAGTTCCCTCATTTAAAATTTTATACAAACAAGATGCAATACCAAAAGCAGATTTAACAATTAAAGCAATCGGTTATCAGTGGTATTGGGGATATGAATATCCTGATGAAAATATTATTTTTGAGTCTTACATGGTAGAAGATAAAGATTTACGACCAGATCAACCTAGACTTCTAGCTGTAGATAACGAAGTTGTTGTGCCAGTTAACAAAGTTGTAAAAGTTTTAATCACTGCAAACGATGTATTACATGCTTGGGCTTTACCATCGTTTGGTGTAAAAAGAGATGCTGTTCCTGGAAGAATTAACGAGACATGGTTCAAAGCTGAAAAAGTAGGAACCTATTACGGTCAGTGCTCTGAACTTTGCGGTATTAAACATGCATTTATGCCCATCACCGTTAAAGTTGTAACTGATGAGGAATATGAGGATTGGTTATCTAAGGCAAAAGAAAAATTTGCAAAAGAGGAAATAGAAAATAATAATTTTAAATTAGTGAGTAAATAAATATGTATACACAAACAGCTTCGCACGACGATCATCATACACCAACAGGTTGGAAACGTTGGGCTTATTCTACAAATCATAAGGACATAGGAACAATGTATCTAATTTTTGCAATTGTTGCTGGAGTTATTGGAACTGCATTTTCAGTCTTAATGAGAATGGAGTTAATGCATCCGGGCGATGGAATTTTGGGTGGAAACTATCATTTGTATAATGTGTTAGTGACAGGTCATGGATTGATAATGATTTTCTTTATGGTAATGCCAGCCATGATAGGTGGTTTTGGTAATTGGTTTGTTCCAATTATGATTGGTGCACCTGATATGGCATTCCCTCGGATGAATAATATTTCTTTTTGGTTATTACCCGTTTCATTAACGTTATTAATATTGTCAATTTTTGCTGATGGTCCTCCCGGACAAACTGGAGTTGGAGGTGGATGGACAATATATCCTCCTTTATCGTCAAAAGCTGGACAACCTGGTCCTGCAATGGATTTAGCGATTTTAAGTTTACACTTGGCTGGAGCTTCATCAATTTTAGGAGCAGTTAATTTTATCACAACAATTCTTAATATGAGAACTCCTGGAATGACTTTACACAAGATGCCATTATTTGCTTGGTCAATTTTAGTAACAGCTTTTTTATTGTTATTATCTTTACCAGTTCTAGCAGGAGCGATAACAATGCTATTAACTGATAGGAACTTTGGAACCGCCTTTTTTGAAGCTCAAACTGGAGGAGACCCAGTGTTGTTTCAACATTTATTCTGGTTCTTTGGCCATCCAGAAGTTTATATTTTAATTTTACCAGGATTTGGAATGATTAGTCATATTGTTTCAACATTTTCTAGAAAACCAGTTTTTGGCTATCTAGGTATGGCTTATGCGATGGTCGCAATAGGAATAGTTGGCTTCGTAGTTTGGGCTCACCACATGTATACTGTTGGATTAAGTACAGATACAAAAGCTTATTTCTTAGCAGCCACTATGATTATTGCTGTTCCAACTGGAATAAAAATCTTTTCTTGGATAGCAACTATGTGGGGTGGATCGATTTCATTTAAGACCCCAATGATGTGGGCACTTGGTTTTATCTTTATGTTTACAGTTGGTGGAGTGACAGGTGTAGTTTTAGCAAATGCAGGGGTAGATACTGCAATGCACGATACTTATTATGTAGTAGCTCACTTTCATTATGTCCTCTCACTAGGCGCTGTATTTGCGATATTTGCTGGTTTCTATTATTGGTTTTCAAAAATGTCTGGTTACGAATATTCAGAGTGGCTAGGTCAATTACATTTTTGGTTAACTTTTATTGGTGTAAATTTGATTTTCTTTCCACAGCATTTTTTAGGATTAGCAGGTATGCCTAGAAGATATGCTGACTATCCAGATGCATTTGCAGGTTGGAATTACATTTCTTCAATAGGATCCTATATAGCAGTTGCTGGCTTAGCTGTATTTTTTGTGAATTTGATTTATGCTTTTGCAAAAAAGAAAGCTGCAGCACAGAATCCTTGGGGAGAAGGAGCAACAACCTTAGAGTGGACCGTTCCATCTCCACCAAATTTCCACACTTTTGAAGAATTACCAAAGTTTGTAGATGATCAAGAGACCGGGAAATCTCATAGCTAGGAATAAAAGCTTTTAAATTGATGAGTAGTTCAAAATTAAAAAAAGATAATCTGTCTCAAGAAGACTTACTAAATTTTTCTGAATTATTTAAATTGATGAAACCAAGAGTAATGTCGCTTGTGATATTTACTTGTGCGGTTGGATTATTAACAGCCCCAACTATGGTTTCAACTCAAGATGCAATAATTGGAATATTACTAGTTTCAATGGGCGCAGGAGCAGCAGGAGCATTAAACATGTGGTATGAGTCTGATCTCGATGCTTTAATGAGTAGAACTTGCCTAAGACCAATACCAACAGGTAAAGTTAATAAAAATCAGGCTCTTATATTTGGAATAACTTTATCGCTTATTTCAGTAGTTGCACTAGATTATTATACAAATCGAGTATCTGCAGGAATATTACTTTTTACTATTATATTTTATGTTTTAATTTATACAATCTGGCTGAAAAAAAGAACTTCACAGAATATTGTTATTGGTGGTGCGGCTGGAGCTCTTCCTCCTGTTATAGGCTGGACTATTGCTACAGGATCTTTATCTCTTGAACCTCTTGTATTTTTTTTAATTATTTTCTTTTGGACTCCATCACATTTTTGGGCATTAAGCTTATATAAATCAGAAGATTATAAAAAAGCTAATATACCCATGCTTCCTCTAACAAATGGGATAGAGAGCACTAAAGTAAATATTTTTGTCTACTCTTTGATAATGCTTCCAGTTATAATTTTTCCATATGTAATCAACTTTGTAGGACTTGTTTTTCTTATTCCATCATTGTTATTAACTATTTATTATAATTATCTATGTTTCGATCTTTATAAATTTAAAAAAAATAAATTTAGTGCAAAAAAAGCTAAATCAATATTTGGCTATTCTATTTTATATTTATTTTTAGTTTTTGTGCTTTTTCTGATAGATAAGATTTTATGATTATACCAGATAAAAAAACTAAGAAAAAAAATATCAAGACAGCATTAGCGATTATTGCCTTCATGATTTTTCTTTTTTTATTTACATTATATAATACTGGAGTTTTTGATAGAGCAATATGATACAAAAAAAAAATCTTACACCATTAGTCCTTATAGGAATATTTGTATTTATGTTGGGTTTATCCTACGCTGCAGTACCTTTATATGATTTATTTTGTAGAGTTACGGGTTTTGGAGGCACTACTCAAATTTCAAACAGTGCTCCTAAAATAGTTCTTAATAAAGTAGTAAGTGTTAGATTTGATACTAATGTGAATAATCTACCTTGGGATTTTAAGGCAAAATCGAATGTTATAGATGTGAAAGTTGGCCAAGTTAACAAAATAGAGTTTGAAGTTGAAAATTATAGTAGCGAACCAACTGCCGGTGTAGCAAGTTTTAACGTATCACCAGCAAGTTTTGGAAAATATTATAGTAAACTTGGCTGTTTTTGTTTTGAAAAACAAGAACTAAAAGCAGGAGAAAAAGCCATCTATGTAATGACTTTTTATCTAGACCCTGAAATGATTAATGATCCAAGTGTTAAAAACCTAGAAGATGTAACTATGTCGTATACTTTTTTCTCGACAGATTATTATAAACAATCATAATTCAAAAAAATGTCAGCTGAAAAAAAACATGATTATCACTTAGTAGATCCAAGTCCTTGGCCTATTTACGTTTCGTTTTCTTGCTTAGTATTAGCTATAGGTGCTGTGTATTATATGCATTCAGATGTTTCATGGGGAATGTATCTTGGATTAGCTCTTTTAATTTATGGTGCATATATGTGGTTCAGAGATGTTGTCATTGAAGCAGAACATCAAGGTCATCATACCCCAGTAGTCCAAATTCATCACCGTTATGGAATGACTTTATTTATCGCGTCTGAGGTAATGTTTTTTGTTGCTTGGTTTTGGGCTTACTTTGACGTTAGTCTTTTCCCAAATGATTTTGTCGGAAACGTATGGCCACCTAAAGATATTGTGACTTTTGATCCTTGGGATATACCTTTGATTAACACATTAGTTTTACTATTATCAGGTACAACAGTCACTTGGTCTCACCATTCATTGTTAGAAGGTGATAGAAAAGGTTTTATACAAGGGTTGGTGCTTACAGTAATTCTTGGAGCATTTTTTACAGCACTTCAAGCATATGAATATCATCATGCTACATTTGCTTTTTCAGATCATATTTATGGTTCTGTTTTTTACATGGCAACAGGCTTTCATGGCTTCCATGTTATAGTTGGAACGATTTTTTTAGCAGTATGTTTATGGAGAGGAAAATTAGGTCATTTTACCAAAGACCATCATTTTGGTTTTGAAGCAGCTGCATGGTACTGGCATTTTGTTGACGTTGTTTGGTTATTTTTGTTTGCTGCAATATATATTTGGGGAAGTTAATTTGATCCTTGAAACATAAGTTTTTATTTTCCGTCTTTATAATTTTCTTTATTTTTGTTTTTATTGGACTAGGTACGTGGCAAATTATCCGTCTAAATTGGAAAAATAATTTAATTTTAGAAATTGAAAATTCATTAAAAAATCCTCCAGTGGAATTAGCTCAATCAAAAAAAGAAAATTTTCTAAAAATTAAAACTTCAGGGTCTATAGATTTTGATAAGCAAATTTATTTATACAATTTAAATGAGTCTGGTACTCCTGGATTTGAAGTAATAAATCCAATTACGATTGGGGATGAAAATTTTTTGATAAATAGAGGTTGGATACCATTTGAAAAGAAGGGTACTAAAGAAATCAATGTATTTGATCAGAAAAATATAATCGGAACCCTAAGATTACAAGGGAGAAAAAATATCTTTAAGCCAGATAATGATTTAGATGAAAATTACTGGTTTAGTTTAAATAGAGAAGATATCTTAAAATTTACAGGTAAAAATTTTTCTAAATATATTATTTATTTAGATGGAAATTATCAGTTACCCAGACCAAAAAAAATTACTGCAAATATTTCTAATAATCATCAAAAATACGCTATAACTTGGTTTTCATTAGCGCTTTCAATTCTTTTGCTATATTTATATTTTAGAAAAAAGAATTATTAAATGAATTACATTAGTACAAGAAATAATCAAAAGAACTTTTCTTTTAAAGATGTTTTCCTTAAAGGATTGGCGGACGATGGAGGACTTTTTGTTCCTAAATTAATTAAACAATTCCAAAAGGAAGAATTAGATAATCTAAAAAATCTTAGTTACAATGATTTAGCTGCTGAAATAATTTATCCATTTATTGGAGATTTCATGTCTAAAGATGATCTAATCTCTATGATTTCAAAATCATATTCGAATTTTAGATCTGACGATGTTGTTAAAATTTCTAATCTCGGAAATTTAAAAGTATTAGAACTATTTCATGGACCCACACTTGCTTTTAAAGATATCGCAATGCAACTGATTGGTAATTTTTATCAATACCATTTAGACCGTGATCAAAAAAAAATTAATATAATAGTAGCAACCTCAGGTGATACTGGTGCAGCTGCAATCGATGCTTTAAAAGGAAAAAGTAATTTAAATGTTTTTGTATTACACCCAAATAATAAAATTTCACCTGTACAAAGAAGGTTAATGACAATACATGAGGAGAATAACGTGTTTAATATTGCAGTAGAGGGCAACTTTGATGACTGTCAAAATCTAGTAAAAGCAATGTTTAATGACGAAAAATTTTCAAAAGCGATTAATATGTCAGGGGTAAATTCAATTAATTGGGCAAGAATTATTGCTCAATCGGTGTATTATTTTTACGCTTTCTTTAAAGTTGGAAATGGTCAGCCTTTATCCTTTTCTGTTCCAACAGGAAACTTTGGTGATATTTATGCTGGATACTTAGCAAAAAAATTAGGCCTTCCAATTGATAAGCTAATCGTAGCTACAAATAAAAATGACATACTTCATAGAGCCATATCAGACGGCGACTATAGTCAAAAGAAAGTTGAGGAAACAAATACTCCAAGTATGGATATACAAATAGCAAGTAATTTTGAGAGGCTTTTATATGATGTAAAAGATTGTAACTCAGAAGTTACAAAAGGTGTAATGGCTGAAATAAAAAATAATACCTATAAAATTGATAAAAATGATTTAGATAAAATCAAAAATAATTTTGTATCTGAGATGCTTGATGAAAACGAAACTGTTGAAATGATAAAAACTATCAATGATGAACATCAGATGGTAGTTGATCCGCATACCGCAGTAGGTATTGGTGCAGTTAGAAAATTAGGATTAGAAAAAAATTGCGTTGTATTATCGACTGCACATCCGTGTAAATTTCCAAAGGCAATAGAAGATGCAATATCAAAAACTGAAAATCTACCAGAAAGTCTTAAATATGTTTATGACAAAAAAGAAAAATTTGAACTTCTTTCAAATGATATTGAAAAAGTTAAAAAATATGTAATGAATTCGATATGAAAATTAAAATAAAAGATCAACTTCCAGATACAGAGATTTTTCAACTCATTGATGGAGAGCCTCAAAAAAGTAACTTAAGAGAAATCATAGGTAATGGAAAAATTGTTTTGTTTGGTTTACCTGGAGCATTTACATCAACTTGCTCCAAACTTCACTTACCTGGTTTTGTAGCAAATGCAGATAAAATCAAAGCAAAAGGAATAGAAAATATATTTTGTTTATCAGTCAATGACCCTTATGTAATGAATGGCTGGGGAGAGATTAATAATACTGGAGATAAAATAAAAATGTTATCTGACCCATATTTAGTATTTACGAAAGCAATCGGTGCGGAAGTTGATAGAAATGCAAAAGGAATGGGAATTAGATCAAATCGTTATTTGATGGTTATTGAAAATTTTACAGTTATTAAAATTCATGAAGAAGAAGAGACTAAAGAATGCGGCTTAACTTCTGCAGAAAACTTATTGAGCAATCTACTATAAATTTGCAGCATCTCTAGCAAGTAAATCCACCTCGTTATTTAATTTATCTGTTGAATGCGCTTTTACCCAGTTCCAACTTATTTCAAATTCACTATTTAGTTGGTCCAATTCTGTCCAAAGTTCTTTATTACTCACCTCTTTTTTATTTGTAGTTTTCCATCCATTTTTTTTCCAATTGTGTATCCACTCTGTTATTCCAGACTTAACATATTTAGAGTCAGTGAAAATTTGAACTTTGCTTCCTTTTGGAATCTTTTTAAGCGCCTCTATAGGCGCTAATAATTCCATTTGATTATTTGTAGTATCTTTTTTACTTCCTTTTATTTCAGTTTTTTCCCCCTCATTTAATATTATTGCTGCCCAACCACCTTGACCCGGATTGCCAATGCATGAACCATCAGTGTATATTTTAATCATTAATTCAAATAATCTTTATAAGTTCTTAAATTATTGTGTATCAGAAGCTTTTGATAATATTCTCTTGGATCTTTTATTTTAATTAATGCTGTCTTAGGAGTATTTGAATAGTCATAAAGTCTAGTCATAAAATATCTAATTGCAGCACCACGACATAAAATATTTAATGATTTTCTCTCCTTAACTGAGATTTTCCTAATTTTTTCATAACCTTTTATTAAATTTTTGACTTTCTTTTTGTTCAACACAAACTTTGATTTTTTTTTATCAAAACATAGTGCATTCACACAAATTGCGATTTCATACATAAAATAGTCATTAGCTGCAAAATAAAAATCGATTACCCCTGACAATCTATTATTTTTAAAAAAGATATTATCAATAAACAAATCTGCATGAATTACCCCGTTCGGTAAATTTTTAGGCCATTTCGTTTTAATATCTTTAAAATTATTTTTTAAAAATTTTTCTACATTAGTAAATTTTTTTGACTTAAATTTTATACTTTTCAGTAATGGATTTAGATTTCTAACACCCATAGAGTTTTTTCTAGTAAGATTCATTTTTTTTGTAGATTGGTGCATTTCAGCAATCATTTTGCCAATGTCATAACAGTTTTTAAAATTCAGTGATTTTTTATCTTTTCCACTAAGAAAGGAAACTATGCATGCAGCTTTATTTTTTAAATTAATTAAATACCCACCACCTTTTTTTATTTGTGGTTTCGGGCAATTTATTTTTGATTTATTCAATTTATCCATCAAATTCATAAAAAAAGGCAATTCTTTTTTTGATACTCTTTTTTCGAAAATTGTTAGTATAAATTTTTTATTCTTTGATTTTAGTAAATAGTTTGTATTTTCAATTCCTTGTTTTATACCTTTAAATTCTAAAATTTTTTCTATATCAAATTTTCTATTAATATAAGAAATGTCTTTTTTACTTATTTTCGTATAAACAGCCATTTTAGTTTAATTTTTTTGGTGCTTTGAAAACAACGTTTTCTCTAATTATTTCTACTTCATCTATACTGACTGTAAATTTATTTTTTAGCTCATCTATAAAATTATTGACCAAAATTTCTGGTGCGGAAGCCCCAGAGGAAATTCCAATTATATTTGAGTCTTTAATTAAATCGAATGGTATTTCACTTTGTGAATGAATTAATAGCGAGTTAGAGCAGCCAGATTTTTTTGCAACCTCTACTAATCTAACTGAATTAGATGAATTTCTGCTACCAATTACAAAAAATAAATCACATTTTTTTGCAATATTTTTTACAGCCAATTGTCTATTCGTTGTGGCGTAACAAATATCTTCTTTCATTGGTTCTTTTATATTAGGAAATCTATGTTTTAAGATTTGAATTATGTCTTTTGTATCATCTACTGATAGCGTTGTTTGGGTTACATATGAAATTTTTTTGTTGTTGAGAGGTTTATATTTTTTGGCCTCATCTTCATTTTGAACAAGATCAATTGATCCTTCTGGTAATTGACCCATTGTACCGATTACTTCAGGGTGATTTTGATGTCCTATCAAAATTAAATGATACCCAGCTTTATGTAAATTTTCTGCTTCTCTATGTACTTTAGATACCAATGGACATGTAGCATCTATATAAGTCATGTTATAGTTTTTAGCATCCTCTGGTATTTTTTTTGGAACACCGTGTGCAGAAAAAATAACCGGCCTTGTTTTATCTTCTATCTCCTCGAGCTCCTCAACAAAGATGGCACCTTTATTTTTTAAATCGTCGACAACATATTTATTATGCACAATTTCGTGGCGAACATAAACTGGAGCACCAAATTTTTTAATTGATTTTTCTACAATTTCTATAGCCCTCTCAACACCTGCACAAAAACCTCTTGGTGCTGAAAGTAATATTTTTAAATGTTTATTTTTCATTTTTTTCAATCAAATACTCAAGCAATATATGTGGAAAGGTCAAAGACGCCAAACCTATAAATATAATTTTAAGAATTGAACTTTCTAAATTGTAAGTATTATTTAGTAAATAAAGGCCAATGGCACAAAAAATAGCTGTAATAATTGTTAGTGGTAAAGCCTTTTTTACAAAGATTTTAAATCCATTACCAAGGTCATCCCTGTCTAATTCATACATTAATGAGATACTATGTCTTACAGAGTGTAAAAAGCAGAAATAAATTGTAAAAGCTACTAATGGAGAAAAATAATAATTTATTATTATAATTGAGAAATAATCTAAAAATATTGTAAATTTCTTTAGTTCAAAATTTTTTGTAAATAGTAGAATGTTTGCTAAAGTTGATAGAATAATACAATATAACAATATCTTTTTAGACTCTATTAAATCTAAAAAATTATAGAAATTTTCATTTTCAATAAACAGCAATCTGAATATTGATATTGTTTCATCGAAATGTAAATACATTGGTGCAAAAACTATTAAAGAACCTTTTAACAAAAATAAAAATTGATTGTAATAAGAGTCCTCAACTATTAAAAATTGAGTGTCCTCTTTTCCAAAATGATATGAGGCAACCATTAAAAAAACGATTAAAGAAACATACGGTATGAGTATCCATAAAATTATAACTATCAGAGCTATTAAAATATATGCTAAGTAAAAAATATAAAATTTTTTAACTTTAAAGATTTGAAAAAGTTTTCTTCCTTTTAAATTATCAAGTGATCCATGAGATATACCGATACTTAAAATTAATAACAAACAAATAAATGGTGAAATTGTTAAAGTGTTAAACTTAATAGCTATCAATGAAAAAATATTACAAACTAAAAAAAAAATGAAAGAATGATTGAAATTTATTTTTTTTGATCTGTTATTCATTTTAAAATTCTACTAATAAAATAATGCTTTAATAAAAGTCAATTTAGGCATTCTTAAAATAATAGACAAATCCTCGAAAAAATTGCTTTTATTGGACAAAAATTTTATAACAGTCTTTGGTGAAGCCTTAAACATTTTAAAGAATATATCGGACATTTTTTCTGGATGTTTTTCAAGAACTCTTAAAAATATTTCATCTAAAAATTGATATTTGGTGCTTATTTTATATTTTTTAACATTAGCAATATTTTCAATATTTTCTCTAATATATTTACTATGTTCTTGAATATTAAGAAAAGTATAACCTGTGCTTAATCTAGTCATACCACCAGCAGTCCCAATATTAATTTTATTTTTTTCATTCTTATCGATTGGGTAAAATAAAGGTATCGCCCCTTCCTCTTTATAAATTATCTTGTAATCTCTCAAATTTAGATGATTTTCAATGTAATCTTTTATCTGTTTGTCATAATCTTTTTGAGAATTGTCATTAATTTTAGACAACCAAGTGGTTTCAATTAAAGCAGTATTTTTTGAGTAGGGTAAGGTATAAAAAAAATGAACACTTTCTCTTTGATCACAATCAAAATCCATAAGGTTAAAAATTTCATCATCAAAAAAATTATTTTTAGTTTCAATTTCTACTCCACAAAAATGTTGCCAAAGATTTCGATAATCTTTTTTAATGAATGGTACGCTATTAAAAATAAAAGAATTTTTTAAACTAATTTCACTAACATCTTTAAAGAAGGAAATATTTTTATTTTCATTTAGTTTGTTATTAATTTTTTCATAGAATAAACCACTGTCAATACTTTGATATGGAGAACTTTTACACTGCAAATAGTTAGTTTTTTTAGGAATATTAATTGAAAAATTTTCCCAATTTTTTTTTACACAATCATCAAAATTGTGAGATGTTATTTTCCAAAAAGACCAAGTTTTGTCTCTTTTGTATTCATCTCTTGGCTCTATGATCGCCAAAGTTTTATCTTTAAGCTTATCATGAATTTCCAATTCATATGCTAAAGATAAACCAGCACAACCCCCACCAATAATGACATAGTCAAATTCTTTCATCTAGATTTATTTCCTCACTAATTAAAAAATGATCATGTTGAATCTGATCTTCTTTAATGCTAGTTAGAGATAACCTTATAAGATCAAAAATTGCAAAAATAGTCTCTATGCTCTTTTCAATATTTGATACGTAAATTTTTCCAGAATTTTTATAATTTTCAAACGTTTTTTTATTTAGAATATTATAGCCTATTTTCCGGTAAATCCTTCTTGCGACTAAAATTGAAAATCTAAAACTTATTGGAATGTCTTTTATAGAATAAAAGGAATTCTTATAAAAGGTATCTGCAAGATCTATAGTCGATGTAATTTCCTCAAAACTTTTATTTATATAAAATCTATTTATTTTTGAATCTTCAATTACATCTCTTGATATATTTGTAAGTTGCATTGCGATACCGAGATCAATAGCTGACTTAAGTGAACTTTTTTTATTAACTTTTAAAATTTTTGCCATCATTAAACCAACAGTTCCAGCAACTCTGTAAGAATAAATTAAAAGGTCTTTTTTTGAATTTAATATCACCTTATCTTTTATATCTGAATTTATACCATCTAATAGATCTTCGATAATTTTTACTGAAATTTTAAATTCATTAATAAGGTCCCACATATTTTTAACAATTTGATTATCAAAATTCTTTTGAACAAAATCTTTTTTAAATTGCTTGAATTTAATTTCTTTGACTTCTAATTTTTCTTCATCGTCTGCAATATTGTCAGCAACTCTACAAAAATCATACAACGCAGAACATTTTTTATATGTTTTTTTTGGTAAAAAAAAACCCGCCCAATTAAAAGATTTTGCATAAACTGATAAGTAATTTTTATCAGACATCATAAAATCTTTTCTAATACCTTTGCTGACGAGAGCACTCCAGGTACGCCTGCTCCAGGATGGGTTCCTGCACCAACAAAATAAAGTCCTTTGTATATCTCAGACTTATTGTGGAATCTAAAATACGCAGATTGAGAAAATTTTGGTTGGATTGAGAAACCTGAACCATATTTTGTATTTAAATCTTTTTCAAAGTAATCAGGGGTTAAATAAAAATCTTCTACAATATTATTTTTGAGATCTGGCATTAAATCATTTTGCATCTTATCAATAACCAAATTTTTCATTTTTTCTCCCTCAATAGACCAGTCAATTTTTGATTGATTATTTGGCACTGGGACTAAAACATAAAAGCAATCGTTACCTTCGGGAGCCATAGTTTTATCGGTTGCTGAAGGTCTGTGAAGATAATAACTAATATCGTCGTTCAATTTTTTGTTATTGAAAATGTCATCTAGATGTTCCTTATATTTGTTTCCAAACTTAATAGTATGGTGCTCAACATTATCGTATTTTTTTTTGGTACCAAAGTAATAGACAAATAATCCCATTGAATATTCCATTCGGTTTTTTTTCCATCTAAAAAGAAATGAATTACTTGTATTCCCATTTAACATTTTCTCGTAAACAGCAGGAGGATCAGCATTACAAATTACATTGTTAGACTCTATTATTGTTTGATCATCTAATTGGATACTGGTAATTTTTTTTTGGTTTGAAATAATTTTGGTAACCTCATGACCTTTAATTATTTTAATCCCGACTTCATCCATTAATTTTTCAAAACCCTTGATTATATTTCCTGTTCCACCCATTGAGTAATGAATACCCCATTTTTTTTCTAGGTATAAGATTAATCCATAAATTGAAGTTGTAGTAAAAGGATTTCCCCCAACTAATAATGGGTGCATACTAAGCATTCTCCTTAATTTTTCATTTTCTATATATGAGGAGACTAAAGAATAAACAGATTTATAACTTTTTAGTTTTAGTAGTGCTGGTAATTGCTGCATCATTACAAATGGTTTATCAAAGGGTACATCAGCAAGCTCCGTGAAACCTTTGTCAAAAATTTTTTTTGTAAAATTGACTAATTTTTCATAGCCATTAACATCTTTTTTATTTATCTCTTTTATTTGTTTTTTCATCTCTAGCTCGTCCCCAGAGTAATTAAATTTTGATTTATCTTCGAAAATGAATTGATACCAAACTTTTAGTGGAGTGAGTTTTATATAATCTTCTGGTTTTTTTTGAAATAATTCAAATAATTCATTTATTAAATATGGAGCAGTTATAACTGTTGGTCCACCATCGTAAATGAAGCCATTTTTTTTAAATACTCTAGCCCTTCCTCCAAGATCTCGATGTTTTTCGACTAAAGTAACTTTATGCCCTTTAGCTTTAAGACGTAAAGCTGCAGCTATCCCTCCAAATCCTGAACCTATAACAATGGAATTCATCTATATAATTTATAGTCTTTTTTGTAAAATTGTAAGAGTATTATGAGTTGATTTTTTTTAACTCTTCTTTTGTTTCATCCAAATTTTTTTGAAACAAGTTATCAAGCTTGGACTTATCAACCGATGTAGTAATTATCTTTTTAACTGAATCTACCGCAACTTTAATTGAAGCATCTTTTATTTCTTTTATTGCCGCGTCTTTCATTTGATTGATCTTATTTTCTGTTGAATTTTTTTTAATTTCTGAAGATTTATGAAATTTATCGTTTAATTCAATAATAAGATTATCACTGTCTTTTTTTGCTTGTGCCAATATTTCCTTACTAACTGATTGAGCTGTATCGAGTTTTTTTTGAGCGTTATCCAGTAAAGTTTTAGCTTCTGTTCTAAGCTTTTCACTTTCATCAATCTCATTTTTGATATCTGAAATTAATTTGTTTAGTATTTCATTTATTTTTTGTGGAACCTTAAGATATATTAAGCCTCCAAAGAAAATAATAAACGATACAGCTACCCAAAATGTTGCATCAATTGCCATAATATTTATCCCCGTTTCTTTTAGATAAATCATCAACGATTGCAGAAATACTACTATTATTAACTTCCGAACCGATTAATTTCATTAGTAACTCTGAAGTAGTTTCGATTGCAATTTTATTAATTTTCTCTGAAGCCCCTTTTCTTAGTAAATTTATCTCTTTCTCAACTTTCTTGATTTCCTCATCAATTTGTTTATCTAAAGTTTCCTTTTTTGCATTTATTTCTTTGAGCACATTTTCTCTAGCTTCTTTAAAAATGTTATTAGCTTCCAATTTACTTTTTGAAATAATATCATCATACTCTTTAAGCTTCGCTTCACTACTTTCTCTCTGTTTTTCTGCTGCCTCAATATTTTCTTGTATTTGTGATTTTCTTAATTCAAGGTTTGCACTTATCTTAGGTAGTATTAGTTTAGATAATACAATGTACAGAATACCAAAAGTAAGTGTTAACCAAAAAATTTGTGAAATCCAAAATTCTGGATTTAATTGAGGCATACCTCCACTTTCAGCTGCAAAAACCTCTTTCAAAAAAAAGAGATTGAAAAATATTAACTGGAAAAATATTTTTTTAACCATCTATTTAAAATGCAAAAAGAATGATTAACGCTACAACCAATCCAAACAACCCAGTTGCTTCTGCTAGGGCAAACCCTAAAAGCAAATTAGGAAACTGTTTTTGTGCCGCGGATGGGTTTCTCATCGCACCTGATAGATAATTACCAAAAATTATACCTATACCAACACCGGCACCAGCTAGGGCAATAGCCGCTAAACCTGCTCCGATCATTTTTGCTGCTTCTAATTCCATTATATCCTCCTCTGTTAATTAATGGTGTAAGTTTAATGCATCATTCAAATAGATGCAGGTTAAAATTGCAAAAACATATGCTTGAAGAAAAGCAACTAATATCTCCAGGCCAGTTAAAGCAACCGAAAAACTCAGTGGAAGCCATCCACCGACTACCCCAAGACTTATTACAAAGCC
>CACJUF010000020.1 GCA_902596515.1 uncultured Pelagibacteraceae bacterium
TAATATTTACAAAAGGATCATAAAAATAAGTGTTTTTATATTTTTTCTTTATTAAATTAAAAATTTCAAGACCTAGAGAATTTCTTAAGTCAGACACTCCATACTTATAAGAAATACCTAAAATTAGAATTTTTGCGTTATTTTTTAATCTATTTTTTTTAATACATTTTAATATTTGACTAATTACATAATTCTTCATGTTATTATTTGTAGATCTTCCACTTAAAAGTGTATTAGTTTTAAATTTATTTTTTTTTGCAATATAAGATAAATAATAGGGATCAACTGGAAGACAATGCCCGCCTACTAAGCCGGGTTGAAATTTTATAAAATTCCATTTTGTTGAAGCTAATTTAATTATTTCATTAAAATTTAAATTAATCTTTTTTGATAAAATTAATATTTCATTAAATAGAGCTATATTTAAATCTCTTTGTGTGTTTTCAATAGCCTTTGCAGTTTCTGCCTCATGAATATTTTTAGTAAAAATTAATTTTTTAGATATCAGTTTGTAAACTTCTTTTACTTTAGAAATAATTTTCTTATTATTAGTATTTATTGCAAATATTTTATTTATATTTTTAAGATTTTTTGAATTATCTCCAGGGTTAATTCTCTCGGGACTATAACACATATAAAAATCTTTGTTATTTTTTAATCCACTTTTTATTTCTAAAAATTTAGTAAATTTTTCTGTTACACCTGGATAAACTGTTGACTCTAATATTATAATATCTCCAACCTTGATATATTTACTTATCATAGAAATACTATTTTTAATATGGGATAGATCTGGCAGGTTATTTTTTTTAATTGGAGTAGGAACACAAATAATATAGATATTCGAATCTTCCAGATCTTGTTTTTTGTGAGAAAATTTTATTTTTTTTTTTATAAAATCACTTTTTTTAAATTCCTTATTATAATCAAATTTACTTTTTAGTTTTCTTATTCTTCTTAATGAAATATCAAATCCGATAGTCTTAAATTTACTTGATATATTTAACGCTACAGGTAATCCAACGTAGCCCAATCCTAACACACAAACTTTTAACATTAATAAACTTATACTTTTTTTGTGCAAAATTGATATACATTTTGATATGAAAATATTAATCACCGGAAGTGCTGGATTTATAGGTTATAATTTTTGTAAATTTTTATTAACCAAATCAGGCCATCAAATTTACTCTATTGATAATGTAGATAGCTACTATTCACAAAAATTGAAAAGAGCAAGATTAAGAGATTTAAAAAGACATAAAAAATTTAGATTTTATAAATTTGATTTATGTAATAAGAAAAAACTTGAAAAAATTTTTAAAACAAAATTTGGGGCAGTCTATCATTTTGCTGCTCAGGCTGGAGTCAGATATTCTTTAATAAATCCAAGATCTTATATAAATAGTAATATAATTGGTTTTTTTAATTTAATTGAACTTATAAAAAAAAATAAAGTCAGGAAATTCTATTATGCTTCCTCTAGCTCAGTATATGGAGAAAGCAAAAATTTTCCACTTAAAGAGATCCACAAAATAAATCCAAAAAACATTTATGGTTTAACCAAAAAAAATAACGAGGAAACTGCTGAATTATTTTTTGAAGGTTCTTCAACTAATGCGGTTGGCTTAAGATTTTTTACTGTTTTTGGGGAATGGGGAAGACCAGATATGTTAATATATAAATATCTAAAATCTGTTTTTGATAAGAAGTCAAAATTTTATTTAAATAATTATGGTAATCATACTAGAGACTTTACTTACATTTGTGATGTGACTGAAATTTTGTATAAACTTTTAAATATAAAATTTAAGAAAAATAATACTGTTATAAATATATGCTCGAATAATCCAATTAAGATAACCAAAATCTTAAATTATATTAATAGCTATTTTAAAAAAAGACCAATAATCAATAAAAGAAGCTTTCAAAAAGCAGATGTAAAAAAAACCCATGGCTCTAATTTAAAAATAAAAAAAATATCTAATAAAAAAAGATTTACGGATTTAAAGCTCGCACTAAATAACACATGTTTCTGGTTCAAAAATAATTCAAAATTATTTATATGATTGATTTATAGAAAAAATTAATGAAAAAAAAAAATGCTTTAATATTTGGAGTCTCTGGTCAAGATGGGGCTTATCTTGCTCATTTCCTTATTTCAAAAAATTATAATGTAATTGGTACCACCAGAAACAATAAGAAAAAAAATCTAAATAGACTATTAAAGCTTAATATTTTTAAAAAAGTAAAAATTGTAAAAGGTCAAGCCGCAGATATTAGTTTTTGCCAAAAAGTTTTAAAAAAAAATATTGATGAAGTTTATTATCTTGCTGGAGAGTCATCAATAGTTAAATCTTTTGACTTTCCAGAAGTATCATTGATTAGTAATTCATTTGGAATACTAAATATTTTAAAGACAGCTCAAAAATTAAAAATAAAGACAAAAATTTTTAATGCTTGCTCTGCACAAATTTATGGAAATAAAAAAAAAAATTTCTTTAATATTGAGTCTAAAATAGATCCTATAAGTCCGTATGCCGTATCAAAAGCAGCAGGATATTGGTTGACAAAAATTTTTAGAGAAAATTATGGCGTATTTTGCTGCTCTGGAATTTTATTCAATCATGAGTCACCGTTGAGATCTAATGAATTTGTTACAAAAAAAATTATTTTAGAATCCAATAAAATTTTAAAGAACAAAAATCATAAATTATTTTTAGGAAATATAAATATTTATAGAGATTGGGGATGGACACCAGATTTTGTTGAAGCTTATTGGCTTATGCTTCAGAAAGATTCACCGATTGATTTAATAATCGGAACTGGAAAAATTTATTCTCTTAGAGATTTTTTAAATGAAGTTTTTAGACTAAAAAAGTTAAATTTTAATAATGTTAAAACAAATGTAAAAAAATTGAAAAGAAAATTAGACATAAAAGGATATAGGGCAAATATTTCCAAAACGAAAAAAATTTTAAAATGGAAGCCAAAATTAAATTTTAAACAGATAGTTTACAAAATGGTAAATGATGAGTTATTTTAATTTTAATCACATCTTTCATCTCTATCAAGAAAATATAAAACAAAATTCTGTATTATTTTTTTATGAATTTATATTCTAAAGAGTAATATAAGAGGCATTTTTTCAAAAGATATAATGCAAAATTATGAGTTCATTAAGATTAAAATCGAATATAATAAATTTAAAAAAAGAAATTAAAACTTTGGACAAAAAAAACTGAAATTAGCGAAATAAAAAAAGAATTTAAGTTTAAATAAACCAAGATGAAATATAATAAAATTATTATTTATGGAGGAACTTCCGAAATATCTTTATCCTTAGTAGATATGTATATTGATGAGTGTGAAAAATTGATTATTTTTTGTAGGTCAAAAAAGAAATTTTTTGAATTGCAAAAAAATTTTGGAAATATAAATTCAGAGAATCTTAAAGTAAAAGTATTAGAAGTTGAATTAAATGATTTAGTAAAAAATTTAGAGATTATAGATAAGATGAAAAATGATATCTCAGGTGTTATTTGGGTTGCGGGATATACAGGAGATGGAAATGAAGAATTCGAAAATATCAGCGAAGCTGAAAAAAATATTAAGATTAATTTTTTGAATCCTGCGATTATTTTGACAGAACTTTCCAAAAAAATAAAAAAAAATAGTAATTCTTTTATTGCAGTATTTACTTCAGTAGCAGGATTAAGAGGAAGAAAGAAACAATTATTTTATTCATCTTCAAAATCAGGTTTGATTGCTTTCTTATCAGCATTAAGGCAAAAATTATTTAAATATCAAATTTCAGTAATTACTGTAATTCCAGGATACATGAATACAAAGCCTTTTAGAGAAGGAGATTTGAACTGTCCAAGTTTTTTAATTGCTGAACCTAAAAATGTTGCACAAAATTTGAAGAAAGCAATAGAAAAAAACAAAGAAATTATTTATATAAATTCTTACTGGAAAATAATAATGACGATTGTAAAGTTAATTCCGGAAAAACTTTTTAAAAGATTTTCGTTTTAATCTTAATTTTTCTAATATAGATTGAAAAACATCAATGGTTAGAAATCTACTTCAAAACAATAAAATATTTATTGCTGGACATAAAGGCATGGTTGGATCAGCATTGGTAAGATATTTAAAAAAAAAAAATTTCAAAAATTTCATATTAGTTTCAAGAAAGCAAATAAATCTTCTTGATGAAGATAAAGTAGATAAGTTTATAAAAAAAAAAAAGCCTCAAATTATCATTAATTGCGCTGGAAGAGTCGGTGGAATATTGGCAAACTCTACATATCCAGTAGAATTTTTAAATGAAAACATTTTAATACAACTTAATTTAGTTAATGCAGCTTTTAAAAATAAAATAGAACATTTTATAAATCTAGGTAGTTCATGCATTTATCCCAAGACATCAAAACAGCCTATTAAGGAAGAGTACCTCTTATCGAATTATTTAGAATCTACAAACGAGGCATACGCACTTGCTAAAATCGTTGGGTTAAAATCATGTGAGTTTTATAATAAACAGTATAAAAAATCTTATTTTACCTTAATGCCCTGTAATCTGTATGGTCCTAATGATAATTTTAATCTAAAAAATAGCCACTTCATACCAGCTTTAATTAAAAAAGTTATTAAATCAAATAATAAAAAAAATTCTAAAATAGAAATTTGGGGAACTGGGAAACCAAAAAGAGAAGTAATGTATGTCGAAGATTTAGCCAGTGCAATTTATTTTTGCTTAAAAAAAAAAATAAATAAAGATAAAAAATTTTTAAAGATGATAAAACAAAACTCAGTGATAAATATTGGTAGTGGTAATGAATTTACGATTAAGCAGTTTGCTAAAATGATTTGTAAAATTACAAATAAAAATGAAAATTTAGTTTTCAATAAAAATTATCCAGATGGAACCATGAGAAAAATTCTTGATAATAAAAAAATTTTAAGTTTAGGCTGGAAACCAAGAGTATCTCTTGAGGAAGGTTTGTTTGAAACAATTGAATGGTACAAAGAAAATTATCTTTAATTAGAAATAATAAAAAACTCTAAATATAAATATAGATTTTTTTTGATAAAACAAAAATGAGGTTTATAAATTTTTTTGTAAAGCTATGAGAGACTTAGTAATCTTTATACCCTCTATTGAAGGTGGGGGAGTTGAAAAAAATCTTTTCTATATAATAAAATTTTTAAAAACAAAATTTGAAAATGTTTTTTTAATAACTGCTGATAAATTAGGCAAAAACTTATTTGGAAGTAATGTAAAGTTAATTACACCAAAATCTAAATTTTTTAATAACAAACCTCGTGTGCTTAAAAGTTTTATATGTTCTCTGTTGCTTTTTAATAATTTCAAAAATAAAAATATTTTAATCTTTTCGTTTCAGTCAAACCTTTTTTCAACTTTTATGTCAAAAATAATAAATTCTAAAATAATTATTAGATTAAATACATCTCCAGAAAAATATTCACTATCTTTCCATAAAAAATTTTTTTTTAAAATATTATATGGACTCGTTGATGAAATTATTGTTAATAGCTATGAGTTTAAAAAAAATATTAAGAAGTATTTCAATTTAAAATCTAATGTTATTTTGAATCCAATCAAAATTAATCATACAAAAAAAAAAATAAATTTTTTTAAAAATTTTAATGGACTTAAGATTATTACAATTGGTAGATTATCTAATCAAAAAGATCATATAACGTTATTAAAAGCTTTAAATTTGCTTAGAACAATTCATAAAATAAATTTCAAATTATACTTAATAGGGCGAGGTTATAATCATGCAATGCTCTTAGACTACATTTTTGACAATGATTTACAAAAAAATGTTAAATTAGGAGGTTATAAAAAAAATGCCTCAGACTTTATTAAATCTGCTGATTTATTTATTTTAACTTCCAGGTATGAGGGATTGCCAAATGTTTTAATTGAGGCTCAGGCTGCTGGACTTCCTATAATTTCATCCAATTGTCCATCTGGGCCAAAAGAAATTTTGATGAATGGAAAATTAGGCGATTTATTCAATTCAGGCGATTACAAAAGTCTGTGTAAAAAAATATATAATTATTATAAAAATAAAAAAGTTTTAAATAAAAAATCATTGTTAGCAAAAAAATATTTATATAGATTTGATTATAAAAAAAATCTTGAAAAATATTTAGTTATACTAAAAAAACTAATTAACAAATAAGTTAATATAAAATTGAAAAGTAAATTTAAGATATCTGTAATTACTGTAACAAAAAATTCAGAGAAGTTTTTAGAGGAAAACATAAATAGTCTAATTAATCAAACTTACAAAAACTTTGAACATATAATTATTGATGGTCAATCAACAGACAAAACAATTGAAATAATAAAAAAAAATTCTTCTAAGGTGAGTTATTGGAAAAGCGAACCAGACATTAGTTTATATGATGCTATGAATAAAGGAATTAGAGCAAGCTCAGGAGATATTATAGGTATACTAAATTCAGATGATATTTATTACCCAGGCGCATTAGAAATTGTAAACAAATATTTTTCTGAAGATTCAAATTTAGATTTTTTATTTGGAACAGTTCAAAAATATAAGTTACTACATGGATTTTATCCAAATAAAATAAAATGGACTTTCGGTTTTTATACTACCCACTCTGTTGGCTTTTTTATTAAAAAAAGTTCACAAGATATACTTGGGCTCTACGATACTCAATATAAGTACTCAGCAGATTATGACCTTTTTTATAGGATGATTGTTAAAAATAAAATGATTGGTAAAGCTACAAAAAAGAATGAAGTCTTAGGTAAATTTAGACAGGGTGGACTTTCCTCAAGAATAAGTTATTTAGATTTTCTTAAAGAAAATAACAAAATTCGGATCAATAATGGTCAAAACGTATTTATAGTGTATTTAATTTTTACCCTAAGGTTACTTCGTAATTTCAAAAATTTGTTTAAATAATATGAGAAACATCCCAGAAGTAAGTATAATCATACCATATTATAAAAAAAGATTTTTTTTTCAAAAAACTATAAATTCTATCTTAAATCAGAGTTTCCAAAAATTTGAAATAATAATTATATATGATGATCTAAATAAAACTGAATTGGGGTTTATTAAAAAAATATCAAATAAGAATTCTAAAATTAAGGTAATTATAAATAACAAAAACTTGGGACCTGGCTTATCCAGAAATAAAGGGATTTTGCATTCTAGAGGAACCTATATTGCTTTTTGTGATGCAGATGATATCTGGAAAAAAAATAAACTTAACTTACAAATTAAATTTATGAAGAAATATAATCTAAATTTTTCTCATACAAACTACTTCGTAATCGATAAAAAAGAAAAAATAATTGGTAAATTTAAAGCAAAATCAAAAATTGGATATCAAGATCTTCTAAAAAGTTGTGACATAGGACTTTCAACAGTAATAGTAAAAAAAAATCTATTAAGAAAAAATTTATTTTGTAACCTTCAAACAAAAGAAGATTTTTATCTATGGCTACAAATCCTAAAAAAAGAAGAAAAAATATTTTCATTTAATAAATATCTTTCATGTTGGAGATATTTAGAAAATTCGTTATCTAGCTCTGTTAGTCAAAGGTTATTAGATGCTTTCAGGCTTTATAATACTTATGAAAAAAATAATTTTTTTATATCTTTTTATTATGTATTAAGACTTTCATACTATGCATTTATCAAAAAACTAAATATTTACAAAACACATGGATGATATCACTTTAGTAATACCAGCAAAAAATGAGCCAGAGTCTCTGCCAAAGGTATTAGATGAATTGTTAAAATATAAGATTAAAAAAGTTATTGTTATTCCTGTAGAAGATAAAAAAACAAGAGAAGTGATAGAAAAATTTAATTGTAAAGTTTTATCTCAAGAGGGAAAAGGCTTTGGAAATGCATTAATTCAGGGAATAAATAGCGTTGAAACAAAATATTTTTGCATATTTAATGCAGATGGTTCGTTTAATCCAATTTATTTAAGTCAATTAAAAAAAAAAATTCAATTAAATCAAGACTTTGTTTTTTGCTCTAGATATGAAGCAGGTGGAGGCAGTGAGGATGACACAATATTAACATATATTGGTAATAAATTTTTTACTAGTTTATGTAACTTGCTATTTAAATTAAAAATTACCGATGTATTATTTACTTATGTCATGGGTTCAACACAAGCATTTAAAGAATTAGATATGAGTTTCAATGACTTCTCTTTTTGTGTCGAATTACCCATAAAGGCAAAAAAAAAAAATTATATATTGGGTAATTTACCATCTATTGAGAGATCCAGAATAGCGGGCACTAAAAAAGTTAATGAATTTAGAGATGGTTTATTGATTTTAATTTCTATATTAAGGTTATTATTTTATAAAAAATGAAAAAAAAAATTGCTTTAGTAACAGGTATTACAGGACAGGATGGTTCTTATTTAGCCGAGTTATTACTCAAAAAAAATTATATTGTTCATGGTTTGATCAGAAAATCGTCATCATTTAATACTGGAAGGATTGATAATATTTATATAGATCCTCATAATAAAACAAATTTTTTTTTACATTATGGTGATCTAACTGACAGTAATAGTATATATAATTTAATAAATAATATTCGTCCAGACGAGATTTATAATTTAGGTGCTCAAAGTCATGTAGGAGTTTCTTTTGAAAATCCTGAATATACTTCTGAGGTTTCGGGTATTGGAACACTGAGATTACTGGAGGCAATTAGATTTCTGAAAATAAAAAAGATAAAGTTTTATCAAGCAAGCACATCTGAATTATTTGGAGAGACATATAAAAAAAATATATTTAATGAAAAATCAAAATTCCACCCGAAATCTCCTTATGGAGTAGCAAAACTTTATTCATATTGGATTACATCAGTTTATAGAGAGGCTTATGGAATATTTGCGTGTAATGGAATTTTATTTAATCATGAGAGCCCTAGAAGAGGAGAAACATTTGTTACTAGAAAAATAACAAGATTTTTAACACGAAAAAAATTAGGTTCTAAAGATATTTTATATTTAGGTAACCTAAATGCGAAGAGAGATTGGGGACATGCAAAAGACTACGTTGAAATGCAATGGAGAATTTTACAACAAAAAAAACCAGATGACTTTGTTGTAGCAACTGGACAAACCCAAAGTGTTAGACAATTTATTGACACTTCAGTCAAATTATTAAATATGAAAATTAAATGGCAAGGTAAAGGATTAAATGAAAAATGTTACCTTATTAATAAGGGAAAAAAAGAATTATTGATTAAAATTGATAAAAAATACTTTAGACCAAATGAGGTAAACTATTTAAAAGGTGATGCAAGTAAAGCCTTTAAAAAATTAAAATTCAAACCTAAATTTTCATTTAAAGACTTGGTAAGGGACATGATAATAAATGATCTTAAATTGGCGCAAAAAGAGCAAAAATAATAAATCATGTCAGATTATGTAAGTTTTTGTATAATTGGATCTTATATAATTTTACTTAACATTTTATTTACAAAGTTTAATTTATTAAAAGACAAAAAAAATACTTCTTTCCATAAAAAATTTATTGAGAGTAAAATCGAGCCCCCTTTTTCTGGAGGTATATTTCTCATTATAACTATTTTTCTTTTTTTAGATTTGCATTGGCTTTTTAAAAGTCTTTTATTATCAATATTTTTAATAGGTTTTTTTTCTGATTTAAATTTTTTCAAATCTGTAAACTTAAGATTTTATCTACAATTAATTTCAGTTCTTATTATTGTTTATTATCTCGATTTATATATTCAATCAATAAGAATAGATTTTATTGATAATTTTTTAAATAATTTTTTTTTTAAAATTTTTTTTACTTCGTTCTGTATACTAATCCTTATTAATGGCTCTAATTTTCTAGATGGTGTAAATACTTTAGTTATAGGTTATTATCTGCTTATACTTATTTTTATTTCTCTTTTAGGAAATGAATTTAAAAGTTTTATCGACATTAAATTTATATATTTACTAATATTTGCATTATCAATTTTACTAATTTTAAATTGTTTTAATTTTTTATTATTAGGTGATAATGGATCATACGTATTATCAGTTTTCATTGGATTGTATTTAATTGATCTTGCTAATCAAAACATTTTGATTTCCCCATACTTCGTAATGAATTTATTATGGTATCCAGCTTATGAAACTTTATTTTCAATAATTAGAAAAGCTTTACTTAATAAATCTCCACTAACTCCTGATAACATGCATTTACATCAATTAATATATCTATTTATTAAAAAAAAAATAAATCATACTGATTATGCGAATTCATTTTCAGGATTATTTATAAACT
>CACJUF010000021.1 GCA_902596515.1 uncultured Pelagibacteraceae bacterium
ACGTCTGGTCCTTCTTCAACGCTAAAACCTATTTCGGAAAAAATTGATGATATTTCATCGATCGTTTGTGAAACTGGATGAATTTTTCCTCGAACAAATGATCTTTCAGGTAATGTAATATCAATTTTTTCTTTTTCTAATTTCTCGTTAATTTCAGCACTTTTAAATTCATTTGTTTTTGAATTTATTAAATCCTGGAGTTCGTCCTTAATTATATTTAAGTCATAGGCAAATTTTTTTCTCTCTGACTCTGCAATTGTTCCAATCTTTTTAAATTGAGTTGAAATTAATCCACTTTTACCAAATAGATCAGATTTAATTTGATTTATTTCTGAAATATCTAATTTTCCACTAAGCTTTGAAAGAAATTCATCTTTTATTTTTTTAAGATCTGACATTTTTACAGATTATTTCTTCAGAGAAATAAAACAATAGCGAAGATTAATTTAAAGCTGATTGTGCTTTTTGAACGATAGTTTTAAAGGCTTCTGGACTATCATAAGCTATCTCAGCTAGAATTTTTCTATCAATTTTTATTCCACATTTATTTAATCCATTAATAAACTTAGAATATGTCAAACCTTCTGCTCTTACCCCAGCATTTATTCTTTGTATCCACAGTGATTTAAAATCTCTTTTTTTATTTCTTCGATCTCTGTATGCATATTGCATAGCTTTTTCCATAGCTTGCTTTGCAACTCTAATAGTATTTTTTCTTCTGCCCCACTGACCCTTAACAGCTTTTAAAACTTTTTTATGTTTTGCTCTACTAGTTACACCTCTTTTAACCCTTGCCATATTAACCTCTTAAGCTGTAAGGCATATACGACTTTACAATTTTACCGTCTTGTTTCGACATAGTTTTAGTGCCTCTTAATTTTCTTATTTGAGAATTTGTTCTTTTTATCATGCCATGTCTTTTACCAGCTTGGGCCATTATAACTTTACCTCTTGCAGATATTTTGAACCTTTTTTTTGCAGAGCTTTTTGTTTTTAGTTTTGGCATAATTTTGCGAGTTTATACAAAGAATGTTATTAATTTACAACTACTATTAAAGCTTATAAAGGCTGAATTACCATTATCATTTGCTTTCCATCGAACTTCGGATGTAATTCTACCTTACCAATCTCCTTCATATCCTCTTTGATCTTTGTCATTAACTCATTACCTAAATGTGAGTGCTGAAGTTCTCTACCTTTAAATCTTATTGTAAATTTTACTTTATCACCTTTAGCAATAAATTTTTTTGCATTTTTTACTTTAAACTCGTAATCATGTGTCTCAGTTACAGGCCTCATTTTAATCTCTTTTAACGCAATTATTTTTTGTTTTTTTTTTGCAAGGTTTGCTTTTTTTTGCGCATCGTATTTATATTTTCCCATATCCATTATTTTACAAACTGGTGGATTTGCATTTGGAGCTATTTCTATTAAATCTAAATCTTGATTTCTCGCCATCGATATTGCTTCGTTTGTGCCAATGACACCTAAATTTTCTCCGTCACTACCTATAACTTGAACTTCTGGAGATGAAATTCTATTATTAGATCTTGGACCTCGATCTTTAGTTCTTCTCTGAAAATAATTTTGCTTAAAATCTGCCACTTAAATTGAGGACGCTTTATTTAAAGCAGAAAATGTTTTTAAAAATTTATTCAATTCCATATTTTCTTGTTTATTAGAATCCAATCTTCTAATAGTTACGGAGTTGCTGTCAACTTCTTTTTTACCACAAATTAATAAAATAGGGACTTTTGCAAGAGAATGTTCTCTTATTTTATAGTTCAAATTATGATTTTTTAAATCAACTATTGAACTCATGCCAGCTTCTTTTATTTTTTTGGAAACTTTACTCGCATATTCCTCAAAATCTTCTGATATTGGAATTACTGCTGTTTGTAATGGAGATAACCAAAATGGAAACTTTCCAGCATAATTCTCAATTAGAATTCCAATAAATCTTTCAAGTGATCCAAATAATGCTCTATGTAGCATCACTGGAACTTTTTTTGTTCCATCTTTATCAATATAAGTAGCATCTAACCTTCCGGGTAAGTTTAAATCAACTTGTACTGTTCCACATTGCCAATCTCTACCAATGGCATCTCTTAATACAAATTCTATTTTTGGACCATAAAAGGCACCTTCTCCCTTATTAACACTGTATTCTAATTTTGTTGCTTTAACTGCTTCTAATAATGATGCCTCAGCCTTATCCCAAACTTTATCTTCACCCACTCTTACTTCTGGTCTGTCAGCATATTTTAAAACCACTTTTTCAAAACCTAAATCTTTATAAATATCTAAAATTAAATTAGTTACATTTAAACACTCACTAGTGATTTGATCTTCCGAACAAAAAATATGTGCATCATCTTGTGTAAAAGCTCTTACTCTTAGAAGTCCATGTAAAGCACCTGAAGGTTCATATCTATGTACTTTGCCAAATTCTGTTATTCTTAATGGTAAATCTCTATAACTTTTTAAACCTTGATTAAAAACTTGTATATGACCTGGACAATTCATGG
Organism: uncultured Pelagibacteraceae bacterium; assembly: GCA_902596515.1. Lineage (GTDB taxonomy): Bacteria > Pseudomonadota > Alphaproteobacteria > Pelagibacterales > Pelagibacteraceae > Pelagibacter. Next base: position 2,529 of record CACJUF010000021.1, read on the forward strand.
GTTTTATTGCAAAAACTTTTTGGTCAGGAGTCTCAGAAGTATACATGTTTTCACCATATTTTTCCCAATGCCCCGATTTTTCCCATAATAATCTATCTAATACCTCTGGAGTATTCACTTCTTTATATCCTGCAGCATCTTGGCGTGACCGCATATAATTAATTAATTTTTGAAATAATGCCCAACCCTTCTCATGCCAGAAAACAGATCCTGGACTCTCTTCTCTAAAATGAAATAAATCCATTTCTTTGCCAAGTTTCCTATGATCTCTTTTTTCTGCTTCCTTAATTCTATTTAAATAATCATCCAAATCTTTTTGAGACGCCCAACCAGTGCCATAAATTCTTTGTAACATCTCATTTTTTGAGTCTCCACGCCAATATGCTCCAGCAACTTTTGTAAGTTTAAACGCTTTGCCAATTTTTCCAGAGGAAACTAAGTGTGGACCTCTACACAAATCATGCCAAGTATCACCATGATGGTAGACGGTTAGCTCCTCACTCTCTGGAATACTCTCTATTATTTCTGCTTTATAGTTTTCACCAATTTTTTTGAAATGGCTTATTGCTTTATCTCTTTTCCAAACCTCCCTTTTTGTTTTTACATCTTTGTCAATTATTTCTGACATTTTTTTTTCTATTTTTTCTAAATCAACCTCTGTAAAAGGCTCTTTCCGTGCAAAATCATAGTAAAAACCATTTTCAATTACTGGTCCTATAGTTACTTGTGTGCCAGGGTATAATTCTTGAACAGCCATTGCCATAATGTGAGCCGTATCGTGTCTTATAACTTCAAGACCCTCTGGATCTTTTGCAGTGAAGATTTTTACTGAACAATCTTTTTTAATTAGAAAATATAAATCTTTTAACTCACCGTCGACACTCATTATCAATGCTTGCTTGGAAAGTGACTTGCTTATTTTTTCTGCAACATCTAAACCTGTAACTTCTTTGGGAAATTCAATATTTTTTCCATCTGGTAATGTAATTGTAGGCATTTAGTTTAATAATCTTTTATACTCTGAATATGTAGAAAAACACATTTTTTCAACATTAAATTTTTTTATTATATTGCTCCTTCCTTCTTTAACCATAAAATTAATAGATGTTTCATCCATTGATAATGCATGAATTATTTTTTTACTTAAAGATTCTGCGTTACCCGATTTAAATAAAAAGCCTGTTTTTTGATCAATAATTGTCTCATTAGATCCTCCAATATTACTCGCTATAATTAATTTTTCCATAGATTGTGCTTCCACAGCTACTCTGCCAAAAGCTTCAGGTTCAATTGAAGCTGATACAATTATATCAGAAACTTTGTAAGCCAATGCCATATCCTCGCAATGATCTATAAATTTAATTTGATTTGTTAAATCGTATTGCTCGGTAAGATGTATTAATTTTTTTTTATAAAAATCTCTCCCTTGATCATTTCCTAGTATAACTGCATGAAAAGCTTCATAACCTAATTCAATTTTAACAAGATTAATTGCCTCAATAAATAATTCTTGTCCTTTCCATGAAGTAAGTCTACCTGGCATTAAAATTATTTTTTTTTGATCATTTATATTCCATTTTTGGAGTAAGTTTTTTTCATCATTTTCTAATTTTGTAGAAGAGTCGAAATAATCAACATTTATTCCTCTAAAAATAACTAAAAATTTTTTTTGGTTTTTTAAAAATTCAGAATAATTTTCTTTAATGTGAGAAAAAATAAAATTTGATCCTGCAATAACCAAATCAGATCTTACCATTACAGAATTATAAAATTTTTTAATCTTGCCACTAAAATTATAAGTTCCGTGAAATGTGGTAACAAACTTTCTATTAGTTAACTTTGTTGCAAATAAACAAGACCAAGCTGGTGCTCTACTCCTTGCATGAACAATTGAGATCTTAAAAAATAAAATTATCCCGATTAATAAAATTGTATTTATTAGAATCAATATTGGGTTTTTACTATGAACTGGAAGTTTAATTAGTTTTACTTTTTTTTTATCAACGAATTTAGTTAATTCCCCTCCGCTAGTTACTATAAAAGACTCACACCCATTTTCTGGTAAATAATGAGCAATATCATAACATCCAGTTTCTGCCCCTCCGTAACCTAGCTTTGGTATTACTTGCAAGACTTTTATATTAGACGACATACAGTTAGATTATATAATAATAGAGATAACTAATAAACTTTTATGAACAAATTCAATTACTTTAAAATAAATAAATCAAAAAAAATCAGGTACTTAAAATACAACCAAAAAAATAAAGCCTACATAGTTTTTTTACACGGGTTTATGTCTGATTTAGAGGGAAAAAAACCTAAAGCATTTTTAAATTTTGCAAAAAAAAATAAACTTGGTTTTCTTGCACTAGAATATTCTGGTCATGGTAAATCATCTGGTAAATTTACCAATGGAAATATCTCAAAATGGACTAAAGAGACAACTTTATTAATTAAAAAAATTGTTAAAAAAAATAGAATCGTCTTAGTTGGCTCAAGTATGGGCTCTTGGATCGCTTTAAATCAATTTAAATTTTTTAAAAAACAAATTTTAGGTTTTTTAGGAATTGGTTCTGCACCTCAATTTTTAGAGGGTTTAATGTGGAACAAATTTTCAAAAAAAATGAAAAAAGAGATAACAAAAAATGGGATTATCAACTTAAAGCATGGAAATTATGAATATCCAATCTCTTTACAATTAATTAAAGATGGCCGGAAAAATAAAGTATTTCATAAAAAAATTTACGACAAATTAAAGATTACTATGGTCCATGGACAAAAGGATGAGTCTGTCCCTGTCAGTTATTCCAAAAAAGTTTTAAAAATTTTCTTAAATTCCAAAAAAAAATTAGTTATCATTAAAAAGGGTGATCACAGCTTGTCTTCACCTAAATGGTTAGGCATATTAAAAAAAGAGTTAAAAATTATAATTAACTAACTTCTTTAATCTTAGACTTAAATGTAATTGGATTTTTAAGTTTATTAATCATCTCTTTTGGACAAACCTGAACAAAATTTTTAATTTCAACTTCAAAATTTTCAAAAATATTTTTTGATATTAACGATCCTGTCTCCTTTGAATGTTCTAAAATTAATTCTTTTAAATAACTTGTCCAATAATCTGTCTCAACATTTTGCCAAACAACTGAGTCTGGATTTACTTTTTTTTCAAACTCATTAGATTTATCATAGATAAATGCCATACCTCCGGTCATGCCAGCCGCAAAGTTGTCACCGACATTTCCTAAAATAACCACTGTTCCTCCAGTCATATACTCACAACCATTTGAGTCACAACCCTCAATAACTGTAGTTGCACCAGAATTTCTTACAGCAAATCTGTCACCTGCTTGACCCGCTGCAAAAAGTTTACCTGAAGTAGCTCCATACAGAACTGTATTTCCGATGATGGTATTTTCATTAGAGATTAAATTACTTTCATCCGAAAGTTTGATCGAGATTGTAGCGCCTGACAATCCCTTGCCGACGTAATCATTTGCATCACCTTTAAGATTTAATTTTAGTCCTTTTGATGAAAAAGCACCAAATGACTGACCCGCAGAGCCTTTGAAATTTAATGTAAGAAAATTTTCATCAAGTTTTTCGTAACCATACTTTTTGTAAAGATGATGTGAAATTCTTGTACCAACTGCCCTGTTTGTATTTTTGATAATAAATTCTTTCTCAACTTTTTCTGAATTATCTAAAGATTTTTCTATTTCTGGCCAAATTTCCTGGTCTAATGTTTCTGGTACTTTATTGATCTCCAACGACTCGCAGTATCTTTTATTGTTTCCTGGGTCTGCCTGAACAAATAACGGATTTAAATCCAAATCATCTAAATTTGGTGAAGCTTTATTAACTTGCATTAATAAATCAGTTCTTCCAATAATATCATTTAATGATTTAAAACCTAATTCGGCTAAAATTTCTCTTACTTCAGATGCAATAAAAGAAAATAAATTTACAACCTTGTCTGGAGTACCGGTAAATTTTTCTCTTAATTTTTCATCTTGTGTACAAACACCTACTGGACAAGTATTTGAGTGGCACTGTCTTACCATTATACATCCCATTGCCACTAGAGCTGTTGTAGCAACTCCATATTCTTCTGCTCCCATCATTGCAGCAATAACAACATCTCTTCCAGTTTTAATACCACCATCAGTTCTCAATGTAACTTTGTGTCTTAAATTGTTTAATGTTAAAACCTGATTTGCCTCAGTGAGACCCATCTCCCAAGGTATTCCAACATATTTGACACTTGTTTGAGGAGTTGCGCCTGTTCCTCCATTATGACCTGAAATTAAAATAATATCTGCTTTCGCTTTAGCTACACCTGCAGCGATAGTTCCAATTCCTGATGATGCGACTAACTTAACGCCAACTCGTGCTTTTGGATTTGTTTGCTTCAAATCATAAATCAGTTGTGCCAAGTCTTCTATCGAGTAAATATCGTGGTGTGGAGGTGGAGAAATTAGTGTTACTCCTGGTGTGGAATGTCGTAGTCTTGCAATTTCCTTTGTTACTTTAAAGCCAGGTAACTGACCGCCTTCCCCTGGTTTAGCGCCTTGTGCCATTTTGATTTCTATTTCATTACAATTATTCAAGTAATTTACAGTCACACCAAATCTAGCAGATGCAATTTGTTTAACTCTAGAATTTGCACTATCACCACTATCCATCACTTTAAATCTTACTGCATCTTCTCCACCTTCACCACTACAAGAAGCTCCTTTAATTCTATTCATTCCAATAGCAAGTGTTTCATGTGCTTCTTTAGATAAAGCACCGTGGGACATGCTTCCACTACCAAATCTTTTTAATATTTTTTCTATTGGTTCAACTTCTGATAAGTTAATTGATGGACCCAATTTTTTTTTTCTAAAATCAACTAGATCCCTCAAATTTATTGGTGGTAAATTATATATACCATCAGCATATTTTTTGTATGCTTCATATGAATTTGAGCCTACAGCACTTTGTAATAAATGAATTAGCTTTCCTTGATATTGATGTGTTTCTCCGTTTTTTCTATATCTATAAATACCTCCAATTGGCAATATAGTTTCTGTACTTTCAAATGCTTCTTTATGAATTTCTCTTATTTTTTTTTCAATTCCAACTAAACCAATACCTGAAATTTTCGAGGTAACTCCAGGAAAGTATTCATTTACAACTGTTCTGCTCAATCCTACTGTTTCAAAATTACATCCACCTCTGTAAGAACTTAAAACTGAAATCCCCATTTTTGACATTATCTTCAATAAACCCGCATTAACTGAATTAATGTAGCGTTGTACACACTCATCAAAACTAAATTGGCCAAAAAGTTTTTTTTCATATCTTTGATATAAACTATCAAAAGCCAGATATGGATTTACTGTAGTTGCTCCAACTCCAATTAATGTTGCAAACGAATGAGTATCTATAGCCTCTCCAGACTGAACATTTATGGAAACATAACCTCTTAATTTTTTTTGTATCAAAAATGTGTTTATGGCTCCGACACATAATAACATAGGCATTGGCAATCTTTCAGATGAGAGATTTTTGTCACTTAAAATCAGTTGGGTAATGCCTTGTCTTACTGCTATTTCAGACTCTTTTTGGATCCTGTTAATAGAATTTTCTAAATTATCATCTTGTGAAAATGAACAATCAATAGTTACTGAATTTTTACCAAAAAAATTAGTGAACTTATTAAATTGTGAATTTGATAAAATAGGGCTATTTAAAACATAAATATTCTCTTTAGTTAAAGTATCAAAATCAAGAATATTACCTAAATTTCCAAATCTAGTTTTTAAACTCATCACTTTATTTTCTCTTAAAGAGTCAATTGGCGGATTAGTTACTTGGCTAAAATTTTGTCTAAAAAAATGGTAAAGTGGTCTATACTTATCAGATAACACTGCTAAAGGGGTATCATCACCCATGGAACCTGTTGCTTCTTTTGCATCTTCCGCCATTGGATGTAAGATAAGTTCGAGATCCTCTAAACTTATTCCGAAAGTATATTGTCTTCTCCTTAAGCTTTCGCCATCAAAATTATGTTTTTCATTAGAAATTGACAATTTTTCATCTAGATCAATTATTTGAGAATTGAAGTGTTTAAATTCTTTAGCCAAATAATCTTTTATTTGACTATTAGAAAAAACTTTACCTTTTTCAATTCTTACCCCGATAATTTCACCAGGACCAAGTCTTCCCTTGGTTAAAATTTTTTTTTCATTTAAATCAATCATTCCTGTTTCTGAGCCTGCGAAAATCATTTTGTCTTTTGTAATGGCATATCTCAAAGGCCTAAGACCATTTCTATCATTTGCAGCTATAACCCATTCATTGTCTGTAGCAGCAATAGCAGCAGGTCCATCCCATGGTTCCATTGTGCTATTTAAAAAATTAAATAATTGCTGATGACTTTTTGATAATGTCTTATTTTTTTTTGACCATGCATCCGGTACTAGCATTAATTTAGCTAATGGTGCAGATTGGCCTGATTTATTTAATAATTCAAATACATTATCTAAAGCTGCAGAGTCAGAGACACCTTTTTGGATTACTGGTTTTAAATTTTCTATGTCCTCGAAAAGTGGGCTACTCATTTCTTGTTCGTGAACTTTCATCCAGTTTTTATTACCTTTATAAGTATTTATCTCACCATTGTGCGCTATGGCCCTAAATGGTTGAGCTAAGCTCCAGCTCGGTGCGGTATTTGTTGAAAATCTTTGATGAAAAATCGCATATCTTGAAATAAATCTTGAATCTCTAAGATCTAAATAAAAGTCAGATAAAGACTCTGCTAAATATAGCCCTTTATAAATTATAGATTTTGAACTAATTGAACAAATATAAAAATTATTCAATGAGGCATCAAAAGCTTTATTTTCAATTCTCTTTCTTATTTCATAAATTTTTCTCTCTAGGTTTTTGTCTAATAAATTTGGATCATTAGGTTTAAAAAGAACTTGTATAATTTCTGGCATGGTTTGAAGAGCTTTTTCCCCTAAAACTTTTGAATTTACTGGTACTTGTCGCCAACCATATATACTAAAATTATTTTTAGTTAGCTCACTCTCAACTATTGTTTTGCAACTCTCTTGCGCTGAATAGTCATTTCTAGGTAAAAAAATCATTCCTACACAGATTTCAGAATTATCATAATCGTGTCCGGTAACTTGTATTTTTTCTATAAAAAAGTCTTTCGGGATTTCAACATGTATTCCGGCTCCATCACCCGTTTTACCATCTGCATCAACGGCACCTCTGTGCCAAACTGCTTTTAAAGCTTCAATTCCATACTCAACTATAGCCCTAGACTTTTTTCCTTCTGTAGATGCAATTAAACCAACTCCACAAGCATCGTGTTCCATCTCTTTTGAATAAACATAATTTTTTTCCAGTAACTCTAAATTTTTTTTATAATTTTCCATTAAGCTACTTTTGTTTTTTTTAATTGCATATTTTCTAAATATGTTTTCATGGAAGAAGCTGCATCTCTCCCATCTTTGATTGCCCATACTACTAACGACGCTC
>CACJUF010000022.1 GCA_902596515.1 uncultured Pelagibacteraceae bacterium
TTGATTAATAGACTCGGATCTTACTAAAACACAAACACATAGATTTTTATTCATTGAATTAAATTTTTTGTATCTTGTTTAATTCAGACCATTGTCCAGTATCTATCCAGGCATTATCTGAAATTTTGAAAACACCTACTTTAAGCTTAGTTTTTTTAATAACATCTAGTAATTGATTAATGTTATAAAATTTATTATTAGGGATAAGTCCTAAAATCTCTTTGTTTAAAATATAAAACCCACTATTTGCTAAAAAACTATAAGAAGGTTTTTCTTCTAGCTTTTTTAGTGTCTTATTATTTGTTCGACAAATACCATATGGAATTACATATTTTTTTTTGGATGCAACAATTGTCATATCAAATTTATTTTTTCTGTGATAATTTAATATATTTTGATAGTTTGCATTTATTATCGTATCGCAATTAGTCACAATTAGATTATTTTTAATTTTTTTATATAATTGTCTTAGACTCCCTGCCGTGCCTAAAGGTTTTTTTTCTTGAATATAATTTAATTTATATTTTGTGTTGATTTCTTTGAAATAAGCTTTCATTATTTCTGCCTTGTAATTTAGGGTTAAGTAAAAGTTAGAAAATCCATATTTCTCAAACTTATCTATTATATGCTTTATTACTGGTTTTCCATTTATAGGGATTAATGGTTTTGGTAATATGTTGGTAAAGGGTTGTAATCTCGTTCCCTTTCCTCCTGCCATAATGACAACATTCGTTGAAATTTTATTTTTGCTTTTAATTTTATTAATACTTAATTTTTCTTTATAAAAAATATCATAAACTTTTTTAGTTTTATCAATAACTGGAATTATTGGGTAATTCTTTTTTAAAATTAATTTTTTTAGTAAATTTTTTGTATAATTTCCTCTGTAAACAAAAATTGATTTTTTAAAAAAAATATTTTGAATTTTGTCCTTTAATCTCTTTTTTTTTAGTAAAGCTTTTCTTATATCTCCATCACTCAGAGTTCCTAACAATCTCATTTTGTTATCAACAACAATAAGGCAACCGTGACTATTCAAATTAATTTTTTTGATTGCAGAATTTATTGTATTTTCTGGTTTGATATAAAAAATACTTTTAATCATATTACAACTTAATATTGGGACTGCTTGGTAAACTTAATATTTTTTTCATTAAAATAGATGTGCTTGAAAGCTTCATTCTAGGAAATTTTTTTAAGTAACTCAACGTGTGTAGTGGTTTCCATATTGGTCTAACCTGAATACCATTTTTAATACACTTTCTGATAAATTTATTTCTTATTCTTAAATTGTTTTTTTCTAAAATAATTGTATTAAGCCAGTAATTACTTTTACAATTTTTAGGCTCTTTAAAGTAAGTAATATTTTTAGTTGATTTAAAAAATCTCTCATATTTTTTACTTATAATTCTTTTTTTTTTAATTAGATCATTTAATTTATTAAGTTGAGAAATGCCCAGGGCAGCATTCAGGCCTGGCATTCTGTAGTTGTATCCAAGTCCCTTATAAATAAACTCAAATTTATGTTTCTCTCTTGAAATTGTTGCTAATTGTAAAATTTTCATAGCTTTAATCTTCTTATTTGTAATGACAGCCCCACCGCCTCCTGTGCTAATTATTTTATTTCCATTAAAACTTAGAATGCCCACATCTCCATATGTTCCTATATGTTTTTTTTTAAAAAAAGTTCCCATTGCCTCAGCTGCATCCTCAATTAAAAATAACTTATATTTTTTAAGCACTTTTTTAAGCTTATCTATTTCGACCGCATGTCCAAAAGGATGAAATGCTATCATGCCCCTTACTTTTTTTTTTGTAACTTTGTTTAAAAAGAAGTTTTTCTTTTTAAGTAAGATTTTTTTCAAATAATTTTCAAGTTTTTCAATATCAACACTTAATGTTTTTTTATTTACGTCGACAAAATGAGGGCTTCCATTGCAATAGATAATTGCATTAGCTGGAGCAACATAGTTGAGTGAAGGAATTAAAATTTCATCACCTTCATCTATATCAAAACTCATAAGAGCTAAGTGTAACGCTGATGTTCCTGAATTTGTTGCAATTACGTATTTAGATTTTGTATATTTTTTAAGTTTATTTTCAAAAAGCTTTACATAATTACTATAGGTTGAAATATTTGTGGATTTTATACAATCTTTAAGGATATTATAGTCTTTGACCGATATATCTGGTGAATGTAAAGGAAGCATAGACTGTTTTTTTATTTTTTTTAAAAATCTAAATAAATTTTCAAGTTGCATAAATTTTTAAATTATTAATTCTCAGTTACTTCTATCCCGTAAGTCTTTTAAATGTGGAGTGTTTGATTTCTCCTTTTAATGGAAATTTCCCTTTTTCAAGGAAAAATTTAATTTTACCAAAAACTTGGTCAACCTCTTTTAGGTATTTGTTGATTATATTCTTATTATAAGCAGAACTTGTTGCAACTTGAGATCCAGCTAAAAAACCTCTTTTTAACATTTCTTGAGTAAAAAAAGTTACAATCTCTGCATTATTTTTGTAATTAAATTTAAGATACAAAATTGTGTCTAGTCCGCTAATTGAAATATCAATTTTATGTTTTGTTGCATATTTAATCCAACCATTTTTTATAATATTTCCATAATATGATATTATTTTATGAATCTTGTTTTTTTTTAATCTTTTTAAAGTTTCATTTGCAGCAATAAATCCCAACCTGTCTGTCCACATTGTGGAACTAATAAATGTATCTTGTGCAACCTCCATTATTTTTTTTTTACCAATAATAGCTGAGATAGGGTAACCATTTCCGATAGATTTACCAAATATCGCCATATCTGGATTAACTTTTAATTTAAGATGAATGCCACCGTAGTTGTCTTTAAATCCTGATGTAATCTCATCAAAAATAAGTATGGCATTATTTTTTTTTGCAATTGACTTAACTTGTTTTAAAAAATTATGTTTAGGCTTTACACCTCGTGTGGGTTCCATAATTATTATTCCAATATTATTATTTTTATTTTTAAAAATTTTCTTTAAAGAATCTATATCATTATACATGAATGGTTTAATTGTGTTCTTGAATGTACTAGATACACCTTTTGTTTTTAAACCTGGAAGTAATTGCTTGTCTAAATTTTTTTTATTACTCATGTTGGTAGCTAAATACCAATCATGCCATCCATGATAACCACAAAAAGCAATGTTATCTTTTTTTGTATATGCTCTCGCAATTCTAATTGCAACCATGCACGCCTCTCCACCAGACTTGCAAAATTTAGCCATACCTGACCACTTATGAATTTTTAATAATTCGTTAGCAAGATCGACTTCCTCAGTAGCGTTAAGTGTACACATAGATCCATTTTTAAGTCCTTTAATGAGTGATTTATTTAAGCTATCATTGGAATAACCCAGAACACAAGATGTTACGCCCATTCCAGCAAAATCATAATACATCTTGTTATTTAAATCCCATACTTTACATCCTTTTGCTTTTTTATAGTACGCAGGCCATACTCCTGGAAGAAACATCTCACTTCTCTTTGATAATAATTGATTACCACCTGGTATAATCTTTATTGCTTTTCTTAAAAGTTTTTGACCTTTATTCATTTTTAATACTTTAAATATCTAATTTTTTATATTTTTCAATTTTCATCGAATTATTTTTCAATTACAAATCTTCCAAGAACTAAAATATCTAATCCACAAGAAAAAAAAGTTCTAATTGCATCTTTTGGAGAACAAACTATTGGTTCACCATTTAAATTTAATGAGGTATTAATGAGAATAGGTATTTTTGTTATTTTTCTGAACTCGTAAATTAAATCATAAAAATCAGGGTTTATTTTTTTTGAAACTGTTTGAACTCTTGCAGTTCCATCAACATGAGTTACTCCTGGAATTTTATCTCTCCATAGATTTTTCACTAGAACAGCTTTTTCCATAAACTCTATCTTAGTACCCCTCTTGATATCAAAGTATCTATAAGCCTCTTCCTCAAGAACTGCTGGTGCAAATGGTCTAAAGTTCTCCCTATATTTGATGGCTTTATTTATTGTATCTTTAATCTTTTTATTTCTTGGATCCGCTAGAATAGATCGGTTTCCTAAAGCGCGTTGACCGAATTCCATTCTTCCATTAAACCATCCTATTAATTTTCCATAAGAAATTTTTTTAGCTATATATTCATTTAATTTTTTTGGTTTAGAATAGTTTAACTTATATTTTCGAATTTCATTTTCAATAAAATTTGAATTATATTTTGGACCTAAAAAAGAGGATCTTATTTTTTCAATTTTTCTTTTATTTTTTCTTAATTTATAATCTAAAAGATACGCTGCACCTATTGACACCCCTAAATCATCAGGCCATGGTGGAATATAATTATTTTTATATATTTTATTTTTTTCTAATAATCCATTAAAGACACAATTCATTGCAGCACCACCAGCTAAAACGATATTTCCTGAATTACTTCCTTGATTTTTTGTTAATTTGAGTAAATGAAATACTTGTTTTTCAAATGCTCTTTGCATTGCTCCCGCAATTTCATAGTGTCTTTTTTCATATTTATCATTTACCCGCCTACTCTTTCCAAATAATCTAATAAATTTATCATTATAAAAATTTCTTTGTGCATCGAAAAAAAAATAATTAAAGTATGATAAATCTAATTCGATACCATTTTTTGTTAAATGAAAAATTTTATTAATTTTTTTATCATAAATATTCTTTTTTTTTGAAAAGGAAGAGAGGGCCATTGTTTTCCACTCATCTGAGTCTGGTTTGAAACCTAAATAATCTGTAAATGTCCCATAAAATAAACCAACGGAATGAGGATAAGGAATTGAATTTTTTTTTATTATTTTATTAGATCGTCCATATCCCATAAAACATGTTTCGTTTTCACCATGACCATCAATTGTTAAAATATCTGAATTTTTAAATGGTGAGGCAAAAAATGCTGATGCAGCATGACATTCATGATGATTTAAAAAAAATATTTTCTGCCTATCAAAGAAAATTGATAAATGATTATCACTTTCGTAATTAATCATTTTCATTATTTGTGCAGGCACATTGCTTAAAAACTCTCCCCTCCATCTCATATTATTTATCCATCTTGATGAGGCAGATTTTATATTTTTGGAAGGATTCCAAGCTATCGCTACTGCATCAATATTTTTCCAACTTAATTTATGTTCTTTAAGACACCAGTTTATAGCATTGATTGGAAAATCAGAGCTTCCTTTAACTCGATTAAATCTTTCCTCAGGAGAGGCTGAAACAATTTTTCCATTAATAGACAAAGCAGCAGAAGAAGTATTTGTCCATGGATATATAGAAAGTATAATCATAATTTACTTAAATATAATTGCACCTTTCTTATAGTTTTTATTACTTCTTTTACCAATAAAATCATCTATTTTAGAAGCACAAATACCTCTATGATACCTTTTTGATGTTAAATTATCTTCCGAGAAAGTCTCAGATTTTCTAATAATTTTTGCTGCAAAAATTCTTTTTCTAACTAATCTTTTTGTTTCTAATTCAGATAATTGTACTTTTTTTTTATTCGAGCCCATCAAAACTTTTGTATCTTTCAAGGATTTTACAAAATTTTTGAATTCATATGGATCTAATGAAGATTTATGATCGGGGCCAGAAAAATTTTTATTTAAGGTTATATGTTTTTCAATAAGTTCTGCGCCAGATGCTACTGAAGCAATTGATGCTAAGTTTGACACAGTATGATCAGAATATCCAACTTTTAATTTAAAATGGCTTTTTAAAGTTTTCATACAGTTTAAATTAACCTCTTTTAAATTGGTGGGATAACTTGATGTACAATGTAGTAAGTGGATTCTATCTTTAATTTTGTTATATAAATTCTTATTTTCAATGATTACTTTGGAGTCGCTCATTTTATAAACTTTTTTTCCAACAATTTGGTTAAGTGCATTCATAATTTCTCTAATATTGCTCATACCAGTAGATAAAATTATTTTGTATTTTTTTAGATTGAGTTTTTTAAGTAAAAAAAAATTTGTTATTTCACCCGATGGTATTTTGATTAAGTTTGCCCTAATTTTTTTTTCAACAAACTTAAGATCATGAGTATCAAATATTGATAAAAGAAATTTTACTCCCTTTTTTTTGGCATAGTTTTTTAAAATTAAAAATTGATTTTCTTTTAATTCTAAATTTAGAAGCATTTGATACTGAGTCTCTTTTCTATTACTATTTATTTTTTGATATTTAACTTTTTTTAAATTTTCATGTGCAATACTAGCAGCATTAAATTTTTGAAACTTTACATAATCAGCTCCGCACTTTTTTGCTATATTAATTAATTTTTTTGCATAACTCATTTTTCCATTATGATTTACACCAATTTCTGCAATTATTTCTAATTTACTTTTTCTACTGGTCATAGAATTCTTTAAATGATTTTCTAATTTTTAATATTTCTTTAATTTTATATAAAATTTCTTTTAAGGAATTTCTTTTATAAAAATATGATTTAAATTTAAATTTTTTATTTGATAATATTATTGACTTCAATTTTTTTTTTATTTCATTTGTGTCATAATTCGCATTAATGATACTAGGTGAAAAAATTCTTCCTTTTTGTCTATTTCCTATATTAATTGTTGGTGTTTTTAAAAGAGGCGCCTCAAATATCCCACTTGAAGAATTTCCCAGAACAACAGAGGATGTTTTCAAAAGATTTAAATACATTTTTCTTCCTAGAGAATTAAATAAGTACACATTATCCTTATTTTTTGAATAATTTTTAATTTCAGTTAATATTTTATTTCCCTGAAGATCAGTGTTGTTATAGGTAAATATTATATTTTGTTTTTTAAAAGATCTTAAAGCATTGATAATTTTTGTTATTTGTTTTTTAGGTTGTAAAATACTTAATGTTTCTGGATGGAAAGTAACTAGTATATTCTTTCTCTCTGCTCTTAAATTTAGTATTTCATTAATTTTTTTTTTAGATAAAAATTTTATTGAACTTATATCTGCTAATCCTACAGCTCCAAAATTAAAGATTGTTTTTGGTCTTTCTCCTAACTGAATTAATCTTTTTTTATAAATCTTATTACAAACGAAATGAAAGTCTGAAAATTTTGAAATTATATGTCTTATAGTATCATCTAAAGCTCCAACTGTTTTTTCACCTCCGTGAAAATGTAAAATTTTAATTTTAAAAAAAAAACATGCTGTTGAAAAAGCTAATGCCTCATATCTATCACCTAATACTATTGCAAGATCAAATTTATTTTTTTTAAAATAATTTGATAATTGAGAAATTGTATTTGTAATTTGCTGTAATATCTCATGAGAAGATGAATTTCTTATTTTACTAACAATTTTTAAATCTATTTTAAAATTTTTTAAAATTTCTTTGTATGTATATCCATATTTTTTTGAGCTATGTGGTGGACCAGAAATTATTGAAATTTTGAGATTTTTTTCCTTTTTTAAATTTTTAATTAGATCCTTTAAAAGTCCATAATCAGCTCTACTACCTGAGAAAATTACAATTTTTTTCATCAATTTTAAATATTGTAATTATATGTTTTGTCTTTAAATCTATGGAAATTTTTTTTATACCAGCTTACGGTTCTTTTTAATGCAACTCTAAAATTTTTTTTATTAGATAATTTTGTTTCCCATCCAAGAATTTTTTTAGCTAACTTGTTTGAACCTCTCAATAAATCAACTTCGCTCTTCTTAGGTCTTATTCTATTTTTATCTAAAATAATTTTTTTTTTTGTTCCAGTGATGAATGAGATTTCTTTAACAACTTCAAGGATAGTATGATCGTTATTAGATGATAAATTAATTGTTTTACCAATACATTTCTTTTTATTTTTAATACATTTAATAAAACCGTCTATGCAGTCATCAACGTATAAAAAGTCTCTTCTTGCTTTAAGATTACCAAGATTAATATATTCTTTATTAGATAAACATTGATTTATAATTGTTGGAATTACTGCTCTTAGTGACTGTCGTGGTCCAAAATTATTAAAAGGTCTTATAACTGTGATTGGTAACTTAAAAGTTTTCTCAAATGATAACGCCAACTGGTCTGATGCTATTTTTGTAGCAGCATATGGAGATTGTGCGTTTAAGGGATGTTTTTCATCTATTGGGATATACTGTGCACTACCATATACCTCACTTGTTGATGTCTGAACATATAAATCCACGTTTATATCTCTTATTGCCTCTAAAAAATTTAAAGATCCGATAATGTTTGAATTAACATAACTAAATGTTGATTTATAAGAATATGGTATTGAAATCAATGCTGCTAAATTAAATATTAAATTAGAACCTTTGATTTCTCTTCTTATCAAATTACTATCAGAAATATCACCTTGTATTACCTCAATATTATTTAAAATTTTTTTATCAAAAGTGTCAATCCATCCCCAGGAATTATCTACATTATATGGAACTAATGCTTTTACATTAAAATTTAATTTTACAAATTTT
>CACJUF010000023.1 GCA_902596515.1 uncultured Pelagibacteraceae bacterium
TTTTTAAATTTTAATGAATAAGATTCAAAAAACAGATCATTTTTATCTAATTGATGGATCAGGTTATATATTTAGAGCTTATTATGCCTTACCACCATTAACTCGAAAAAGTGATGGATTACCGACTGGAGCAGTAAGTGGTTTTTGCAGCATGTTGTTTAAACTTCTTGAAGACTCAAAATCAAATGAAAATCTACAGAAACCAACTCATTTTGCTGTTATTTTTGACTCAGCGAGAAAGACTTTTAGAAATGAAATCTATACTGATTACAAAGCTAATCGATCTGAGGCACCAGATGACTTAGCACCACAATTTGAATATATAAGAAAATCAGTTTTAGCCTTTAATTTACCCTCTGTTGAATTAGTTAATTATGAAGCAGATGATTTAATAGCAACTTATGTTGATCAGATTTTAAAAAAAGGAGCAAAGGTAACAATAGTTTCATCAGATAAAGATTTAATGCAATTATATAGAAAAGATGTTCGTATTTTTGATCCAATGAAAAATAAGTTCATCTCTAATGAGGATGTAAAAAATAAATTTGGAGTAGATCCAGATAAAGTTATAGATGTTCAGGCTCTAGCTGGGGATAGCAGTGATAATGTTCCTGGCGTTCCTGGTATTGGTGTAAAAACTGCAGCAGAATTGATTAATAAGTATGGCGATTTAGAGACACTTTTAAAATCGGCAGATGAAATCAAACAAAATAAGAGAAGAGAGACTTTACTAAACAACAAAGATAAAGCTTTAATAAGTAAAAAATTAGTAACATTAAAGCACGATGCTCCAATTGAAATGAAACTCAATGATTTTGAATTAAAAAGAATTGATAAAGATAAACTTTATAAATTTCTAAGAGAAATGGAGTTTAATAGGTTACTTAGCTCTGCCATTTCTGCTTATGGGGAACCAGATTTTAATGGTGAAAAAAAGGATGTTCAGATAAAGGAAAAAAAAGTTGAAATTGATAAGAAAAATTATTTTTTAATAACAGAACACAGTAAAATTGATGCATGGATTAAGGAAGCTGAGGAAATAGGAGAAGTTGCAGTTGATACAGAAACAAATTCTTTAGATCCTCATCAAGCAGATTTAGTTGGAGTATCTTTGAGCTCTAAGATTGGAAAAGCTTGTTACATACCAATAGGACATAATTCAAAAAAATGCATTGATAAAGACATAGTGCTTAAAAAATTAAAACCTTTACTTGAAGATCCAAGTATCAAAAAAATAGGTCAGAACATTAAATTTGATTTTATTGTATTTTTTAATCACGGGATAACACTATCAGCTATGGAGGATACCATGCTCATGTCTTATGTGCTAGATGCTGGAAAAAATAGACACAATATGGATACGTTATCTGAAATTCATCTGAATCATAAAACAATAAAATTCAAAGAATTAGTTGGTTCTGGAAAGAAACAGATAAATTTTAGTGAAGTCGATTTAGAAAAAGCAAAAGATTATGCCGCTGAGGACGCTGACATAACTTATAGACTATATAAAAAATTCTATAAAAGTTTGAAAGAAGAAAAAATGATTAATATTTATGAAATTTTTGAAAAGCCATTACTTAGAATTTTAGCTGATATGGAAATACAGGGTATTAAAGTTGATAAAAAGTTTCTCAAAACATTATCTACCAAATTTGAAAAAAAGATTGAAAAAATTCAGAAAGAAGTTTTTAAACTCTCTAAGAAAGAGTTTAATATTGCTTCTCCAAAACAACTGGGTGAAATTTTATACAATGATCTTAAGATTGCAGACTTAAAAAAAACTAAAAAGGGAAGTTTTGCAACAAGTGCCTCAGTATTAGAAGATCTCGCTTTTAAAGGTCATAAATTTCCACAATTAGTCCTGGACTGGCGGCAAGTTTCAAAACTTAAAAATACCTATTCAGACTCATTACCCGAACATATTAATCCTGATACAAAAAAAGTTCATACTTCTTTTTTATTAGCAGCAACGACTACAGGAAGATTAGCTTCAAGTGATCCTAACTTGCAAAATATTCCAATTAAGTCAGAAGATGGCAGAGATATTCGTAAAGCTTTTGTTGCTGACAAGGATAATATTTTGATTTCCGCAGACTATAATCAAATTGAAATGAGAATTTTAGCTGATTTGGCTGATGTTAAAGAATTAAAAAAAGCTTTTCAAAATAATGAGGATATACACTCTTTAACGGCTAGCCAAATTTTTAATATTGATATTAATAAGGTGAATCAAGATCAAAGAAGAAAGGCTAAAGCCATAAACTTTGGAATAATTTATGGAATTTCTCAGTATGGATTAGCAAAGCAAATAAATGTCTCTAATTTTGAAGCTGAAGAGTTTCTAAATTCATATTTCTCAAAGTTCCCGGAAATAAAAGTTTATATGGATCGAACAATTAAATTTTGTAGAAAAAGTGGTTATGTAAGTAATATTTTTGGAAGAAGATCTCATTTTATAAATATAAATGATAAAAATTATAATGTGAGAAACTTTCAAGAACGTGCAGCAATTAATGCTCCAATACAAGGGTCGGCTGCTGAAATAATGAGATTAGCAATGATAAGAATTGATAAAAAATTAAAAGAGCAAAAATTCAACAAAACAAAGATGTTACTTCAAATCCATGATGAACTAATTTTTGAAAGTCCCAAAAATGAAGTAAAAAAAATATCCAAAGTGATAATTGAAGAAATGTCTAGCGTTGCTGAGAGTGATCAACATTCTTTCTCAATACCTCTCACAGTAGATTTAAACACTGGAGAAAATTGGGGTACATTACATTAATTTATTTGCCCAAATTAGAACAATTTAGTATTTTTATAATTAAGTATGCAAAAACAAACAATTGCCTTAGTAGATGATGACAGAAATATTCTAACCAGCTTAAGTATTGCTCTTGAAAAAGAAGGGTTTAAAGTTCAGACTTACATTGATGGAGAGAGTGCATTAATTGGATTAACCAGGACACCGCCAGATCTAGCTATTGTTGATATAAAAATGCCAAAAATGGACGGTGAGGAATTGCTCAAGAAATTGAGAAAAAAAACCTCATTACCAGTTATTTTTTTGACTTCCAAAGATGATGAAATTGACGAATTACTGGGACTAAAATTAGGTGCTGATGATTTCGTAAAAAAATCAGGTGGTTTTTCAATTAAAGTTTTAATTGAAAGAATTAGAGTTCAACTTAGAAAAAAAGATTCCAAAGAAACTCTTGAGGAAAATAAAAGTATTATATCGCATGGAAAATTAAAACTTGATCCGTCCCAATTAGAATGCGAATGGAATGGGAAACAATTGCCTGATAAATTGACTACCACAGAATTTTTACTTGTAAAGGAGCTAGCCAAAAGACCAGGAATTATAAAAGAGAGAGCTCAATTAATGGACATAGCTTATAGAGAAGATACAGATATTGAGGATAGAACAATTGATAGTCATGTTAAAAGAATTAGAAAAAAATTCAAAAAAGTTGATCCTGAATTTTCAGCTATAGAAACTAGATATGGAAGCGGATATAGATGGAATGTTAGTTAATGCTCAGCAATTTTCTTAAAAACTTATCAATTTTAAAAAAATTTTTATTCATAAATTCTATTTTTTTCACAATAATAGGCCTATTCACATTCGTTTATTTGAAAAATGTCCAACCAAATTTAATTAAAAAAAAATCCTCAAATCATATTGAGGTTATAAATAATACAATTGATAATCTAACAAGATTAAATGTAAAATTTGTTGAAAAAGATATTAGAAAATTTTTGTTTTCAACAAGATTTCTTTTTCAGAACTTAGATAGAGTAATATTTTTTGATAATAAACTTAATCTAATAGGAGACACTGATACATTAGACTTAGATCCAAGATCATTTTCACAAAGGTTGGATACTATTGAGTTAGAGGTGTTGGACTCAACAACAACAAAAAAAATCACTGAAGAAAAAAATATAGATATTGGAAATGAAAATAATATATCTTTAAATGATGTTCTTTTAAATTACGCAACATCTAAAAATTTTGGAATCCCTTTTACATTTACCGAAGAAGAATTTAATAAATTTAAATTGACTACCATCAAAAACGTGATGAAGGATGGAGAAAATATAGGATATTTAGCAATAACAGAAAATGCCAATGATATAAAAGCTGCCATATATGAAAGAAAAACTTTTGTAATTAGGACTGCAATTGCAGTTGGTATCGTAATATTGATTTTTTCGTTTGTTTTAAATAGATATTTTTTAAAACCAATTAAAAATTTAGTCAGTTATACCAAAATCATAAAAAATAAAGACACAAAAAAAACAAATATAGATACATTAAAATTAAGAAATGATGAACTTGGTTTACTCTCTAATTCTTTGGATGATATGACTTTAGAATTACAAAAAAGAATTTCACATGCAGAAAATTTTTCAACTGATCTTGTACACGAAATTCGTAATCCATTGGCATCATTAAAAAGCGCATCAGAAATTTTACATGATGCACAAGATACTGAACAGAGACTTAAATTAATTAATATTTTAAGCCACGATGTACAAAGAATTGAAAGATTGATTACTGATTACTCACAAATGTTAAAAGATGAAGTTGCATTAAGTAAAGAAAAAATAAAAAAAATAGATATTGAGCCAATAATTAAGTCAGTAGTAGATGATTTTAATAATATTTATAAAGTAAAAAGAGGAATTAATATTTCTTATAAAAATGATGGTAAAAATAAATATTTAATTTATGGAATCGAAAACAGAATTGAACAAATCATTGCAAACCTTTTAGATAATGCGATTTCTTTTAGTGATGATAATAAAGATGTAATTGTGCAAGTTTCGAAATCAGAGGATAATAAAGTATACATAAAGATATTAGATGAGGGACAGGGTTTTAAAGAAAAAGACACGAATAGAATATTTAAAAGATTCTACAGCAACAGACCAGATAAATTTGGACAGCATTCTGGTCTAGGGTTAAATATAGTAAAAAATTTAGTTGATTTACATAATGCCACAATCAAAGCAACTAATAGAGAAGATAAAAAAGGAGCGAGTATGGAAATAGAATTTCCAAAAGTTTAAAGAGTTTTATTGATTAATTAATTTTTAATTGTTAGAAGAGCCACGATGGAAGATTATAAAGTAAGAGATTTATCACAAGCAGAATTTGGTCGAAAAGAAATTTCAATTGCTGAAAGTGAAATGCCAGGACTTATGGCTTTAAGGGAGGAGTACGCTGGAAAATCTCCTTTAAAGGGTGCGAAAATTATAGGTTGTTTGCATATGACAATACAAACAGCAGTATTAATTGAAACCTTAGTAGATTTAGGTGCAGAAGTAAGATGGTCATCTTGTAACATTTTTTCTACTCAAGACCATGCAGCAGCAGCGATAGCAAAAGCTGGTATTCCAGTTTATGCGTGGAAGGGAGAAACAGAGGAGGAATATGTTTGGTGCATAAAACAAACCATTGAAGGTAAGAAAAGTTGGAAACCTAATATGCTTTTAGATGACGGTGGGGATTTAACAGCAATGATGCACAATGAATATAAAGATTTATTAAAAGATGTTAAAGGAGTTTCGGAAGAGACAACTACAGGGATAAAAGCTTTGAATAAAATGGAAAAAGAAAATTCTTTGTTGGTTCCAGCAATAAATGTGAATGATTCTGTTACCAAATCAAAATTTGATAACTTATATGGGTGTAGAGAAAGTTTAGTTGATGGAATAAGAAGAGCCACTGATGTAATGATGTCAGGAAAAATTGCAATTGTTGCAGGCTTTGGTGATGTTGGGAAAGGAAGTGCTGCATCATTAAGGCAGAGTGGGGCTCGTGTGTTGGTTACCGAAGCAGATCCAATATGTGCATTGCAAGCTGCAATGGAAGGTTACGAAGTTGTTTTAATGGATGAAGCAATTAGTAAAGCAGATATAGTTGTAACTGCGACTGGTAATAAAGATATTGTTACAGCTGACCATATGAGAGATATGAAGGATAGAGCAATTTTATGTAATATCGGACATTTTGATAATGAAATCCAGGTTGAAGCTTTGAAAAATTACAAATGGACTGAAGTAAAACCTCAAGTACATGAAATCGAACTACCTAGCAAAAAAAGAATAATTTTATTGGCAGAGGGTAGATTAGTAAATTTGGGTTGTGCTACAGGGCATCCAAGTTTTGTAATGAGCGCTTCTTTCACAAATCAGGTTATTGCTCAAATAGAACTATGGAATAATCATAAAAATTATGAAAACAAAGTTTATGTTTTACCAAAACATTTAGATGAGAAAGTAGCTACACTTCATCTTAAAAAAGTTGGTGCTAAATTAACTAAACTTTCTAAAGATCAAGCAGATTATATCAGTGTAGGGGTAGAGGGACCTTTCAAACCTAATGCCTATCGCTACTAAAAGTGATTTTATCAATTTATCTTCAGAAAAAAAAACAGAGGAATTAGCTGAGAAGATTTCAAAGAAATTGAAATTAGGACATGTAGTTTTTTTTGTGGGTGAGATGGGTGTCGGAAAAACCACTTTTATAAGATATCTAATCAACAATTTTCAAAAACAAAATGGACTTAAAATAACTGAAGTAACAAGTCCTACATTCAATTTATTAAATGAGTATCAAATTAAACAAATCAAAATTAATCATTATGATTTATTTAGAATAAATAGTTTAGATGAAATTCACAATCTAGGATTATTTGATGATATTACTAATGCTATTACGTTAATTGAATGGCCACAAAAAATAAAACCAAAACCAAAAAATTTGATAGAATTAAATTTTGAATATGGAAATGATTACAAGAAACGAATATTAAAAATTAAGGGTTTAAATTTGTAATTATAGATAAATGCAAAATCTTAAAAAATTAAAAGGAGACGCGTCACATAGAAAGTTTTTTAGAAAACAATCCAATTATGGTAATTCTATTGTAATTCAATCAAAAAAGGACAAATTTAAAAATCTCCTTGTTTATGATGCAATTAGTAAGATTTTAAATAAAAACAAAGTTCTAGCTCCAAAATTATATCAAGAGAATTATAAAAATAATTATATTGAGGTTGAGGAT
>CACJUF010000024.1 GCA_902596515.1 uncultured Pelagibacteraceae bacterium
ATTATTAAATAAACCCAGACTTATGAAAAAGCTAAGGGATTTTTATACATATGTTCAAAAAAATGATGGAAAAGTTGGTCAAAAAACTAGAGGTATTGATTTAAATTTCAATAATGCATGTAATTTAAGATGTAAATATTGTTTCACAAATTCTCCAAAGGGAGATCATGTAAAAGAGTACTTAGATTATGATGCTATAGCTAAACTTGCTGATGATGCAGATGAATTAGGATATTTTGAATTTGACTTGCAAGGAGGTGAATTATTACTGCAACCAAAAAAACTTTTTAAAGTTCTTGAAGCAATTAAACCAGAAAGATTTTATTTATATTTGACTACCAATGGTTATTACCTAGATGAGAAAATGGCAAAAAGATTAGCAGAATACAAAGTCAGTAGAGTATCTGTAAGTATAGATAGCATGGATGAAAAAATACATGATGAAATAAGAGGTAGAAAAGAATCTTGGAAAAGAGCTATAGCCGCATTAGAACATGTTAAAAATGCAGGTATGGACCCGTATTTGAATATAACGGTGGGTCATTACAATGCAAATACAGAACACTTCAAACAACTTTTAGATTACTCAAAAGAAAAAAGATATAGAACTTTACTAAATGTTGCTGTGCCTTCAGGGATGTGGCAAAACGCTGAGGGTATTATTTGTGATGATAAAGATAGAGAGTATTTAAGGAAAATTAGGAAAGAATATAAAAATCTTGTTAGAAATGTATGGAATCCTTTTGATAAAAATCATGAAAAGATTTTAGGATGTACTACTGTAAATAGACTTTATATAACACCTATTGGTGATGTTTTGGTTTGTCCATATGTCCATATTAAAATTGGTAATATATTTGAGAAAAGCCTTAAAGAAATCGTAGACTATGGATTTAGCATAAAGTATTTTAGAAATCATAGTGACCTTTGTCTTGCTGGTGAAGACAAAGAATTTATTAAAAATTTTATGACAAAATCAGGTCAAACTATTTTTAAACCAGCACTTGCGAGTGAGATATTTTCTGAAGAAGATTTTATCACTGAATGATTCTTAAAAATAAATCTGCAGTAATTACAGGCTGTAACAGGGGGATTGGAAAATCAATTCTTGAAGTTTTCTCATCAAATGGAGCAAACATTTTTGCATGCGTAAGAAAAATAGATCGTGAAATTGAAAATTTTACTAATAAACTTTCAGATCAAAATAAAAACAAGATCATGTTAGTTGAGATTGATTTTTTAAATTCTGAGAGCATAAAAAATTGTTGTGAAAAAATTAATAAATATCAAATTCCAATTGATATATTAGTCAATAATGCTGGTATTGTGCATAATTCACTATTCCAAATGACAAAAATTTCCGATGTAAAAAAAATCTTTGAAATAAATTTTTTTGCACAAACATCTTTCACTCAAAGTATATTGAAATTAATGATGAGAAATCAAAAAGGATCTATAATTTATATTTCCTCAACTTCAGCTTTAGATAATCCTATAGGTAGAAATGCATATTCAGCCTCTAAAGCTGCTTTAATTTCTCAAGCATTGACATTATCAAGGGAGATTGGAAGAAAAAATATAAGGGTGAATGTTATTGCACCAGGATTGACAAACACGAAAATGGCAACAGAAAATACAAAAAAAGAGATAATTGAACAGGTCATTAGTTCACAATCATTAAATAAAATTGCTGAACCAGCAGATATAGCTAATGCTGCTTTGTTTTTATCATCAGATTTATCATCTCATATAACAGGGCAGGTTTTAAAAGTTGATGGAGGAATGTAATAATGAAATCAAACGAACAAAAAAAAAATGTTTTAGATTTCAGTAGATCAGTTAAAAGAAATATACTTGATATGTCTCTTGAAGCTGGAGCTTCTAGCGCTCATATTGGTGGAGCGTTATCAATAGTTGAAGTGATATCTTTTTTATTCAACTATCAAATGAAGTTGAATGTTAGAAACAAAGAAAAATCTCTAATAACTGATAAATTTATATTGAGCAAAGGACATGCTTGTTTAGCGTATTATTCAGCCCTTTATTCTTCAGGTATAATTTCAAAAGAAGAGATAAAAAGTTTTGAAAAAGATGACAGTTTTTTGGCAGGACATCCAGTAAAAAATTTAGATCTGGGTATAGATTTTTCTACAGGGTCCCTTGGCATGGGACTCTCTATCGGTGTTGGTTTATCTATAGCATCAAAAAAAAAAAATTCTGGTAATCAAATTTATGTCATTATAGGTGATGGAGAATGTAACGAGGGGTCAATCTGGGAATCTGCTTTATGTGCATCAAAATATGACCTTGATAATTTAATTGTTATTATTGATAGAAACAATTTTCAACAAACTGGTTCAAACGATCAAATTATGAATCTAGGTGAATTAAATTCAAAATGGATGAGTTTTGGTTGGGATACATTTGAAATTAATGGTCACAACATCGATGAAATTTTTGATGTATTCACAAAGATTACAGATAATAAAAAACCAAAAGTAATAATTGCTAATACAATAAAAGGTAAAGGTTTTAGTTTTTCTGAAAATAACAACGATTGGCATCATTCAATTATGACTAAAAAAATTTATGATGAAGCTATAAGAGAATTAGAAAATGGAAATTAATCAACGAAATATCAAATTATTATCTACAATTGGTCCCAGAGCATCTTTTGGATTATATGCTCTAGACCTAGTTAAAAAATATAATGAACTTATGATATTGTCTTGTGATGTATCTACTTCTGCTGGCTTAGATAGGTATAGAAAACAGCACAAAGATAATTACTTAGAATTGGGTATATCTGAACAAAACATGATTGGTGTTGCAACTGGTCTTGCAAGAGAGAATTATAAAGTTATTACAACTACATTTGCACCATTTCAAACAATGAGATGCTGTGAACAGATAAAGGTTAATCTTGGTTATATGAAAGAGAAAGTTACTATGGTTGGTTTAGCAAGTGGATTAATTTTAGGAAATTTAGGTTTCACTCACTGTTGTATAGAAGATGTTGGAGTATTAAGGTCTATTCCAAATATAACTATTATTTCACCAGCAGATTCTTTAGAGACAATAAAAGCAATAGAAGCTTCGATCTCTCATAGTCAATCTTGCTATATAAGATTAACAGGTGGCTCTAATAATCCCATTGTATATGATAAAGACTATGATTTTAAAATTGGCAAAGCAATTAAATTAGTAAATGGTGACGATATAACAATTTTTTCAACAGGAGCATCAGTAGCACAATCATTAAAAATTTCAAAAGTTTTAAAAGAAAAAAAAATCAACGCTTCGGTAATTAATTTGCATACTATAAAACCAATTGATAAAGAGAGTGTTTTATCAAATTCGTTAAATTCAAAACTTATCGTTACAATAGAGGAACATAATATTATAGGGGGCTTAGGATCCGCTGTCTTAGAAGCACTTGCTCTTGAGAATAATACTTCTAAAAAATTAATATTTGGAATAAATGATAATTATGTTAAGAGTGGTTCGTATAATTTTCTAAGAAAGCAATATAAGCTTGATGAAAATCATATTATAGAGAAAATAGAGCAAGAATTGAATGAATAATTTAGAAACTTACAAAAAAGTATTTTTAGATTCATTAAACATTCAAAATGATCAATTTAATGAAAATTTAAAATATAATGAGATCCCAGAGTGGGATTCAATAGGTCACATGACACTCATTTCTGGGTTAGAGGAAAATTTTAATATATCTATTGATACAGATGATATTGTAGATTTTAGTTCTTTTCAAAAAGGAAAACAAATTTTGAAAAAATATAAAATAGATATTTGATAAAAATTTTAATGAACCGCCAGAAAATACAAAATAAAATTAATAAAAATGGCTTTGTCCATTTAAAAAACATAATTAGTCAAAAATTAATCAGGGATATAAAGTCTGATATGATTTTATGCATGGAACAGTTTGTTTCAAAAATAAATGATAAGAATCTAGATGTGAAAATTGACCATTATTTTAATGAGATTTCGAAAAAAAAAGGTAACCTAAGATCACATGTTTATAAGTCTATTTCGAACATGTTAAAGTTATATGAATTAAGCACTTCACCTAAGGTACAAAAAATATTAAAAAATTTAGAAATTAATTCACCTAGACATTTAGGTACTTCAATTTTTGCTATTGAACCAAAACAAAATAGATTTCTTACTGAAATTCATCAGGATATTAGAAATAATTTTGTTAGCCTTAAATCTTTAAATTTATGGTTTCCATTAAATAGTGGTAAACAAATTGGTGGCTTAGGTATTTATAGTGGATCACATTTATTAGGACCAATAAAGCATACTATTTCAAAAAAGTCAGGTTTTATAACAGTTGACAGCAAATTTTTAAAAAATTTTAAGTTTGTAAAAATTACTAATTTTAAAGCTGGTGATTTAATTTTATTCTCACCTTTTTCATTACATTGTTCAATTAAAAATAAAGGAAAAAGAATTAGATGGACGGCAGCAATGTGCATAGATGATATATCAAAAACACCTCATTTTCATAAAAAATTTAATCCATTTGAAAAAGATAAATTTGTAACAAAATTAACTAATGAGGAATTATTAAAATTAAGAAATTAAGCTATAAAGTTTTAAAAATGCTTATATAATTATTAATTAAATAAAATGAAGCAATTAAATATAAAAGAAATAAGTTCAATATCAGACAAAACCATTCTTTACGGTGCTGGAATGATTGGAAGACTCTCATTAGAATTTTTAAAAAGAAATAATATCAATGTAAATTATTTCTGTGATAGTGATGAAAGACTAACTGGCAACATTATAGACGGGTTAAAAGTAATTTCAAAAGAAGAATTAAAAAAATTAGATAAAAAAATTAATGTATTTATTAGTAATAAATACCTAAACACTGTAGGGAAATATTTAAAAGACAATAAATTTGAAAATGTTTATGACTGTTCACTTTTATTAGAAAATTTTGATCTAGAAGATTTTTATAAAAAAAAAAGAAACATCTTCCAACTTCAAGGAAGCGAAGGCGATTTTCCAATTTTAAAGCTACAACGAGAACTAGATTTTTATTTGGAGATGTGCAAAAAAGAAAATTACGTATCTAGCAAAAAACTTCATCTAAAAACTATAGATGTTCAAATAACTGAGAGATGTTCTGCAAAATGTCTTAATTGTTCAAATTTGATGCAATATTATGAAAAACCAATTAATTCTGACAGTGATCAACTTTTTTCATCTATAGACACCTTTATGAATGCCATAGATAAATTAGATGAGTTCAGGGTAATTGGTGGTGATGCTTTTATGCACAAAGAATTACACAAAATTATTAATTTTTTAAAAAAATTCGATACAAAAATAATAGTTTATACTAATGCAAAGATTGTTCCAAAAAATCAAGCATTGGAATGTCTCAAACATCCTAAAGTAATCGTTGACATTACAAATTACGGAAATGAAGCTTCTCTGAAACATGATGAAGTGGTTGCTCTTTTTAGGAATGAAGGTGTAGCTTTTTCAACTACACGTACCACCAAATGGCAAGATTGTGGGAGAATTTTGCCGTTTATAGAAAGAAAGGAAGATGAATTAAAAGATTTGTTTCACAACTGCTGTAATAGTGACCTTATATCATTATTACACGGAAGGTTATACAGATGCCCATATTCGGCTAATGCAACCAATTTAAAAGCTGTACCTGAAGAAAAAAGTGATTATGTTGATTTATTAGATAAAGATAAATCTTTATCTGAAATAAGAGAGTCAATTTTTAATCTATGTTATCAAAAAGATTATTTAGCAGCTTGTTCGTATTGCAATGGAAGAGACTACAGTACCAAGTGGATACCTGCGGCAGAGCAAACAAAAAAAAGACCTCTAGTATATAAAAAAATAAAATAACATTAATATTCAGTAAATGTTATTCAGTATCATAATTCCTTTCAGAAATGAGGAAATAGGACTAGATGCTTGTATAAAAAGTGCTTTAAAGAATTTAACTTCTGAAACTGAAATAATTTTGATTGATGATTTTTCTCAAGATAATTCGAAAAAAATTGTAAAAAAATATCTAAAAAATAATATAAGATTAATTTCAAATAAAAGAAATTTAGGTGTTTCTAAATCAAGGAATAGAGCTTTAAAAATAGCTAAGGGTGATTATATCATTTTTCTTGATGCAGATGACAGTTTATCTAAAAACTTTACTAAAATTTTAAAAAAAAAACTTATTAAAAGCGATGTTGATTTCTGTTTCTTACGAAGTATCAATTTTTTAGATAATAGTATTGATTATAATCAAATCAGTAAGAATAATGATAATAAAGTTTTTAATAAAAATATATCCTTATTAATAAAAGATTTTTATAATTTTAGATCGTCAGTTTGGAATTTTGTTGTAAAAAGAAAAATTATTGAGGAATTTAATGTAAGATTTACCGATTTAAAGATCTATGAGGATCAAGTATTTATTGCTAAAATAATTGGTATCTCAAAAAAATTTTTAGTCATTAAAGAGCCTGTTTATTTTAGAAATTCTCAAAATTTGAATTCTTTAGGGAGAGCTATTGGTGGAAAGGTAGCTTATTCAAGCCTTAAACTTATTAAGGAATCTGTTGAAATTTTATCAACATCAACAGATATGAATAAGCATTACAAAAAATTTTTAATTTCTCGTATACAATTTGGGGTTCAAGAATTTATGATGAATTTACCTATTAGTGGAAAACAAATTATTAAAAATTTTATAAAATATTATAAAAAAAACATCACTTTTTTCAAAAAATTAAAGGAAATAAAATTGAAAAAAAATCAATTTATTTTACAAGATAAAAATATTTTTATTGGAAATTTTTTTAAAAAAAATTTACAAAAAAAAATGATTTCACTTGAGGGTGATATTATTAAGCAATGTACTCAAAAAAATATGGATATAATATTTTATTGCGCTA
>CACJUF010000025.1 GCA_902596515.1 uncultured Pelagibacteraceae bacterium
AGAGTTGAAGATGGAATTTGGTTATGATTGAATTAGCTAAAACTAGCGATATCGGTGGCATCATTGAATTTATAAAGAAAAATTGGAATAAAAATCATATTTTTATTAAAAACCCAAAATTGATGAAATGGCAACATTCTGTAAAAAAAAAGGGATATTTAAACTTTGTGATAGCTAAAAATAAAAAAAAAACCATAGTTGGTTTACAAGGACTAATTTCAAAAAACTTATCTTTATCTAATTTTGGAAATGATAATTTGTGGCTTGCTTTGTGGAAAATTGATAAAAATAAGGCAGAGAGAAAAGCTTTAGGGATAGAATTGATAGACTTTGTTATTAATAAATTTAAGCCAAAATCGATATGTTCTGTTGGAATTAACAAAAAAGTTGAAGTTCTGTTTAAATTGATGGGTTTTAAAACAGGTGTGATGAAACAATATTTTATAAAATCAAACCTAAACAATAAATTTTTAAAAAATATTAGTCAAGACCATTATATTATAAAAAAAGAAAATAAAATTAAGATAAAAAAGATAAGTATTCAAAAATTATTTAAGTTTGATTTTTTTGATAGAGATAAATCTATTGAATATTTTAAACATAGATTTCAAAATCATCCGTCTTATAAATATTTTATCTTGGAAATGACAAATACTATCAAACGAGAAAAATTATGGATAATTATTAGAGAGATTCATTTTTCAAATGAAAAAATTTGGCGAGTTGTAGACATCTCAAATAGCCAGTTTAAGAATTTTTTTAATCCGGTTTTTTTTTCAGAATATCTTCTTAAAAATAAAGTTTCTTATATTGATTTTTTAATTAATGATGAATGTAAAGAAATTCCATTAAATCTTGGATTTACTTTGAGAAAAAAAAATATATTTTTGCCACATCATTTTGAACCTTACGAGAACAAAATTGTTAATGTAAATTATTGTTACAAAATATTTGATAAAAGAAAACTTTATTCAATATTTAAATCTGATGGAGATTTTGATAGGCCAAGTATTATCTAATGTATTTTAATCGAAAAAATTCTTTTTATCATGGTGTAATGTTCCATCACTTTCATGATAATAAAAAACATCTCAAATCACAAGGTTCAATCAATAAAGCAACTTTAGAGAAGTTAATAAACTATATTGGTAGAAAAAATATTATTGATGCTGCTGATTTTTTAAAAAGGTTTAGAACAAATAAATTAAAAAAAAATCATGTTTGTTTAACTTTCGATGATTCATTAAAATGTCAATTTGACATTGCAAAACCAATTCTAGACAAATTCAATATAAAGGCATTTTTTTTTGTATATACAGCTTGTTTAAAAGGTGAACCTAATTATATTGAAATATTTAGATATTTTAGAAGTACATTTTATAAAAATATCAACTTTTTTTATAAAGATTTTTTTTCTCATATTAAAAAAAAATACAACAAAATCAAAATCGAAAATTTTCTTGATAAACATCATAATGAAAGATCAGAATGGAAAAAGAAATTTACTTATTATTCTTACCAAGATATTAATTTTAGGTTCATTCGAGATAAATTTCTTGGTGAAAAAAAATATAAAATTATCATGTTAGACTTAATAAAAAAAAAAGGTTTAAATTTAAATAGCTTAAAAAACAAATTTACACTTAATAAGAGAGAAATATTAAGCTTACATAACTCTGGACATTTGATTGGATTACATACACATACCCACCCATTTCAATTTAATAATCTAAAATATTTGGATCAAAGAAAAGAGTATCTTACTAATAAGAAAATTTTAGAAAAAATATTAAAAACAAAAATTTTATCTGTAGCTCATCCTTGTGGTTCATATAACAAAGATACGTTAAAAATTTTAAATTCTATTGGAGTTCAATTAGGTTTTAAACAAATTATGACTAAAGATGGTTCTATGAAAAAAATAAATAATTCAAAATTTGAAATAGCAAGGGAAGATCATTCTAAAATTGTAAAAAAAATAAAATAGTATATTTATGTGTGGAGTTGCAGGTTTTATTTTAAAAAAAAAAAAATCTAATAAAAATAATATAAAAAAAATAAATCAGATTCTCGATTTAATATCCTATAGAGGTCCTGATAAAAAACAATTTATTTCAAATGAAAGCTACTCTTTTGGAACTAATAGATTAGCAATCGAGTCTATTAAAAATGGTGATCAACCAATAAAATTTGAAAATTTAATAGTTGGTTTCAATGGAGAAATATTT
Source organism: uncultured Pelagibacteraceae bacterium (assembly GCA_902596515.1). GTDB lineage: Bacteria > Pseudomonadota > Alphaproteobacteria > Pelagibacterales > Pelagibacteraceae > Pelagibacter. Next base: position 2,229 of record CACJUF010000025.1, read on the forward strand.
AACTATAAAAAATTGATTAAAATAAATAATTTAAACTCTTCGCACATAGACAGCGAAGTGAAACTAATTGCATATCTTTATAAAAAGTATAATGAAAAATTTCTAGATTTAATAAAAGGACAGTTCGCGATCTACATATTTGATACTAATAAAAATGAGCTTTTTTTAGCTAGGGATAAGTATGGAATACGGCCAATTTATTACATGAATGAAACTGATTTTGTTTTTGCTTCTGAAATAAAATGTATTCTTAAATACGCAAAAGATAAAATAAACTTCTCAAAAAGTTCACTGGCACAAACTTGTTTTTTTTGGACAAACATTGGTGACACTACTTCTTTCGATAAGATTAAAATTTTACCTCCGGGGCAACTTTTAAAATTTGATGGAAAAGATTTAAAAGTAAAAAGATATTTTCAGAACCAAATTATTCAGCAGAAAGATGAAAATGATATTACTAATGATGATTTTTATGAGTTATTAAATAAAGCTGTTACAAATCAGATTCATGGAGAAGTTGGTCATGCATGTTATTTATCAGGAGGTATTGATAGCGCGATATTAGCGTTTTTATTAAAAAAAAAAATATCAAATCTTGACACTTTTTCAGTTAGTTTTGATAATTCAGATTACGATGAGTCTAAATATCAAAAAAAATTAAGTACTTTTTTAAAAACTAATCATAAACAGATAAAGATATCTTCAAAAGATATAGCTAATAATTTTTCAAAGGTTGTAGAACACGCAGAAACTTATTTATTCAGAACTGCTCCTGTGCCCATGTATTTATTGAGTAAAGAAGTTAAAAAATCAAATCATAAAGTTGTATTTTCAGGTGAAGGAGCTGATGAAGTACTATTGGGATATGATATTTTTTTTGAGAATAGAATAAGAAAGTTTTGGTCTAAATTTCCCAATTCCAAAATAAGATATAAATTGTTACAAAAACTTTACAATTACTTACCACAATTTAAGAACTCGAGGTATTTTGAGATGATAAAAGATTTTTATAAAAAAAATTTAGGCTCAACTGATGATATTTTTTATAGCCATCTTGTAAGGTGGTCTCAGTATGAGCAAATAAGAGAATATTTTAATCTCAATGAGGAAAAATATAATGCTGAAAATTTAGTAGAACAATTCCTTAATTCTTTACCAAAAAATTTTAAAGATCAAGACTATGATCGAAAAACACAAATCATAGAGGAAAATACACTTTTATCAAATTATTTACTATCATCACAAGGGGATAGAGTTAGTTCTGCTAATAGTATAGAAACTCGATACCCTTATTTAGACGAAAATTTCTCAAATTATATTTTTAAAATTAAATCTAAATTAAAAGCTCCAGGTATAAAATCAAAACATTTATTGAGGAAATCTTTTAAAAATTTTTTGCCTGATGAAATAATTTATAGACCTAAATTTGCTTATCAAGCTCCAGAAGCTAAAAGTTTTTTATCTGAAAATCACACATCACGTATTGCCCATGAATATTTTGAAAACATTAAAAACTTGAATAATCAAAATAGTGATAGTATTTATGATTTGTTTAAAAAGATTAAACATCCAGCAAGTAGTAGTAGAATTGGTTTTAGGGAAAATATGGCATTTATAATTGGGTTATCAGATCACTGCTTAAGGAATTTTAAAAAAAAATATTCAAATAATAATGAAAAATAATAATCAAATTAAAAAAGAGATAATAGATTATTTTAAATTAGGTAATCCTAAGCTTAAAAACTTAAAAAAATTTCCTACTTCGGAATCACTTATATCTTTAGGTTATGTAGACTCTTTTGGAATAATAGAATCTATCTCTTTTTTAGAAAAAAATTTTAAAATAAAAATTAAGGAAGATGAAATTACTTTAGATAACCTTGGTTCCATAGATTTAATGTCGCAACTAGTTTTTAAAAAATTAAATGAAAAGTAAGAATTTATTTAAATAATATTAATAAAAAAAGATTTTTTAAAGTCCTAAAAATTTCAATTTTTGGAATTTTAGATTTTCCTTTTGATCTATTCTTAAAATTAATTGGTATTTCGTATATGTTAAATCTTTTTTGATTTATCCTATAAATAGTTTCCATAAAAAAACTATAACCTTTTGATTTTACATTATTCAAATGAAAATTTTTTAATTTTTTTAAATTAAATCCTCTATATGATGTTGTAAATTCACTACACTCAAGCCTCATACATAATTTAATAAAACTATTACCAATGACGCTAAGTAAAAGTCTTAAAAAGGGCATTTCACAATTACCACCTTTTGAATATCTAGATCCGATGACAAATTCATGCTCATCTAAGAGTTTTATAAATTTTGGTATCTCCTTAGGATTGTGCGAAAGATCCGCATCCATTGTGATTAATTTAGTATAATTTTTATCTAATGCATATTGATAAGCAATTTTATGTGCTGAATCTAATCCTAATTTTTTTTCTCTAAAAATATAATTTAAATTTTTATTTTTTTTTTTTAATATTTTTAAAATATCACCAGTTTTGTCAGGACTATTATCATCGATAATCAAAATATCTAAAATTTCATTAAGCTTGTTTATCTTTTCGATAAGTTCTTCTATATTTTCTTTTTCGTTATAGGTTGCAGAAAATATTAAGGTTTTTGACATTTATCAAATCTATATAAATAATTTCTCAAATATTTTAA
>CACJUF010000026.1 GCA_902596515.1 uncultured Pelagibacteraceae bacterium
ATAAACTTGCAGCAAAACCTGCTACATCACCGGTAATGCCTCCCCCAATAGATACTAAACAGTCATCTCTTGAAAAATTCTTTTGAAGCAAAAGATCTAAAATTTTACTAACATTTTTCTGATTTTTATTTTTCTCATTTGCATTGTAAATATATTTGCAAACCTCATATCTTTTTAAAGATTTTGAAATTTGTTTGACATATCTATTTGGAATATTTTTATCTATAACTAATAAGCATTTTTTAAAGTTAATAGAATTTTTTTTAAATATTGGTGATAAATTAGAAATTAAATTTCTCCCAATTATGATAGGATATTTTTCTGAATTAGTTTTAACTATCAGTTTAATTGGCTTCATAAATTTCTATGATTTTTTTTGTAATTTGTTGTTTTGTAAAACTTTCACAATCTATTTTATATAGTGCTTTAGAGTAAATAATTGAACGTTTTTTTATGGTTTCTATGAGTTCATTTTTACTTGAATTCACTGCTAACGGTCTTTTTTTGCTGTTTTTTATCCTATTAACTAAGGTATCGATATTCCAATTAAGCCAAAATGATAAGTGATTTTCTAGAACCTCGTTTTTAATAGCTCGATTAATGAACCCTCCTCCACCAAGTGCAACTACACCCTTTTTACTTTTTAGAATATTAAGAGTTATTTTTTTTTCGATATCTCTAAAGAAGTTTTCTCCTTTAACCTCAAAGATTTTTGATATTTTCATTTTTTGATCATTTTCAATTAATTGATCAATATCAAAAAAGTTAAGATTAAGTTTTTTTGATACCATAGAGCCAATAGAACTCTTTCCAGACCCCATCATTCCGATAAAAACTAAATTTTCCTTTGATTTCATAAGTTTCTTTATTGAAAAAACACAAATATGTCTTAATTTGAAATTAATTAAATCTATATGCAATTTACTAGAAAAACAAGTTATAGCAAAAGTATAATTAGATTATTGATAAAATTACTTTTGATTGCAATTGTATTTATTGGAATAATTTTTCTTTTAAATAAATTAGACTTCCCAGCACCAAAAAAAACAATTGAAAAAATAATACCTAATGAAAATTTTAAAATTGTTAAATAAAACTTTTTTATCAATTCTAATTATTTTTTCTTTATCGATAGCCAATTCTTTCTCAGAAAATGAACCTGTAGATATATGGAATATTGATAAAGAGCAAATACAAGAAAATTCAGAAAATAAGGAATTAAATTCGATTAACAAAAGTGAACCTGGAACTGAAAATATTGGTGTTTTTGACATGCAAAATAAAAAAAGATTAGACACAATTAAAGTTGATGAAACTTTAAATTCCAAAGAAATTAAAATAATAGGTCTCTACGATCCTGAAGATTTTGGATTAAAAATTGATATGTGGTCTAATTCTAACGGTGATCAATTAAAATACCTTTTCAATAATTTAGCTAAAATAAACTTATCAAGTGATGCTTCAGAACTTATGAACATTGTTTTATTAACTAATGCTTATTATCCCAAAAAAAATATTAGTGAGAAGGATTTTTTGAAAATCAAATCAGATTGGTTGATAAAACATAATAACTTAGAGCTAATAGAGGAGTATTTAGTCAAGAATGATATTTTAAATTTACACCCTAAACTAAGCAAATATTTAGTCGATAAATATTTGTCCGAGTCCAAGCTTGACCAAGCTTGCAAAGTCTTTTTAAATAATTCAGAACCAATAAAAAATGATTATTTATCTAAATTTAATATCTATTGTTTGATAAGTAACGGAAAAAAAGATGAAGCACAATTAATTTTTGACTTAAAAAAAGAATTAGGTTTTAACGACCAATATTTTGAAAATAAACTAAATTATCTTTTTGGATATACAAATGAAATTGATAAAGTTGTATCTGAAAAAAGTATCCTAGAGTTTCATTTGGCCCATAAAACAAACCCAGAATTTTTTTTTGAACCAAAAGAAAATACTAATCCATTAATATGGAAATATTTAGCTGCTTCTAATTTATTATACCAAACTAATGAAATCGACTTAAATGAATTAGAAAAAATAGAATTAATCGAGTATGCCACACATAACAAGAATTATCTTGAAGATGATTTATTTCAAATTTACAAAAGATTTCAGTTTACGATTGATCAATTTTTGAATGTCAAAACAGTATTCAAATCTTTAGCTAATATTGAGAGCAGGGCCCTTTTATATCAAAGTGTATTGTTAGAGTCAGACATAAATAAAAAAATAGAGTTAATGAAACTTCTAAAAGAAGCATTCATCAAGGATAAAATTGGTAATGCTTTTGAGGAGAAACTAAAAGACTTGTTACAAGATATTGAATTAGATCAAATTTCCTCAAAGCATACTAGTTTTTATTTGGAAAATATTAACACTGATGAAAAAAAACAAACTAAAATAAAGTATAATGATGATCTTTTACATCAATCAAAACTTATAAAATATTTTATTGGAGAATATAATCAAACAAAAATAGAAAAAGATCTCAATAACTTTCTCAAAAAAATAAAGAAGGATAAAAAGTATTCTATCTCAAAAAAAGATATTATTTTAATCGAGTCATTGAAATCAGATGGCATAAAAATTGATAAGAAATATGAAAATTTATATAAAATTCTAGATTCTGAAATGCCAACAGATATTCAAGTCATGGTAAATAATAATGAGTCAGCTTCAACAATTCTCAGAATTATAGAGGTTATTGGTCAAGATGAGTTGAGTACTTTAGATGAGGATACCCTATTTTTTATAATAAGTGCACTTAATCAATTAAACATAGACTCTATACGTAATAAAATTCTATTAAAAGTTCTTCCTTTAAAAGTTTAGAAATTAGTTTATCTATTTATCTAATGAGCATTAAAAATATAATTACAGTCCCTGATGAAACGTTAAAAAAAATTTCCGAACCATTAGAAAAAGTTAGCACTAACGAAAAAAAACTTATTAATGATTTATTTGATACCATGTACGCTTCGAAAGGTATCGGATTAGCTGCAGTGCAAATAGGTATCCTGAAAAGAATTTTAGTAGTTGATGTGTCTATTAAAGATGAAAAAAGGGAGCCTTTAAGTTTCATAAATCCTGTCATTAAAAAAGTTAGTGATGAAACCTCAATTTATGAGGAGGGTTGTTTATCAATTCCAGATACATTTATAGAAATTGAAAGACCAAAAATCTGTGAGGTGGAATATATTGATATCAATGGAGAAAAAAAAAATTTAAAGTGTGATGGTCTCTTATCAACTTGTTTACAGCATGAAATTAATCATTTAGATGGAAAATTGATAATTGACCATTTATCAAAGTTAAAAAGAGATATCATAATCAAAAAAATTTCAAAAACAAAAAAAGATCCTGACAGAATATTAGTTTAGAAATGCCTAAAAAAATCATTTTTATGGGTACACCCATGTTTGCAGTTCCAATATTAAAGTCACTCTATCAAAATGGTTTTCCAATAAATTTAGTTTATACACAACCACCCCAAAAATCTCACCGAGGTCAGAAGATAAATAAATCACCAGTTCAAGGTATATCAGAAACTTTAAATATAGAATTCAGATCTCCACAGAACTTGAAAAACAACACTGAGGAATATGAGTTTTTAAAAAAAATAGAGGCTGATCTTGCAATTGTTGTAGCCTATGGACAAATAATTCCTAAAGAATTCTTAAGTTTAACAAAAAAAGGTTTTATAAATATTCATGCATCTATACTCCCAAAATGGAGAGGTGCTGCACCCATTCAGAGAGCTATAATGAATTTAGACTCAGAAACAGGGATCAGTATAATGAAAATTAATGAAGAATTAGATAGTGGACCTGTAAGTAACACTTATAAAATAAAACTTGATCAAAGTCTCAATGCAAAAGAGGTCTCAGAAAAACTCGCTTTAATGGCAGCGGATAAAATTTTAGATGTTGTAGATGAAATTTTTGAGGGTAAACCAAACTTTGTTGATCAAGATAATTCCAAAGCAACTTATGCAAAAAAAATTACTAAAAATGAAGGGCGAATAGATTGGAATAGCGATGCTTTAAAGATAATTGGAAAAATTAATGGCTTATATCCCTCCCCGGGGGCTTTTTTCAATTTTAACGGACAAAGATATAAAATTTTAAAAGCAGAAATTGGAAATGGGATTGGTAAAAATGGTGAGGTTATATCAGATGATCTTGAGATAGCATGTGGAGGTGAAAAATCTATTAAAGTTTTTGAAATACAGAGAGAGGGTAAAAA
>CACJUF010000027.1 GCA_902596515.1 uncultured Pelagibacteraceae bacterium
TAGGGTATCTATTATTTTTACATCTCCTGATGCGTACTTAATCTCAACTTTTACCTTATCTGATGGATTAATTCCCTTTTCAATATCTACCACGCTAATTAATTCAGAGCCTAATAAATTCAGATTTTTTCTGTTCATATTTTCTGTAAATTGTAATGGTAATATTCCCATCCCAATTAAATTTGATCTGTGTATTCTTTCAAAACTCTCTGCAATTACTACCTTAACACCTAATAATTTAGTCCCTTTTGCAGCCCAATCACGAGAGGAGCCTGTGCCGTATTCTTTACCACCAATCACAAATAAATTGGTTCCTCTTTTTTTATACTCCACTACTGCATCATAAACTGACATAACTTTTTCCTCAGGATATAATTTTGTAAAACCACCTTCAGTTCCGGGAGCCATTTCATTTTTGATTCTTATGTTCGCAAATGTACCTCTCATCATTACTTCATGATTTCCACGTCTTGAACCGTATGAATTATAATCCTTTGGAAGAATTTGATAATTCATAAAATATTCACCTGTTGGGCTATCTTTTTGAATATTACCAGCAGGAGAAATATGATCTGTAGTAACCATATCTCCTAATATTAATAATGGTCTAGCATTTTTAATCTCTTTAAAACCTTCTGGGTCGTCACTAAGATTTTCAAAAAAAGGAGGTTTTTTTACGTAAGTAGAATTTTCATCCCAATTATAAATACTACTTTTCTCTGTTTTGATTTCTTGCCATTGTTTTGGTCCTTCAGAAACATTTGAATATCTTTTAACAAACATATCTGCATTAAGTGAAATCTTCAATGTATCCTCTATTTCTTTATTTGAAGGCCAAATATCTTTTAAAAAGACATCTTTGCCATTTTTGTCTTTTCCAAATGAGTCTTTGATTAAATCAAATTCCATATGACCAGCAAGAGCATAAGCTACAACAAGAGGTGGAGAGGCTAGATAATTTGCTTTAATGTGAGGTGAAATTCTACCCTCAAAGTTTCTATTACCTGATAAAACAGAGACTGCATATAAATTTTCTTTTTGAATAGCATCAACTATATTTTCTGCTAAAGGTCCTGAATTCCCGATACAGGTTGTACATCCATAACCAACCAAATTGAAACCTAATTGATCTAAATACGTATTAAGACCTGCCTTTTCTAAATAATCAGTTACAACTTGAGACCCAGGTGCTAAAGATGTTTTAACCCATGGTTTAACATTCAATCCTAATTCAACAGCCTTTTTTGCAAGTAGTCCAGCTCCAATAAGAACGTTTGGATTAGAAGTATTTGTACATGATGTAATTGCTGCAATTAGTATTGAACCATCTTTAATTTCATAATCTGTATCTTTTACCTTAGAAATTTTATAATCATTTTTATCTGTAGCTTCTTTAAAAACTTTTTTAAAATTGCTTGATGCATCAGTTAAAAGAACTTTATCTTGTGGTCTTTTAGGGCCTGAAATTGTTGGAACTACAGTGGACATATCTAAAGAGATTTTATCAGTGAATTCAATTTCATCACTTGCCCACAATCCTTGTTCCTTCGCATACTTTTCAACAATCGCGACTGTTTCTTTATCTCTTCCAGAAAATTCTAAATATTTTAAAGTTTCTTCATCTATTGGAAAGAATCCGCACGTAGCTCCATACTCTGGTGCCATATTAGCAATTGTTGCTCTGTCTGCTAAAGTTAAATTTTTTAATCCATCACCGTAGAATTCAACAAATTTCCCAACTACTCCTTTGTCTCTAAGCATTTTAACAACTGTTAAGACTAAGTCTGTGGCAGTTGTACCCTCTGGCATTTTTTTTTGTAACTTCAAATCCAATGACTTCAGGGATTAACATTGAAATAGGCTGCCCCAACATACCTGCTTCAGCTTCAATTCCACCAACACCCCATCCTAAAACTGATAAGCCATTGACCATGGTTGTATGACTGTCTGTTCCAACAAGAGTATCAGGGAATAAATATTTTTCTCCTTTGTATTCTTCTGACCAAACTACTTTTGATAAATACTCTAAATTAACCTGATGACAGATACCAGTTCCTGGAGGAACAATTCTAAAATTGTTAAAAGCGCTTTGACCCCATTTTAAAAAGGAATATCTTTCGCTGTTTCTTTTAAATTCGATATCTACATTCTTTTCAAATGAATCTTTTTTGGCTGATTGATCAACTTGAACAGAGTGATCAATAACTAAATCAACTGCAGATAGTGGGTTAATTGTATTTGGATCTTTATTTTTTTCTTTTACAGCTTCTCTCATAGCAGCTAAATCAGCCACTGCTGGTATCCCTGTATAATCTTGGAGTAAAACCCTAGCTGGTCTGTAAGCTATTTCAGTTTTTGATTTTTTTGTATCAAGCCATTTTTTTACTGCTTCTATTTGTTTTTTATTAACTGATATTTCGTCCTCATACCTAAGTAAATTTTCTAATAAAACTTTTAATGACTTTGGTAATTTTGAAACACCTTCTAAACCGTTTAATTCAGCTT